>CALKXH010000105.1 GCA_938005675.1 uncultured Anaerolineae bacterium
GGCGGTGGCGGTTCGGAGCCGCCGCCCGAAAACTGAGGCGGTGGCGGGAGCGGGGTGGCAGTCCGTCTGGGCGCGATCGCTGGCGCTTCGAGGATGGGCAGGCGATACTTATCGCCAATTACGCTGACGAGGCGCTCATTGGCTGTGATCCACGCCGTAATATTCCGATAGGTGAAGGCGAACCACGAATAATCGCGGTTTGTGCCGATCAGCTCGATGCGCGTGTCTTGGTTCAGCGCGCCCAATACGTTGAAGCTCGTATCTGGTCCGCTGCGCACGTTCAAGCTCGGCGCCAGCACCACCAAAAAGACCTGATCGGGAGCGAGGGAGGGCGTTGGGCTTAAAAGCGGTGTAGGCGTCTGGGTAGGCGTGAAGGTCAAGGTGGGTGTGGGCGAGGGCGTGAAAGTATTGCTGGCAGTCGGGGTGGCTGTCCAGGCGGTCGCCGTGAAGGTCTGGGCGATGTGAGTCAGATTCGCCTCGAGGGTTTGTTGATAAGCAGTCGGCAGGCTCTCGGTGGCGCGGCGCGTCTGCTCAGCGAAGAAAGTGGCTTGGGCAGCTTGATCGGGCGGCAAGGTGGGCGAGGGCGTGAGAGTCGGGCTAGCAGTCGCCGTCGGCGTGAAGGTGGCGGTATCGGTAGGCGTAGCCGTCGGTGTGCGGGTGGCGGTATTGGTCGGGCTGGGCGTGAAGGTAGCAGTGTTGGTGGGCGTAGCGGTAACGGTGAAGGTGGCAGTGGGCGTAGCGGTAACAGTGAAGGTGGCAGTAGGCGTAGCGGTAACGGTGAAGGTGGCGGTGGGCGTCTCAGTGGGGGTAGCGCTCAGTTCAAAGGCGCTCAGCAGTGGCGCGGCATCCTCAAAGGGGCTGAGCGCGACTGTCTCGCCGCCCGATCTGCTCGCCAGCAGGGCTACAATGCCCGTCAGCACGACGATCAGCACGCCGCCAAGCAGCAGCGGCAACTGGCTGCGGCGCTGAGCGGCTTCTGCCTTTGGACGGGCGAGGGTCGGCGTGCTGAGGGTGAGCGAGGTTGACTTGGCGGGCTTGTTGCGCGTTGGCGCGGCGCTCTTGACGCTTTGGGGCACTTTGCCGCTGAGCGCCTCATGGAACGCCTCTGCTAATTCGCCCGCCGTCTGGAAGCGCTCATCGGGATTTTTCGCCATGCCCTTCAGCAGAACCTGTTCGATGCTCTCAGGCATTTCGGCGCGCAGCTCGCGCATGGGCGTGGGCAGTTCATGTAGATGTTTGTACATCATGGCGGGCGGCGTATCGGCGACGTAAGGCGTGCGCGCCGTCAGCAGCTCGTAAGCCATCACAGCCAGCGCGTAGACGTCCGTGCGCGCGTCGGCTTCGGCGCCGTGCCACTGCTCAGGCGCCATGTAGGCGGGCGTGCCAACCGCCACGCCGCTGCCCGTCAAGGCAGTCACATCGCCGACGATGCGCGCCACCCCAAAATCAGTCAGGATGGCGTTCAGCTGTTCGTCCAGCAGCACGTTCTGCGGCTTCAGGTCGCGGTGGATTACCCCGCGCCCGTGTGCGTAGTCCAGCGCACTACCAATCTGGGTGAGGTAGCGCCCTACCTGTTCGGCGGGCAAGGCGCCTTCGTTGCGCAGCCACCTGGCGAGGCTACCGCCCGACTGCAGCTCCATGACGAGATAGACGAGCCCTTCATAATGACCGAAATCGAACAGTTTGAGGATATGCGGATGATTCAAGTTAGCGATGGTGTGTGCTTCGCGCTCGAAGCGCTTGATGAAGTCGGGCGAGTCGGCGAGACGCGACTCGATCACCTTGAAGGCGACCTCGCGTTGGATGTTCAGCTGCCGCGCGCGGTAGACGACTGCCATGCCGCCTTCGCCAAGCAGCCCTAGTATCTCGTAGTTGCCGATGCGTTCTCCGCTCAGACGCAACATACTTGCACCTCGTCTATATATTTTTCACAACGCTTGAAAGTATAGTCAGCGCCACTATTCTCGCCACTCTAATTCGAGTCTTTTCCTTTAAGGCAGCATAGCAAAAGCGTTATAATGTCTGACGCGCGCATCACAGCGCATTACAGAGCGAGAACGACTTCCTAAAGTAAGCTGCCACGCCCCTGATCGACAACGATGAGGGCGGGACGCCATCTGGCATCCCGCCCTCGCCCGTTTCGGTCTGAAAAGCTGCGCGCTCAGCCGACAATCGGCAAGTCGACGAGGCGTACGTCGTTGAAGGTGAAGAAGCGCGCCGCCACCCAGCCGAAGACGCCATTGAAGTTGACCAGAATCCAGCCGCTATCGGCGCTGCGCCCGTAGACTGCTACGGTCGCCCGCCACGGCACGCGCCCGATGCGCTGCGCCGTGATGCTCGGTCCGCTGCGGAAATTGACCGTGAAGCGCGCCGTGACCGAGCCAAGCGGCACGCTCGGCACGACCGCGCCCGTCACTTGCTGGCTGCGGTCGATGCGGGCGGGCTCATAGAGCAAGCCGCTGATCGGCATGTCCATGTCTTCGGCGCGCACCCAGACCAGATTCTCGCCGCCGACGTACAGCGCGATCCAGTTGCCGTCAACAGTGCGATAGATGCCCGTGAACTCGCGGTTGGCGGGCAGGACGATGCCGATGGGCGCGCCGTTGGGCGTCCCGTGCAGCGCCGTCTCCGTCCGCGTGAAACCTTTCACGCCCTGCGGCAGCAAACTGGCGAAGTACTCAGCGCGGCTGATCGGGGCGAAGCACGCCGACTCGACGCGCTTCTCCGCCAAGATTCCGACCGGGCGCTGCATGAAGTCCGTATCCACGATGCGGAACGTGATCGGGTTCTGAGCGGGCATCGCTAGGCTGTAGGGCAAGCCGACCACGCTCGCCGTCTGCAGCGCGCCGACCATGCGGACTGAATCCTCGCTGTAGAGCAGCGTGCCGCGCCCGTCCAGCACTTCGTAGCGCAGTCGATCAAAGCCGTTGGCGTCGTCTGTGTAGCCCTGCATGGTGAACTGCACCGAGAAATGGCTGCAGGTGGCGTGGAAACGCTCGATGAGCGGCACGACCGCCGCTTGGCTGGGCAAGGCGGGCAGCATCGCCAACGCCAACGCCACGATCATCCCCAACAAGACAACCTTCTTCATACCACTGCCTCCTCCGTCTCGACGATTTGTCATTTATCTCTACGTCTATACCGCGCCGCTCTACGGCTGAGTGGCACGGATTTCATCAAACGCTCATCTCAAGGCTGAATCTCGACCACGACGCCGTCCTCTGCCCAAGCGTAGAGCGCTTGCGCGTTCGCCGTGCTCAGCAGGATGCAGCCGTAGGTCACCGGGCGACCGAGCGCATTCTGCCACAGCACTTGCCTCCCGCCGCGCGAGGGGAAGCCGTGAATGCCGTTGTAAAAGCCCGGCGCCGCCTCATAGATGCTCAAAAAGTAGGGCATGGATAGATTCCAGATGCTGGCGTAAGCTGTCCCCTCATGCGAGAGAACCTGATAGACGCCGTGCTGAGTCGGGCTGCTGGGAATGCCCGTCGAGACCGCCCACTCCCACTTGAGCTGCCGATTCTCATAGACCCACATGCGCTGCCGCGCAATGCTGATCACGATGCGCTTGTTCGGCACAATCGGCAGCGGCAGGAGCTCATCTTTAGAGGGTAAGGTGATGACCTGACCGACGTATAGCGCGTTCAAATTCACGTTCGGGTTGGCGCGCTGAATGCGGAACATCTGGATGCCGTGCCGCCATGCGATGCTCCCCAACGTATCGCCGGGGCGCACCACGTACTGCGTCGGCGCGTTGTACAGGCGCGCTTCAGCCTCCGTTTGCCCTTGCTCTAGCGCCGCTTGCAAGACGGACGCCGCCTCAGGGACTTTGATGTACTGCGCGTCGCCCAGCGTCGCATTGCGCTCGCTCAGATACGCCTCTAAAGGCGCCCGCGCAAGGCTGAAGACGACGCCCTGCTCAGCATTTTGCGTCACGAGCCAGCTCAGCCAAGTTTCGGGCGGAATATCCCAGTTCACGCTCTGATCGGTGACGGGATTGTAGAGGCTCAGGCGCAATGGCGCGCCCAGCAAGGCGGCGGCGCGGTCGAGGAGCGGCGTGGCGTCGGTCACGGCGGGCGGCACAGCCACCATGACCAGATCGAGGTAGCCGTCGGCGAGTTCATCGGGCTGGGCGAGGCGGCTGAGCGTCTCGCCCAGCTGCAGGGCGCGCCCAAAGACGGGCGGCACGGCGATCAGGGCGTTGCCCTCAGCGCGGATGGTCGCATTGCGCGGCGGGAGGTCTACCAAGGGGGCGAGCTGCGCCAAGCCTTGCGCGGCGCGGCTGGCATCGATCCGAAAGATGGGCGGGAGGTTCACTGCGCCAAACAATCCGCGCAAAGTTGAGCCTTCGCCCCGCCCGTAGCGCCAAGCGCGCTGAGCGCTCGTCTCTGCATCGAGCGCCATGCCCAGCTGCTCAGCCGAGACGCTCCAGACCCGCTCGCCATCGCGCAGGGCGATGACCCGCCACGCGGCGCTGAGCGCCTCGACAGCTTCAGCTTGGCTCATGCCGCCCACAGGCACGCCACCGACCCTCACGGCGGGCAGGACTCGCTCGCTGCTCAGCACGACCATCAAGCCCAGCAGCAGCGCCGCGAGGCTCATCACAGCGAGCAGCACCACGCTGAGCCCGCTCCACAGCACAAGCGAACCTAGCCGCAATCGCGGGGATTGCAGCTTCGCCGAACGACGGGGCATCGGCGCGAGATACGGACGTTGCATGGGCGCACTCTCCGCTCTTCACGGCTCGCAGACCTATGCTGAATCATAGCATGAGCGCGCCTGACGTTTTCCCTACGCTCAGCAGACGCTTGGGCTGCGCCCGCTCGGTCGGATGTGCAGCGTCGGCTAGTTCTTGCTAGGCAAGCCGCACAAGCCCGTCCCGCAGCCGCAAGTGGGCGCAGCCTCGCCGCGCGGACTCGAGGCGCTCTGGGCGCTGATCTCGCCAATTTGCAGCATCACGCGCGAGAGTTTGCGTTTGGCGTTAGGCGCGCCGCAAGCGGGGCAAGCGACCTCATCGGCTTTTTCGGCGCTCACGCGCTTCTCGAAGGTCTGGTGGCAACTTTGGCAGACGTACTCGTAGATTGGCATGGTTCTGATCTCCCTCGAAGGCGATTCTAATCAACTCTAGGCGACTCGTGATAGCATAAGCCTCTAATCGGGCGCGTTAGAGGCTGCTAATTAGAAGCCCAGCGCGCCGCGCACAATCGGATTGGCTTCATCGATGGCGGGCTTGAGGAAATTGTAATCGAAATTCTCGCCGGGGCGCTGCAAGTAGCGCGCAAACCACGCCAGCGCCGTCGGGATGCCGTCGTCGAAGTTGAGCAAGCCGTGATTGCCGCCTGGGATGATGGTCAGCTGGACGGTGCGCCCGACGGCGCGCATTCGGTTGAAGAGGGCGCGCGATTGCTCAACCGAGACCTCCGTATCGGCGTCGCCGTGGATGAGCAGCAGCGGCGTGACGATCTCGCCCGCCCAGTAGGTGGCGCTGCGCTCGCGGAAGGCGGCGGGATTGCTCCGCGTGTTGGCGCCGATCAGCTCTGGGTAGGCGCCGCTCTCTAGATCGGGGCGTTCGCGCGCCCACATGAACAAATCCGCCAAGCCGCTGGTGGTGGCTGCCACCTTGACCGTGTTGCCGAGCCGCCGCAGGGCGATGTAGGTCATCATGCCGCCGCGCGAGCTGCCGAACATGGCGATGCGGTTCATATCGACGTTAGGGCGGCTGCGCAAAAGCGGGATCAGGTTCAGCACGTCGTTGACGTCGGCGCCGCCCAAGTTATCGAAGCCCTCGCTGCCGCCGCCGCCCCGATATTGCGAGGCGACCACCACAAAGCCCGCCTCGGCGAAGGGGATGAACTCGTAGCCGCGCAGCGCGCCGACGTCGCGGTTGCCGCCCCGATTGTAGATCAGGGCGGGGAACGTCCCCTCGCGGCGCGGCTCGGTCAGGAAGCCGTTGATGCGCAGTCCGTCGCTGTAATAGGTCAGGCGGTAGTAATTGGTGGCGTTAGTCTGGGCGTAGAGCGTCAGGCTGAGGATGTCGCCGTTCTGGGGCTGGGCGGGCTGATCGGGCAGCCCTTCGGGGATCGGATCGGTGGCGCTGTGGACGGGCAACGCCTGCCAATTGCCCTGAATGCGCAGGTAGCGGATCGCCAGCCAGCCCGCCGAGCCGCTGTAGCGCACGCGCAACCAAGCCGAGTCGGCGCTGCGGGCGAAGGCGGGCAGAGTCGTGCCTGCCTCCAGCAGCGCGATCTCAGGATAGGTCGTGCCGGGTCCGCTGCGCAGACGCAGCAACGTCGTGGTAGTCACCGTGACCGATTCCTGAGCCAGCGCCGTGCCGAAGATGCCGATCAAGAGCAGAGCCGCAATTAACAGGGCTGAGAAGCGCCGCGCCATGTGCCATCATCCTTTGCGCGCTGAAAAAAATAGCGCGATCAGTTTAACACTGATCGCGCTGACTGAAAACACGGGATGGCGGTTACTCGGTCTTCTCTTCGATCATCTCGCCGGTCAGCGGATCGAGCTTGCCGCTGAGCAGCAGCTCGGCGATCTCTTTCAGCTCTGCCTTGACCTCATCCGGCACGACGTCTTCGAAATCGTGGAAGGGCGCCAAGCCGACATCGCCGACGTAATTGCCCGAAGGCGGCTCGCCCTCCGACCACAGCTTGATCAGATCGACCACACCCTTGGTGATCAGCTTCATGGCGCTGCTGATCAGGCAGGGATGCGCCGCCGGCACGGTCTCCCACTGATCGGTATCCACGCCGATGCAGTAGACGGGCTTCTCAGGCGTGGTCAGCTTGGCGACTTCTTCCAACGCGCCGTTGCCGGTCTTGCCGCCGGCGCCGAAGATCACGTCCGCGCCCTGATCGAAGGCTTGCTTAGCCGTCTGAGCGCCCCACTCCGGGTCGGTGAAGGCTTTGTCCAAGCCGCCGGGGTGGTAGGTCGAGATCAGGCGGATATTCGGGTTGGCGTAGCGCGCGCCCGCCTCGTAGCCTTCCTTGAAAGCGACCACAGGTGGCACTTGGTCGGTGCCGAGCACGGCTGCCACGATGCCGCTCTTGCTCATGCGCGCGGCGAGGACGCCCGCCAAGAAGCCCGCCTTGGCTTCAGGGAAGATCAAGCCGACGACGTTCTTAACCTCTTCAACTTGGAACTGATCGACGCCGATGAAGTAGATATCGGGATACTGCGCCGCCGCCTTGATGGTCGCCTCGCCCAGCGCAAAGCCGACCGTGACGATCACCTCGCAGCCTGCCTCCGCCAGAGTTTGGATGTTGCTGGCGTAGTCGGTGGCGTTTTGCGTCTCGATGTAGGCTTCTTCGCCGTCCAGCAGCTCAGCCGCCGCCACAACGCCTTCCCAAGCGCTCTGATTGAAGCTGCGGTCGTCGATCTCGCCCACGTCGGTCACAAGGCAGAGCTTCGAACCGGCGGCGCGGCTCGGCTGCGCCACGACGCCCAACTGCAAGGCGGTCAGGGCAAGCACTGCCACAAGGGTAATGCCCAAAATGCGTTTCATAAGTCTCGTCTCTCCGTAAAAGGCTAAGCAGCTCCACACGGGCTGCACTTTACAGGCTAATTGTAAACGCTGCGCGCCGATTCTTCAACTGCGGCAAGGCGCTTTGTTCAGAATGCTAGAGAGGCGGGATCGGGAGTCGCTTCAGCTGCTAGCGCGCGTTGAGTTGGAGGGTGAATTCGCCCTCGGTGATGCCCGTCTCGGCGTTGAAGCGCGAGACGACGAGGATGTACTCGCCATCGCGGGGCAGGCGGTAGCCCGCGATGCGCGCCGATTGTCCGCGCACGCCCTCGCTCTGCTCAGCCAGCGGCACGAGGTCGGCGCTGAAGAGCGCCACGGTCGGATCGAGGTTGCCGCGCGTGCGCGTGACCTGCACATCCAAAAGCAAGCCCGCCTGCCCTTGAATCAGGTAGTAGCGGCGGACGGCGTCGCGGCTGATGCGCCCGACCACGCGCTCGCCGAAATCCAGTAAAATGGCGCGTTCGGGCGTCAGACCGAGCTGATCGGGCGGCACGCGCGTGAGCAGCAGGCTGTACGCCCCGCGCGAGCTGCCGCCCTCGCCGCCGAAGCGCGTGGCGACCAGCAGATAGCTGGCGGTCAGCGGCACGCGCCACTCCACGATGGCGGCGTCCAGCGTGCCGCGCCTATCGGGCGCTTCATCGTTGATGAGCAGCACGTTGCCTTCGGCGTCGGCGAGGATCAGCACCGAGTCGAGGTCGCCGCTGATGCGCGTCATGCGCAAGGTGATCAGATCGCCGCGCAGCGCCGCGAAGGTGTAGATGTGTTGCGGCTGCGCGTCGCTCAGCTCGCGGACGGCGGCTTCATCGTAGCGCAGGGGGAAGGTCTCCGCCTCGAGTTCGGGGTCGGCGGCGACGCCGACGCGCTCTAGGCTCAGGCTGAAGCGCCCGGTGGTTGTGCCTTGCGCCTGCCCAAAGCGGGTAGCGATCACGAAGTAAGTCTCAGTGCGCGGCAAAACGATGGCGCTCAGGGCGGCGTTCAAGCCGTCGCCTCCGTCGTCGTCGCGCGCGATCAGCGCGTTAGCGCTATCCAAGAGCAGCAAGGCGGGATCGAGGTTGCCGTCCAGACGGCGCATGACCACGTCCACGATCTCGCCTTGTTGCCCTTCGAAGGCGTAGACCGTGCGAAAGGCTTCGTTGGTGATGCGCCCTTCGACGGTCTGCCCGTAAGCGAGGGTGTTGCCTTGCGCCGCGCTGGGTTGGGCGGGCGCAAGGCAGGCGATCAGGCACAGCAGCGAGCAGAGGGCGTAGGTCAGGCGCGACATGAGCTGTGCCAAGCCGATCAAGGGTTAGAAGAACGTCGAGAGATCGAGGTAGACTTGGCGGATGTTATCGACCTTGCCTTCGTAGAAGGCGCCGCGTCCGCGATCAGCGATGATGCGCAACGGACGCAAGCCCGTCTCTTCCAGATCGTAGCCGATGGTGAAGATCGAGACGTCGGCGGGGCTTTCGGCGTTCATCCCGAAGCGATCCATCAGCTGGGTGGCATCGCGGAAGCGCGTGCTGTTGGTATCCTCGCCGTCGGTCAGCACCACGATGGCGTTGATCGCATCGCGGCTGAGCTGCCCCTGCTGGCGCTCGATGGCGAAGGCGATGGAGTCGTACAGGGCGGTGCCGCCGCCGGGCGTCAGGGTGAGGATATCGCGCTTGATGCGCTCGCGGTTCGGTCCGACCTGCAAATTATCGAAGACGACCGTCTGGTTTTCGTTGAAGGCGATCAAGGTCAGCCGATCATTCTCGCCCAGCTGATCGACGAAGGCGGCGGCGCCTTCGCGGGCGTTCTGGATGCGGTTGCGCTCACGCATACTGCCTGAGACGTCAAAGACCAGCGTCATATTGACCGGGCGTTTGGTCTGCCCCCACAAGTCGCGGATGGCGCGGATGGTGGCGGCGCTCGGCACAGCGAGGGTCGTTTGCGGTTGGCGCGGATCGACGCCGTTCTCAGGCGTGAAGGGCGCGGTGAGCGGGATGTTGGGATCGGCGGGACGGAAGCCGAACTCAAGGGCGCGGCGCTGCTGCGCCTCTTGGAGCAGGAACTTGCGGTACAGCTCGGCGGCTTCGCGCAGCTCGGCGGTCATGTAGGGCTTATCGGGGATGCAGGCGGGGTGATCGTTGAGCAGCGTGCCTTCCTTCGGATAGATCGCCACGACGGGGAACTCAAGGCGGTTGCGCTTTTGCGGATCGCTGTTCTGCTCGATCACCACGTTCTCGTAGACAATGGCGGCGCTGAGGTAAGCGGTGCCGCGCCGCCCCATAGCATCGCCGAAGAAGCCGGTGCTGCGCCCGTAATGGGCGATGGCGCCCTCGATTTGGCGCATGAACTGCTGCACTTCGGGCTTGGCGATGTCCTCAGGCGTCAAGCCGCGCTGTTTTTGGGCAGCGGCGTAGGCGATGGTCACAATCGATTGCAAGCCGCTGTTGGAGAAATCCGGGTGGGTATGCCCGAAGCGGAAGCGCCCCCATTGCGGCTTGCCGTAATCCGCCCAGCCGTTGGGGCTGAGCGCCAATTCGAGCAGATTCGACCAGCCGATGGGCTGCTCAGGATAGCCCAGCGCCTCCGCCATCGGTCGCCACATCATGATGACAGTCGGGCTGATGACCAGGTCGCGGCACTCGCCTTCATCGACTAGCGGCTTGCCGATGCGGTTCAGGTTCGCCTCATTGACGACCGGCAAGGTCAGGCGGCTGGCAGGACTCCACAAGGCGGGCTGAGTGCGCTCCTCGACGATATCGATGCCGCTCTCGACCGAGCCGAAGGGCTGCGGATCGACCACGATCAGTTTGCCGGAGCTGGTGCGTGAGTTGCTGGCGTTGAAAGTTTGAGTGACCGCCTTGACCCAGGCGTCTTTCTCGCTGCCGTAGGTGAACAGGACGCGCACGGCGTCGCGCGAGGGCGCCGTTGAGATGATCGGATCGACTCCGCCGCCGCTGCACGCCGAGACGATCAGGGCGATCAGGCCGAGCAGCAAACCTGCGCGGCGCAAGCCGAAATTACGCTTTTGCATCGGAACGACCTTTCTGACTAGTTCACTGCACGATTCCAGATGGTCAGTATCTGTTTGAGCGTGTTGCCATCGGGCTGCACAATCGTCTGCCCGATGTTGTTGCTGACGCCCATGGCGCGGATGTTGGGATCGTTGAAGGGCGAGCCTTCCACGAAGAGCGGCACGTCTGTATCCGAGGGGCGGTAGCCGTAGACGCGCGCCAACTCTTGCATTTCGCGGCTGAGCAGGAAGTTTTGGTAGAGTTTCGCCGCCTCCCGCTGCTGGGGCGTGAAGGACGGGTGATCGATCAGGCACATCGGATGCTCTGAGTACAAGTTATACTTCGGGTAGACTACCCGCAGTGGGATGCCGTGCCGATTGATGGCGATCTGCGCGTTTTCAATCGCCAGCGCCTCGTGCAGGATGACGAGATCGTAAGTGGCGGGTCCTTGGCGCATCATGGAGTCCATCAAGACGCCTGAGCTGTTGAGTGGCTCGATGGAGATCGCCTTGGCGATGCGCCGCGCATACTCAGCGAACTTCGGATCGCTCAGCTCGGCGACGGTGGCGGCTGCTGTGCGGTTGAGATAGGCGTAGGTCAGCCCCATCAGGAACATGAAGCCGCCGTTCGACTCGTTCGGATTGGCGTAGCCGACCTTCAGCAAGCCCCAGTTCGGATCGCCGCCGATCTCGCCCCAGCGCCCGCCTTTCGGCTCGCTCAGAGCGTCTTCAAGGTTATCGAAGGTGATGCCGCCTCGATCTTTGTAGAAAGCTTCGAAGGCGTCGGCGCGGTCTTTCCACATGATGAAGGCGAGCGGCGAGAGGACGAGGTCTTTGCATTGCGTGGCGAACTCACGCCCCTGATCAGTGTTCAAGAGCGCCACTTGAATGCGCCCGCCCGGACTCCACAAGATCGGCAAGGGGCGGTTGCGCCAATAGGTCGGGCTGCTGTCCACCACGTTGCTCAAGGCGCGGTAGGACTCCATCGATCCTTCGCCCAGCAGCTCGACATCGATGTTGGGATACTGCGCTTTGAAGCGTTGGGTGGCATCTTCCAGCCAGCGGCGCTTTTCTGTACCGTAGCTGACCACAATTTTGACTGTGCTGGCTAAAACCGCTTTGCGCGCTGCAACGGTAGCGGTCGCATCGCGTTCGGCTTGCTCCTCAGGCGTGATGGGCTGATTGTTCAGAGCGATGATCGCCATGATCATCATCGAGACGCCCAGAATGGCTAAAAACATAACGCGCGAGCGTGGCATAGCAGCTCCTTTTGACAGTGTCTTGCGCTCGGACCGGATAAAGATTTTGTGTTCCTGTCTGCCCTCAACTTTAGCGCACTTTTTGTGAAAGGTGTGTTAAAGCCCAGCCTCGCTACAAAATCCTCCCAATTTTGCGGCGCTTTGTGCGCTTAGCACAAGCCTGCCAAAGTTAACTTATCATCATTTGCTAATCTTCAAGTTATTGACCAACCTTCGAAAAAAGTGTAACATGGGTGCAATAAGCATTCGACAACTCTAAAGGTTCGCGAAAAACCTTTTCTTGCGAGACTGAGCGAGATTTACGCAAGGAGTTAAGCCAATGACGAAGCACACCTCACAGCCCCACAAGCCCGTTGACGACACATATGCAGGCGAGGAGTCGAGCATCAGCGAGTACGTCGAGCGCACTGCCCGCCCGATGCCCGATATGGACTCCGACCTTGTACAATTCTACTTCCGCGATATCCGCCCGATCTCCGCACCGCTCTCGGCGGAGACCGAACGGTTGCTGGCGCGCGATGTGCAGCTCGGTCAGCAGGCGCGCCAACGTTTGCAAAACGATCCGAACCTCTCCGAGCAAGATCGCGCCGCGCTGGAGCTGATGGTTGAAGTTGGCAATAAAGCCCGCCAAGAGCTGATCATGGCGAACACCCGCCTCGTCGTCAGCATCGCCAAGACCTATCAAGGGCGCGGACTCTCCCTCGCGGACTTGATCCAAGAGGGCAATCTCGGCTTGATGAAGGCCGTCGACCGCTTTGACCCGGATCGGGGCGTGCGGCTCAGCACCTACGCCACTTGGTGGATTCGCCAGACCATCGCCCGCGCCGCCGGCGATAGCGGGCGCACCATCCGCCTGCCCATCAATCAGGGGCAGCGCTGGGGCAGGCTGCGCCGCACCTTCGAAGAGCTCTCTCAGCAGCTGGGGCGCGAGCCGAACTACGAGGAACTCGCCGCCGCCGCCGATCTGACCGTTGAGCAGGTGCAAGCGACCCTGATCGCTGCCCGCGAGCCGATGCAGATCGACGAGTTGGCGGGCGACGAAGAAGACCGCCCCCGCGAGGACTTGTTAGCCGATACCGAAGGCGAGCTGCCCGAACAAGCCACCAGCCGCCAGCTGCTCTCGGAGGCGATTGAGCGCTTGCTGAACATGCTGCCGCAGCGCGAGGCTGAAATCCTGCGCCTGCGCTATGGCTTTGAGGACGGCGAAAATCACAGCATGGCGCAAATCGGCGAGATCATGGGCTACAGCCGCGAGCGCATCCGCCAATTGCAGCACGAGGCGCTCTACAAGCTGCGGATGCTCGACCGCAACATGCAGCTCGCCGAATATCTCGATTAGCTTCCTTCCTCCGCTCACAGAGGTCGCCCGAAAACGACCTCTGTGAGTTTCTAGCGCCGCCCGCTTGGCACTTGTTCTACGCCGTAGATGTCGGCGCGCACCCATACGATCACGCGCTTATCGAACTGCGGGGCGAGGCGCGTCTGTCGATCATACAGCCAAGCGATGATATCCCAGTATTGCAGCGTGCTGAGGAACCAACTGCTCTGCGTGGCAAGGCGCTGCCCGACGTAATCAGCGCCCAGAATTGGCTCCGGCGCCACGCCGATAGCAATCGGCGCATTCACCGCGCTGGAGAGGACGTCCACCAAGCGATGGTTGGGGAAGCGTTGCAGCGCCCAGCGCAAGGGCGCGTTGTTCTCCACAGCGGCGCGCTCCACCACAATCTCCGCCATAGTCGGCTTGCCCGTAGCGCGCAACGATGCCGTCTCCAGCGTCTCAACCAGCAAATTCAGGTTGCGCGAGCTCGGATTGACGTGCCACAGCTCGCGCGGGTCGTCAAATTTGCTCACGGCGGCTTGCCAGCCTGCGTTGAAGCTGTAGATGCCCAGCAACATCAGCAGCCCGATGCCCGTGCCGTGCCACGCCGCCCGCGCGCCCCAGATGCTGCCGACCAAGAAGAAGGTGATCACGCTGAGCGCCAACGCCAAAAAGATCATCAACGCGCGCATCAGGTCTTGCTGCTGCAGCGACGGGAAGAGTTCGGGCATCAGGCTCAGCGTCACCCGCCCGACGTGAATCAGATTCACGCCCGCGATCAGCAGCGTTGCCACCAGCAGGACTGCGTGTAGGTAAGGCGCCCACGTCGGCACGTGCCAGTAGCGGTCTTGCACTGGCGCAAGCGCCCGCACAATCGCAAAAGTCGAGAGTCCCGCCAAGGGGAGGGTCAGCCACAGCGCGTGATCGGCGACTCCGCCGGCGTAGACCAAGCTCGCCACCACCGCCGCGATCAGCCAGCCGATCAGCGCCCGTCCGATGAACTGCTCAGCGAAGGGCGTCTCCTCGGCGTTCGCCGTCAAGACGAAATAGACGCCCGCCAAGCCGAACAGCCAAAAGATCGGCTCGTAGACGAGCGAGCTGAGCAGCGGGAAGATGAAGGGCGCGTCCGCCGTGCCGACCAGAATGCCGCGCAAGCCCGCTTCAAGGGCTGCCCCGACGTGCGCCAAGCCGCTCGGCAAAGTGAAGAGCGCCGTGCTGCCGCCCAGCAGCGCAAGAGCGGCGGCGATGCCCATCTTGGGCAGCGGCAACGCCTCACGGACTTGCCGCCACGCCGCTTGTAGCTCGCCTTCGCCGTCGCTGAGCGTCCACAGGGCGAAGAGCGCGCCGACGCTCAGCATCAGGAGCATCAAGCCCCCGGCTGGCTCAGCGCCCAGCGCGGTCAGCGCCGCCGCGCCCGCCCCGACGATAGCGTAGCGCTCGCGGCGCGTCTCGGCGAAGCGCGCGAACGCCCACGCCGTCAGCAACGCCGTGAAAAGCGCCCAGACCGTCCCGCTCATGCTCCGCGAGGCGATCAGTAAAGCGGGCGAGATCGCCAAAAGCGCCATGAGGATCACAGTCTGCGCCGCGCCCAGCCAACGTCGGAAGGCGAGCGGCATGAAGACGACCGCCATGCCCGCCATGAGCGTCCCGATGCGCGCGATGGCGTTCTGCGCGCCACCGAAGCTCATCAACAGGGCATTGACGCTGAAGCCGAGCGGCTGCAGCGAGGCGGGCGGCTCGCCGACGGCGTTCGGGTTGATGGCGTGCCACGCTGCCAGCGCCTCACGCGCCTCAGCCTGCTTCAGCGGGATCAGATCGAGTTCGGGCAGGCGGATGATCGCCGCGAACAGCACAATGGCGATGTAACAGATCGCCTCTAACGAGAGCGCGGGCTGAAACCCGCGCGCCTCCGCCTGCGGCTCAGGCGGCGACTCGGCGGTAGTCTGTCTGGGTTCAAGTTCTAGAGCTTCCATTGCCCTGAAAAGTCTCCATAGGGTCATTCTGAGCGCGCGGTCAGCAGCGCACGGAACGCATCAGCGCTGTAGACGCGCACCATGCCGTACTCGCACAGCGGCGGCAACGCCTCAAACTTCGCCAAGCCCTCGGGCGCGAAGTCGCGGCGCTCGGTCACGCCGACGAAGATGTAGGTGATGCCGTAGCGCTCGATCACGCCGAGCGCCTCGCGCGGATCGGTCGTGTTGTAGAGCGTGGCAATCGCCTGCGCGCGCGTCTCGACGCGCCTCTCGCCATTGACCACGTAAGTGAGCGTGTTCGCCGCAGGGAACGTATTGCCGCGCCACTGCCCTTGATGATTATCCCAGCCCAGCAAGGTCGGGATGCCCGTCAAGGCGCTGACTCGCCCGTAATCGCCGCGATAGGCGAGCCGCTCGCGAGTCGCCTCTGCCACCACGTCCCGATCTGAGGTGGCGTGGCGGGCGAGGCACTGAATGGCGTTGTACTCATCCCTGCCTTGCGCCATGCTGATCCCGCCGTCGAGCGTCAAGTCGGCTAGGTTGCCGCGCAGCCTGCCGCTCTCGCCCAAGGCGCGCGAGGTGATGGCGAAAACGGGATAGACCAAGCCAAGCGCGATGCTGACGGCAATTCCGACAGCGAAAGCGGCGCGGACGCCCGCCCGCATCTCGGACTCGGCGCGCTCCGCTAACAGCGACCAGACCGCGTAAGCGGCGGCGATGCTCCACAGCAGCCACGCCTGATACCACAGCTTGAAGATCGTGTTGATGCGCACGCCGAAGCCATCGCGCAGATAGACGAACTCCGGGGCGAGGCTCAGCACGGCGCCGGCGCCGATCAGGAACAGGGCGAAGCCCGTGGCGGGCGAGTAGGTGATCACGGCGCGGGCGGGCGCAGGCGCTCCATCGGCGCGGCGCGGCTCGCGGGCGAACAGCCGCGCGATCACGATCCCGATCAAGCCGAGCAGCACGGCGTGCGTCACAATGCCGTGCAGTCGGCGGGCGGCGAGGGCGGGCAGCGCCCCCAGCAGACCGCCGCTCTCATCGAGCGTCTGAAAGACGGCGAAGCGCACATCGGCGCGCGTCCATGCCAGCGCGCCCAAAGCAACTGAGGCGACGACGATCAGGACGATCACGCCGCCGATCAGCTGCAGGGCGAGGCGTAGGTTGAGGGTCAAGCCCGCCCGCCGCCACTCTAGCCACAGGAAAGCGGCGAAGATCAGCAGGAAGGGCGCGAACTGCAAGAAAAATTGCTGGAATTGAGTCTGCCACAGCACGTTGGGCAAAATCCCGCCCGCCTGCGAGCGGAAGCCGACGAAAAAGGGCAAGTATAGCAGCGCCGTCAAGCCGATGATCGCCGCGCCGAAGCCGATCATGCCCCGCCAATCATCCCCGATGTAGCCGCCCGTGCCGTTGGCGATCAAGCGCCGCAACGCCTCCGCGCCGATGATCACGCCGATGAAGACCGCATCCCATGTGTTGAGGAAGATCATGCCGCCCACGTACACGCCGTAGAGCAGCAGCTCCCACGCTTGCAAGCGCCGCCTGCCCAGCACCAAGTTCAGGGCGAGGGCGAGCGTCAACATGACGAAGGGCATCGAGAGCACGTGCGGATGTAAATCCGCCAGCACGTAGCTGAAGATCGGCATCTCAGTGATGGGCTGAATGGCGAGCGGGCGCCCGCTCAAGTCCAGATCGCGCACGACGCGGCTGTAGCGAAACCACCACCAGAAGCACCACGTGCTGGGATCGGCATTTCCGCTGGGCGGACAGCCCACCGCGTACGAGTCGCGCTCTTCAAGATTGATCCACGCGAGGTAAGCGGGCGGCGCAGTGCGCGTCTGGAAGGGAATCTCAAGGATCGCCGTGCCGATGTTGCCCATCAGGATGCTCAGGACGATTGCCAAGCCGCCGACCGCCAATCGCGCGCGCAGCAGCGCGCCGCGCGCCGCCACGAGGTCATAGGCGACGCCGAACGCCCCAACGCCCGTCAGGGCGAAGAGCAGCGCCACACCCAAATTGAACGCCATCCCATTCGTGACGCCGCTCAGGTTGGCGATGCTGCCGATCAGGATGTAGCCGAAATGATAGTAGCTGATCGCGTAGCCCGAAAGCCACGGATCGTGCGGCGGAAACTGCGCGCTGCGCCGCACGGCGCTCAGGAACGCCATCTCCATCGGCTTTTCGGTGGCGGTCAGGTCGGGGTTGAGGGCGCGCACGGTCGCCCAGCCGACGAACAGCAGGATGAACAGCACCTCCACAGCCAGGATTAACGACGCGTTCTGGCGCAAAAAGCCGCCGAAGGCGGGGCGCTCGCGCCACGTGAAATACGCGATCAGGCTGAGGGCGAGGACAATCAGCGCAGCGAGCAGCGTATCGCCGCCGCTATTGCGCAAGAGTCCGAGATTGTTCAGCAGCCAAAAGAGGTAGCCGATCAGCATGATGCCCGCCGCGCGCGCCACGGCGTAGCCGCGCGAGGGCAACGCCCGAAAGAGCCGCAAACACAACGGCAAGACGATCCACGCCGCCGCCAAGCTGATCAGCCACCAACTGATGAGCGCCCAGCCCTCGAAGATCAGCCAGTCAAAGAACATGCCCTATGCCTTCTCGTAGTTTCTGATGAACAGCTCATTGCCCTTGTGCGCTTTGGCGCGTTTGACGTTGTTCATGCCGTATTGCAACTGCCACGTCGCAAGGTGCGCGAAGCTGAACAGCCTGCGCACGGGCAACGAGTCGTCATAAGTGACCAGCCAGCGATGTGGACAAGCGCGCAGCGCCTCGGCAAAACGGACATGATCGAAGGATGTGTGCAAAATGCCGTCAACGCCATAAAGACGCGAAGCAGTCGCGCGCCAATAGGGCGGATCGAGGAAGATGAAAACCTTCTCGCCGTCCTTGTTCAATAAAGCGCTGTAGTCATGATGCGTGATTTCAACGTTGGTGAGCATTGCAGCGAGTCTGCGCACGCGCTCAACGGCTGAGTCGGTGAAGCGGCGCTCAAAGGCTTGTTGCGAATAGCCGCCTGAGTCTACCACGCCTGAGAAAGTGATCCGATTCAAGGCGAAGAAGCGCACAGCGCGCTCTAGGTCGTCGCGCTGTGACTCAGCCGTCTGCAGGTATGCCCATAGCGACCTGCCGTCGGGGTAAGCGCGCTTGAGCGCGAAGAGTCGCTCAACCAACAGCGCGTTATGATCGCGCGCCGCCCGCCAAAAGCAGATCAGGTCGTAGTTGAGGTCGTTGATCCAGTAGCGCCGCACATAGTTGCCCAGAGTTGCCTTGACCGCCAAGAAAACTGAGCCGCCGCCAACCATCGGCTCGCGGTACTCCGTGATATTGAGCGGAATTTGGGCAAGAATCTGCGGGATAGCGCGCGATTTGCCGCCTGGATAACGCAACGGACTCTTAACAGAGCACATCGTCAACCCCGTCCTGCCAAAAGAATGCTCAAACGGTTGTTAAGACCAGCTTCTCTGTTGAGTAAGCTGACGAGTTGAGCCTGCCGCGCCTTGAAAGCATTTGCCCCCATGAATTCCGCAAGCTGCTCTGACACACTTGGCAAGGTGAGTCTGCCCTTGAAAGTGCCACTCAGGTACAGCTCCACACGAAAAGGCATAGCTACTCCATCCACAGTGAGCTGTTCCATGTTGGCAAAAAGGATCAGCTTGAAGAGACCGTCTTGAATATCGCTCAAGCTGGGCAACTCACTCCGAGCATTCTTAGCCTCCTGAAAGACAGCACGATCAGCCTCTTGATAAAAGCCATCTGTCGTCAGAAAATATTCCCCGCCAAGCTGATTGACAATCTGGATGGTTGCCTTCTCGCCGTACGGGATGTACTCGGCAAAGTGCTGGGTGACTGCCTCACGAGTCGCTGCGCTATGAGAGCTACGTAGCGTGGCAGCCTTGAACTGCTCTAGACTGAACTCGCCCTGTTTCATGAAAGACTCTAACACCTGAAGATGCGTTTTTGGGCAGTGCATCTCTACGCCTAGCCGTTCTGAGAGCAGTCGATAACGCTCCACTGCACGCCGATATACCTGCACAAAATCACGCTGGAAGTGCATTGTGTTCCAGTGTAGCGCAGTTTGATGGTAGCTGCGCAGTTCCATCAAGCGATCTCGGACGTATTCTGCGTTAAGGTGTTGACTCGTCACTTTGTCCGCCCTACGCGGATGCACTGTCGCCTCATCGTACCACGCCAAAATGATGTAGACGTTCATCAAATTCATCCACGAGAACGTGATGAAATTGATTCTGTCTAGGTCGCCTCTTATGCCCTCATCTTTCATCACGGGAATAATCGTGACTTTCTTAGGCAAGTGGTAAGTGTTGTAAATGCGCGCAAAAGGATAGCTGCGCGTTCGCTTCGGCGAAACCCATTTCGAGTAGCCGATGACCTCGTCGCCTTTCTCATCGTATGTGAGGATGCCAAACGTGCTCGCTCGATTTACGTCAAATGTCGCAGCAGGCAAGCGCTTTAGTTCACCTGTACGGACACACGCTGTGTAGCGAATATTGCGCACTGTGCCTTTCAGTTCCATTCAGCGCATCCCGACGACTTTAGGCGTGTAGGCTGCGCCCTCGATCACCCGATATATCTTATCGCCCTCTCGCTCGTAGACGACCTCCAGCAAGCCCTGCTCGACCATCGCCTCGAACTTCGCCAAGCCGCTCGCGCGGTAGGTGATCCGCTCCAGCTCCCCGACGATGATGTAGCGCACCTTGTAGAAGCGCAGCAACTCCCACGCCGTGCCGATGTCGGTCGTGTTGTAGAGCGCCGTGACGTTGGCTTGCCGCTGAATGACCAAGTTGGGCAGCGGATCGAGCGTGCGCTGCTGCTGCTGATGGAAACGCCAGCCCAGCACCGTCGGCAAGCCGGTGTTGATGGCGATGCGGCTGTTGTACTTGTACTCCGACGGGTACTGATGCGCCTCGAGGATGGTCGGCGTGCCTTGCACGTTCTCCTGCAGCCAGCGGATCATCGCTAAATCGCGGCTGAGCGGCACGGCTTGGCTGCCCTCGAAGTAGGTGGCGTACGCCATATAGGCGTTGCCATCGAGCGTGCGCGGCGCCTCAGGCGCCATGCGCATGGCGTTCTTGCCCTGCGTGGACATGATCGGGAAGAGCGCCGCGATGCTCAGCAGCAGCGCCGCTGTGAGCAACCACCCGTTGCGCAGCGTCGGACGCCACCGCCACGCTGAGTAGAGCAGCCACGCCAAGCCAACGCCGCCCGCCACGCTCAGCATCAGCCAGACCTGCATGTAGAACTTGAAGAAGGTGTTCTGCCGCCCGATATCGCCGTCCAGCACCACGATCTCGACGCCCAGCGCAATGGCGAGCGCCGCGCCGATCAGCACGTACAGCACCTGCCACTCGCGCGTCTGGGCGGGCGTGAAGAACAGCGCCACCGACCACGCGATCAGCGGCACGAGGATCAGCGCGAGCGGAATCGGCATGTCGATCAGCGCGATGCGCAGCGGCACGACCGCCATGAACAGCCCGATCAGCAGCACGCCGACGATCCCGCCCGCCACCAGCGCGAAGGGCAGGAACTTGCCCGCTAGATCGCGCAGATAGATCGCCCGCAACAGCCGCCCCGTCTGCCAGACCAGCAGCGAGATCGCCACGAACAGGAACGTGCCGTGCATGGTGAAAAACGCCCAGATCGGCGTTTTGTTGCCCAAGAACGCCTTCACCGAGCTATACGAGGTGGCGTGGAACGCCATGAACGGCAGCGCCGCCAACCATTGCGCCGCAAACAGCCATGCCACCTGCGCGATCCACGCTGTGAGGTTAGCCCGCGTGAGCTTATCGCGGCGCAGCAGGATGGCGAACGACAAGCCCGCCATCCCCAAGAGCAGATAGGTGATCCAATCCCATGTGTTGGTGGCGCGCAAGATGCCGATGCTCAAGCCGCCCAGCGCCGTCGCCGCGATGACGATCCACGTGGCGCGCCGCACTCTGCCCGCTGCGAAGACCTCGCCCAGCAGCCACGTCAGGGCGAGGAAGGTGATCGGCAGCGCGATCATGTGGGCGTGCAGGTCGCCGAAGACGAAGGTGAAATACGGGAACTCGTTGATCTCGTTGCTGTTGTTGGGCAGCTCGCCGACCACGCTGCGCGGACCCCAGTACCAGCGTTCAGGTCCGATGGGCAGGATCGCGCCTTGAGTCAGCTGCCCGATGCCCCGCCCGAAGCACTCAAACGTCCGCCCGATGTTATAGGCGCCGAACAGCGCTTGATCGATCAGGCTCGGACTCTGCGCGCTCATCAGCAGGACGCTCGATTCTTCAGGTGTGGGCTGCCTGCCGTTCTGCGCCACGAACTGATCGAGCTTCCACAAGTACATGTCGCTCGTCGCAGTGCAGCCGCCCGCCCGTTGCACGCCCGTCAAAAAGACGCGCGGCGTATCGAGGTTGCCCAGCACCACGCACAGCAACAGCGCCAACGTCCCTGCCAGATACGGGCTGGCGGCGGGCGTGCGCAGGGCGTAGGTCAGGCGCTCGCGCACAGGCGCGTCGCGCTCAGGCGAGCCTTCGGCGCGCGGGAAGCGCCAGCGCGCCGCCGCGATGTTGAAAGCCAGCGAGAACGCCCCGATCCCCGTCAGGGCGAAGAGGGTCGGCACGATCAGGTTGTAGGCGATGCTCGGCACGACGCCCAGCAGCTTGGTCGGCGCGCCGACCAGCACATAGCCGAAGTAGTAGTAGTTCAAATAGCCGCCGGCGTACCACGGATCGTAGGCGGGGAAGACGCTAGAGCGCAGCACAGCGTTGAAGTAGGCGAAGTTCATCGGTTTTTCGCCGCCCAGCACTTGCGCCCACAGATCGGGGTTGCCCAAGCGCACCAAGACGAATGCCACGAACAGCGTCGCCGTGATCGCCTCGACGATCAGCAGGTAGCGCCAATTCAGGCGCAGCCACGCGCCCAGCTCGGCGCGCCGCCGCCACGCCACGTAGCCGCTCAGCGCCGCCACGCCCAGCAGCAGCACCAACAA
The DNA here is from genome assembly GCA_938005675.1 of uncultured Anaerolineae bacterium. Taxonomy (GTDB): domain Bacteria; phylum Chloroflexota; class Anaerolineae; order Aggregatilineales; family UBA2796; genus CP2-2F. The sequence goes on from CALKXH010000105.1 coordinate 22,047, forward strand.
GCCGCCGCTGCTCCACAAGGGCAGGCGAAGCGTGCCGCCCGCCCACGCCAACCACGCCACGATCAGCAAGCCCGCGATCTTCGCCATCGGATAGGCGCGGTCGGGCAGGGCGGGCAGCAAGGCGAAGAGCAGCGGCGCAACCGCCCAGCCGAACGCCACAATCGTCAGCCACCACAAGACCACGCTCGCCACGGGCGAGGCGTTGATGAGCGCCTCGCGGTTGAACAGCTCCGACCACGTGCCGCCCGACTCTTGCCTTTCGCGCAGATCGGCGCTCATCATGAAGCCGGTAGGCGCTTGGCTCGCCTCGTAGGCGCCCCAACGGATCACGTTCACGACGGTTGCGTCTTCCAGTTGAAAGGTTGGGTTGGTGGCGAGCGGCACGCTGTTCAGGGCGGCGGCAACGCGCTCAGAGGCGTAGCGCTCAGGATTCTTCTTGAAGATCAGCACGGCGGGATGATCGTAGACGTGGAACGCCTCTTCCGCCTCGAATTCGTTCAGCCACGCCGGACTCTCATAGAAGGGCAGATGCTGATCGGAGATCGGGATGCCGAAAATCTCGAAGGAATTGTTGAAGACGGCGATCAGATCGTAGCCCAGCTCGCCTTTGAAGAGCGCGTCGTAGAAGGCGATGCTCAGTGGGAAGCGCGTGGGCAGCCGCGTGAGCGTATCGTAGAAGCGATTGCTGCTGATGGTGATGTAGTCGGCTTCATCGAGCGTCCGTTGCAGCACCTCGCGCTTCTGGTAGTCGTCTTCCATCGACATATACAGCTCAATGCCGCGATAGTAGACGCCCCACGGGTCGACGCCGCGGCAAGTGGCGAGCGTGTGCAAGCCCGACGGCTGCGGCAAGGGCAGCTCAGGCGGCAGGGCGCAGACCTTCTGCGGCACGGGATCGTCCCACGGACCTTCAGTGGCGATCACGCTGCCCGTCAGGCGCGCCAAGCTGCCATCGGCGGTGCTGACCTGAATCTGCAGCGGCTGATCGGCGCTGACCGTCACGGGCGGATCGAGCGGGATGCGAATCGACCTGCCGTGCGGCGAGTAGGGCGTTCGATCCAAGACGGCGCGCAACGTCCCCTCGCTGAGGGTCGCGCCGCTGGCTGCGTCCACAATGGCGGCGCGCAAAGGGATGGCGCGCCCGTCGTTGAGCGGATTGAGGGCGTGGGCGATCTCCACGCTGCGTAGCGTGCCCGAGAGCGGCGCTTTGAAGCTGGCTTGGGCGGCGTTGGCGGCGATCAGCGTGCTGGCTTGCTCGCCCGTGAGCGCGAAATTGTTATCGAAGGCAGAGAGCTGCAAGCTTGCCACCTCGCGCTCGCCCTCAGCCAGCGTGAAGTCGCTCTCGACGTAGCTCAGGCGCACTGTTGAGAGGTTGCCGTCGCTCCAGGTGAGCAGATAGTAGCTCGTGTTCGGCTGCAAGATGATCGGCGGCTCAAAGGTCAGCGTGTAGCTCTTGCCCAAACCTTCCGCCGCTGTGAAAGTATCCCTCAAATTGGCGACGCCCAGCACCTGCAAGCCCGCTGCATCGGCGGCGAGCGCTGCCCAGAACGTTTTGGGCTGATCGTCGCTCGGCGGGCTATACAGTCGGTTGACGATCAACCGATCCACGCGCGTGACCTCGCCCAGCGGCGGCAAGGGCGTGGCGAAGCGCTCCCCTTCGCTGTAGCGATTCAAGCTCGCGCTCAGCGAGAGCGTGCTGATCGGCGTGTTGATCAGGTATGACGCGCCATTTTCCGTCTGTAAGCTGACCGAGAGCGCCGACGGCACGTTGCGGAAAATCCAGTGCGAGGCTTCCACGCGGGTCAGTTGCCGCCGATAGATGTTGGTGAAGGCGCCCGCCCACAAATAACTGAAAGCGACTACGAAAATCAGCAGGGCGAGGCGCATTCGATGCGCGAAGCGCGCCACGCCGCTCGGATTCTCTCGCAGGGCGCGCCGCCCCCGCTCGACCAGCTCCCACAGCGCCCACGCCGCCATCAGACAGAAGAACGGATAGAGCGGCATGTAATAGCGCATGGTCATCACCCACAGCCTGCCCATGAAGGCGAAGTAAGCGACCAGCCACGCCGCGATCAACACATGGCGCGTCCAGCCGTGCCGCGCCCGCACAATCTGCCAGAGCGCCCAGCCCAAGCCCAGCCAGCTCGCCAAGCCCAGCGGCGCGCCCATGCCCCACAGCACGATGTTCTGAGCGGGGAAGAGATACGGCGTGCGGCTCGCCCATTGATGGTTGGGCGGGAAATCGGCGCGCCCGCTGGTCAGGTGCTGCGCTTGCGCCACGTCGTCTAGGAAAGGACGGTAAGGCAGGACGTTGAAGATGCCCAAGACGCCGGGTCCGCCCGTGAAGGCGTGCGGATTGGTGAAGCGAAAGACCACCAACGTGGCGAGGATCGCCACAAACACGCCGATCAGGGCGCGTTGCGTCAAGATGCCGCGCTCAAGCCGCGCGATGCGCCGTCCGAAGGCGGGCAGGGCGTAGACGACCGCCGCCACGATGAACACGCCAAACAGCGGCGCCACGTTGATGCGGCTGGCGAGCGCCATGCCCATGCCCGCCCCAAAACCGACCGCATCCCAGAGTTTGCCGCCGCGCATGAAGCGCACCGCGAAGAAAAAGGCGATCAGCACGGGCAGATTGGTGAAGGCATCCGCCGTCCAGAAGTGCGCGAGCTGGATCGGCAAGACCGCCGCCGCGTACAGCGCCATTGCCAGCACCCCGACCCACTGGTTGTATAGCATCCGCCCGATGACGAAGACCAGCAACAGCGAGAGCAAGTCCGCCACCGCCGAGACGCTCCGCCCGACCAGATGGATGCCGTTGTAGCTCGTCCACGAGAGCGCGATGACGTCGTCGTCGGTTTGAGGGGTGTGGCGGGCGATCTCGTAGTGGATGGCTTGAGTCAGCTCGGCGGAGAGGCGCACCACAAAAAGCGGCAGCTCGCCATAGACGTACAGCCCGAAGCCGACGTTCTTCGGATACCAATTCGAGCATTGCGAGTCGAAAAAGTCGCCGATGCCGTCGCGGTCGGGGTAGCGCGCGCGGCAGAGCGCCAACTGCTCGGCGCGCCGCGCTGGATCGGGCGTGGAGAGGTTCAAGCGCCCGTTGATCGCCTCCGCCACTTGGGTCAGGAAGCGCTCATCCGGATGCAGGTGCGTGAAATCGTCCCAATTCTGCCCGACGAAGCGGAAATAGGCGCCGACGGCGAAGATCAGGGCGACCAGCAGCGGCACGAGCCAACGGCGCGGGGCAGGATCAGACGTGGAAGCAGGCTGAAATGCCATAAGCGTGTTTTCTGAGCTATCGCGTTTATCGAGTGACGTTGGGATTATACACGCTTCGAGCGCGAAAGTCTCAGCAGGGAGCGGAAAGGGCGCTTGGCGCAGCGTCGGGGAGGGGTGACGCTGCGCCAAGCTGCGATCAGCGCAAGAGCGCCAACGTGACGCCCTCGGCGAGGCTCGCCACGACGGTCGGCAGGATGCCGATGATCAGCGTGGCAACCGTGCAAAAGGCGACGGCGCCCGTCAGGCGCGGCGGCGCGCTCGCCTCGCCCTCGCCGTACTCCAGCCACATCTTGACGATCACGCGCAGGTAGTAGTAGGCGCTCACCACGCTAGTCAGCACGCCGATCAGGGCGAGCAGCGTCAAGCCGGCGTTCAGCGTGCTGAAGAAGACGAACCACTTGCCCACAAAGCCGCCCGTCAACGGGATGCCGATCAGGCTGAGCATGAAGATGCTCATGCCGCCAGCAAGGAGCGGCTGCGTGCGCCCCAAGCCCGCGAAGTCGTCAAGGAGGGTGCCAGTGGCGTCGTTGCGCTCCACCGCCATGCCGACGGCGAAGGCGCCGATATTCGTGAAGGCGTACGCCGCAAGGTAGATCAGCGCGCCGCGCAACGCCTCCTCCGCGATGCTCAGCGAGAGGATCGGCGTCCCGAACTCATCGCCCGTGACCGCGAAGGTGCCAGCTGCCGCGACTGCCATCATCAGATAGCCGCTGTGCGCGATGCTGGAGTACGCCAACAGCCGCTTGATATCGCGCTGGGCAATCGCCACGAAGTTGCCCAAGATCATGGTCAGGGCGGCGAGGATCGCCACGGTGTCCTGCCACGCCGCATGGACGAGGATCGTCTGTTCTGGCGCGACCTCCGGCAAGGCGCCGATTGTGAAAGTCGGCAAGGCGAGGGTCATCAGCCGCAAGAGCGCCGCGAAGCCGCCCACTTTCGCCGTGACGCTCATGTAAGCGGTCACGGGTGTGGGCGCGCCCTGATAGACGTCCGGCGTCCACAGGTGGAAGGGCACTGCCGCCACCTTGAAGCCCAGCCCGACCAGCAAGAGCGCCGTGCCGATCAGCAGCAAGGCGGGCGAGACGTACTGCTCCGCCTGCACGCGCGCAAAAATCTCGCCTAGATTGGTCGTGCCGAGCGCGCCGTACATCAGCGCGATGCCGTAGACCAAGAAGCCGCTCGAAAAGGCGCCCAGCAGGAAGTACTTCATGGCGCTCTCTTCAGAGCGCAGGTCAGGACGGCGGAAGCCCGAGAGGACGTACAGCGGGATCGAGAGCAGCTCAAGGGCTATCAGCAGCGTCACCAAATCGCCCGCCGACGCCATGAACATCGCCCCGGCGGCGCTCATCAGCAGCAGCGGATAGTACTCGCCCCGATTCATGCCCGTGCGCTGCAAGTAGTCGTAGGCGATCAGCAGCCCGATGAAGGTCGCCGCGAGGACGATCAGATTCATCAAGCCCGTGAAGGCATCGGCGATGTACATGCCCATGAAAGCGGTGCTGCGCTCGCCCAGCGAGAGCAGCGTGACGACGAACGAGACGCCCACGCCGATCAAGGCGAGCGCCAAGGTGATCTCTTTGCGCTCCTTCGGCACTGAGAGATCGACGATCAGCAGGATGCACGCGCCGAGCGCCAACGAGAGCGCTGGGAAGGTCGCGCCGATGTTCATTCCGCCTAAGTCAAGCATGGCTCATTCCGCCTGAATGCTCTGCGCCGTCGCATCGGCGGGGATGTAGCGCGCCAACTCAGCGGCTGTAGCGCCCACTGAGGCATCCATGTAGCCGAAGAACGGGCGCGGATACAAGCCGATCACGAACGCTGCTATCACCACGGCGATCAGGGCGGTCAGCTCGTTCCAAGTCAGCGGCGTGTACGGATTGCCGCCCTCTGCGCCGTGATTGTCGTGCCCGTGCGCCTCGCCCGCCGCGTGGACGTCCTCGCCCTCGCCTTCGTGTCCGCCGCCAGCGGCTGGAGCGAGTGCGAAGGCGCCGTGTTCAGCCACCGGCGCGCGGTACTCGCCCATGAAGACCTTGTTCCACATATACAGCAGGTAGACGGCAGCCAGAATCACGCCGATGGTGCCGAAGAAGGCGAACAGCACGCCTAAGACGGGCGATCCCGCCGTGCCGAGCAGGATGGTGAACTCGCCCACGAAGCCGTTCAAGCCCGGCAAGCCCATGCTGGAGAGGGTGATCACCAGCGCCAAGCCGCTGAAGACAGGCATGACCTTCCACACGCCGCCGAAGGCATCGATGGCTTTGGTGTGCCGCCGCTCGTAGAGCATCCCGACCATCAAGAACAAGCCGCCCGTGCTGATGCCGTGATTGACCATCTGCAGGGTCGCGCCGCTGATGCCGGCTGCGTTCAGGGCGAAGATGCCCAGCACCACAAAGCCCAAGTGACTGATCGAGGAGTAAGCGACCAGCTTCTTCACGTCGGTCTGCGCGTAGCTGACCCACGCGCCGTAGATGATGCCGATGATCGCCAAGACGCCGATGATCGGGGCGAGCGTGACCGACATCTGCGGGAACAAGCCTAAGTTGAAGCGCACCAAGCCGTACGTCCCCAGCTTGAGCAGCACGCCCGCCAGGATGACCGAGCCAGCCGTCGGCGCCTGTACGTGCGCATCGGGCAGCCACGAGTGCAACGGCCAGATCGGCACTTTGATGGCGAAGGCGATGAAGAAGCCCAAGAACAGCAGTAGCTCGGTCACGGCGCTGGGGAAGGCGCCTTGCGGCGTGCCAGCCGCCGCCTCGACCGCCGCCTTGATCGCCATGACGTTGAAGGTGCCGAAGTAGTTGCCCATCCACAGGATGGCCAGCAGCATCAGGATCGAGCCCGCCATCGTATAGAGGAAGAATTTCACGGCGGCGTAGATGCGCTGCTCCGACCCCCAAATGCCGACGAGGAAGTACATCGGCACGAGGGAGACCTCCCAGAAGACGTAGAACAGGAACAGGTCTTGCGCCACGAAGACGCCGATCATGGCGAATTCGAGCAGCAGCAGGAACGAGTAGTACAGCCGCACCCGCTCTTTGACGTGGTAGAGCGAGAACAGGATCGCCAAAGGCATGATGAAAGCGGTCAGCAGCACCAGCAGGATGCTCAAGCCGTCCACGCCGACGTAGTAGCTGACCGTATAGTTGCCCAGACTGAACCACTCGCCCAGATTCTCCAGCTGCATCTCCGCTTTAGACGGATCGAAGGCGCCCAGCAGGACGAGCGAGAACGCCAACGTCACCAGCGATGAGACTAGCGCCACCCACTTGATGCGCTCTTCGCGCCGCTGCCCCATGATCAGCAGCAGGACGATGCCCACCAGCGGCGAGAACAGCACAACGTTAATCAGCATGTCGTTTTTTTCCATGATCTTCCCTCACAGGATCACCTTTGCGCTTTCGCCGCTTACTGCCTCAAGAGCGGCAAGAGGAGAATCAGCATCACCAGCACCACGCCGAAGAGCATCGTGAAGACGTACGTGCGCACGTAGCCCGTCTGGACGGTGCGCAGGCGCGCTGCCGCTTGTGCCACTGCCCGTCCGATGCGCAAAAAGCCTTGATCGATGGCGCCGCGGTCGACGGGCGTGGCGATGAAATCGGCGGCGCGCTTGTAGAAGTCGCGGAAGACGGTGTGATGGAAACGGTCGTGCCAGAATTCCCAGTCCAGCTTATGGGCGAGCCACGCTGCAGCGCGGTTGTAGGGCTGCTCGATCAAGCGCCCGTAGGTCTCATCCCAGTACAGCTTGGCGTTCGCCAACTGGAAGGCAGGGCGCGTGTCGGGGCGAATCTCCAGCACATCCTGATTGCCTTCCGCCAGCGGCGCAGGGCTGTAGACCCGCTGCGCCAGCAGGATGCCACCGATGCCGATGCCCAAGGCGAGGATCGCCAAGAACGGATTGAGCGTCAAGCCTTTGGTGTACGGCACGCTGTGTTCCAGCCACAGCACGAGGGTCTCTAGCGGGTAGCTGGCGCCCAGCGATGGCACGAGGATGATCGCCGCGCCGCTGAGCATGAACGCCGCCGCCGAGCCGAGCGCGATCAGGCGGAAGGCAGGCTTGAGGCTCGGCAGGCTGGTGACGGGCTCAGCCCGCCCGATGAAGAACAGCCGAACGCTCGGCAGCGCCCACAGCAGCCAGAAGCCCGCCGTGATGAACAGCACGCCGATCACCAAGACGCTGTTGACGCCCAGCGGGATGTTCAGCGCGCCGCCGAAGATCGACAGGGCGGCAAGGACGAGCAGCGGGATGGTCATGCTGGGGCTGGATTCGGTCGCGGCGGCGGCGGCTTCGGTGCGCGGCACGCCCAAAAAGACCAGCTTGATCTGCCGCCACATATAGAAAGCCGTGAAGCCCGCCGCCGCCAACAGCAGACCCAACATGGCGAAGCCCTCCAGCTTGCCATCGATGAAAGCGGCGTTGAAGGCTTTGCCCAGAATCTCGTCTTTTGACCAGAAGCCCGCCAACGGGAAGATGCCGGCGAGCGCCAACGTTCCGATCAGGTAAGTGACGAAGGTGATCGGCATTCGGCGCGCTAAGCCGCCCATATTGCGCATATCCTGCGGATCGAAGGCTTCCTCATGGGCATGATCGGCGTGCCCGTGTGACTCCTCGCCGTGTTCAGACTCGTGATGGGCGTGGGCGTGATGATGCCCGTGCTCCATGGCGTGGATGACCGAGCCGCTGCCCAAGAACAACAGCGCCTTGAAGAAAGCGTGCGTGATCAGGTGGAACATGCCGGCGGCGTAGCCGCCAATGCCGACCGCCGCCACCATGAAGCCGAGCTGACTGACCGTCGAATACGCCAAGACCTTTTTGATATCCCACTGACCGAGCGCGATGAAGCCCGCCATCAAGGCGGTGGCGGCGCCGACGACCGTCACGAGGGCGGCGGAGAGCGGCGCGGCGTGATACAGCACGCTATTGCGCGTGATCAGATAAACGCCCGCCGTGACCATCGTGGCGGCGTGGATCAGCGCGCTGACCGGCGTCGGGCCCGCCATAGCGTCCGGCAGCCAGACGAAGAGCGGAATTTGGGCGCTCTTGCCCGTCACGCCGATCAGCATGAAGAGCGTGATCAGCGTCACGACCGTCTCGAAGGGCAGCTCGAAGACGCCGAACGAGACGATGTGTCCGCCTTCGGCGAGCCACGCCTCAGTCTGCGCAAAGACGCCCTTTTGCCCGTGCGCGATGCCATCGCCGCCTTCGCGCACCAGCACGTCCGCCGCCGCTTTCTCGCCGCCGATGTGCAGCACCTCGTTGGGCTTGTAGTAATCGAGCGTGCCGTACGTCCAGAAGATCAGGAAGATCGCCAGCAGCAAGCCGAAGTCGCCCACGCGGTTGACGATGAACGCCTTGCGGGCGGCGTTGCTGTTCTTCCAGCCCTCGCCGTGCTTTTTATCGAACCAGAAGCCGATCAGCAGGAACGAGCACAAGCCCACGCCCTCCCAGCCGACGAACATCATCAAGAAGTTGTTGCCCGTCACGAGGATCAGCATGAAGCCCAGAAAGAGGTTCAGGTACACGAAAAAGCGCGCGAAGCGCGGGTCGCCGTGCATGTAGCCGATGGCGTAGAGGTGGATCAGCGTCCCGACGCCCGTCACGACCAGCATCATGGTCAGGCTGAGCGTATCTACGCGCATCTGCCACGGGATATCGATGGCGGCTGAGGGGATGTAAATCCAGCTATCGAGGATCGGTGGGTTGACCACGACCGCCTCGTAGCCGTGCGCCGTGATCCCGACCGTCATCACCGCCGCGACCGCGAAGGCTAGAGCGGCGGCGGTAGTGGCTAGGGCGCCGATCAGCTTTTCGCTCAGATAGCGCCCTAAAAACAGGTTCAGCAGCGCGCCCGCAAAGGGCAGGATCACTACCAATGGCACAAAGGATGCGATGACTTCCATAGCGTCTTCATCCTTGCATTGCGTTCAGTTCGTCGATATCGATGGACTTCTTGGTGCGGAAAATCGCCACGATCAGCGCCAAACCGACCGCCACTTCCGCCGCCGCAATCGTGATCACGAAGAACACGATCAGCTGCCCGCCCATGTTGCTCCACTGCTGGGCGAATGCCACGAGCGAGAGGTTGGCGGCGTTCAGCATCAGCTCGACGGACATGAAGATCATGATGGCGTTGCGCCGCACCAAGACGCCTAACACGCCCATGATGAACAGCACGGCGCTCAGCACGACAAAATACTCGGTCGCTACCGCAGGTTGCACGTTCTGGCTCTCCTTTTGATGGTTCAGTCGGCGCTCGGCTCGCGTTCGCCGCTGGGCAGAGCTGGCTCGGCGCTCTCGGCGCTGACGTTGATCGGGATGGCGCGGTTGATGCGCTTGATGGCAGGGCTGACCACCAAACGTTTGCGCTCGCGCTTGAGGACTTCCTCACGGGTCAGGATGATCGCGCCGACCATCGTCGCCAAGAGCAGCAAGCCCACCAACTGGAAGGGCAGCAGGTAGGTCGTCAGCAGCTCCGTGCCGAGCTGTTGCGGGCTGCCGAAGGCGTGCCGCGCCGCAGGCGCCGTCGGGCGCAGATAGCTCGGGCGAGTGCTGGGCGCGCCCGCGACGGCAGGCACGGGCACCGCCGTCAGGATTAGCAGCTCGTGGGTGCGGCTGCGCGCGCTGTACTCGCGCAGAGCGATCACGCGATTGCCCAAATTCTCGAAGAGGAAGTCGTACTGGCGGCGCTCTAGGCTCAGCATCGGCGAGACGTCGCCGAAGTTCAGCTCGGCGGCGAGCACCACGTTCCGATTCGGATTGCCCAAGTCCTCTTGGATGAAGTTGACCGCCCCGAAGTTGGGCAAGGCGTGGACGACGGTCAGGCGGAAGGTGTTCTCCGCCTCAAAGGGCGTCAGATCGAGCGGGGCGCTCAGCAGCCGCAAGTCCTCAGGCGTGCCGGCTACGATGTACGCCGTGGCGCGTTCTGGCTCTAGGCTCAGCGGCAGGGCGACGAGGGGCGTCGCGCCGCGCTCGAAGGGGCTAGGGCAATCGGGATCGGGGCAGGCGGCGAAGATCAGCAAGTTATAGTTGCCCGCGCGCAGAGTTTGCAGCTCGGTGGCGTCGCCGAAGCTCAGGTCGGCGGCGACGCGCTGCTCGTTCAGGTAGATATCCACAGCGGGCGCGTTGGCGATGCTGTGGATGAAACGCGCCTGCGGCGGCGGCGCTTGCGGCTGCAGCGTCCCGATCTGCGCCTGCGCGATGCCCACAAATACCACGACCAGAAAGATCGTGGTCAGCGCCACGGCGCCGCCCGCCAGCCAGCCGTACTTGGTCGTGCCGCCGCCCAGCCGCTCCGAGCCGAGCAGCATGATCACGAACATGAACAAGACCATGATCGCCCCAGCGTAGACCGTGATCTGCACCATAGCGAGGAACGGCGCGCTGAGCATCAGGTAGAAGAATGCCACGCACAGCAAGTTCACCACGAGGAAAAGCGCGCTGTGGACGGCGTTGCGGCTGATCAGCATGAACGCCGCTGAAAAAATCGCCACAGCCGCCACGACGATGAAGAGCACCAGTTCAAACGTCATGAGTTTTAGCCCTGAAGCTGCATAGACCCGTTAGCTTGTTCATTTTAGCGCAAAGCGATCCTTGCGCCAATGCCACCTCAAGCTAGAAAGCGAATTTGCCGTCGCGGTAGAGGACTTCGCCGTCGACGATGATCTCGCCGCCTTGCCGCATATCACAGATCATATCCCAGTGAATCGCCGACTCATTCCGACTGCCCGTCTCTGGGTAGCCGCGTCCGAGCGCCATGTGAACCGTCCCGCCGATTTTTTCATCGAACAGGATGTTGCCGGTGAAGCGCTGGATGCCAAAGTTCGTGCCGATGGCGAACTCGCCCAAGTAGCGCGCGCCTGGGTCGGTCTCCAGCTGGGCGAGCAGATAGTCTTCGTTCTTGGCGGCTTTGGCGCCCACCACGCGCCCGTTTTCGAAGCGCAGCTCGACGCCCTCCACCACGCGCCCCTCCCGAATGGCGGGGAAGGAGAAACGCACCCAGCCGTTGACCGAATCCTCGACCGGACCGGTGAAAATCTCGCCGCTGGGCATGTTGTGCGTGGCGGTGGAGTTGATGAAGGTGCGCCCCTCGATGCTGAGCGTGAGATCGGCGTTGGCGCTGCGCAGCTGCACGCGCTTTTTGCCCTTCAGCCAATCGACGTACTTCTGCTGATCGGCTTCCAGCTTGCGCCAGAGCGCGACGGGGTCATCTTGATCGACGAAGCACGCCGTGTAGACGAAGTCTTCGAACTCTTCGAGGCTCATATCGGCTTCTTGGGCGTACGCCTCAGTGGGGAATTGGGTGAGCGTCCAGCGCTGATCGCCGCTGGCAGAGCGCAGGAAGCGGATTTTGTTCAGCTCGTTGCGGCTGCGGGCGCGGCGGGCGGCGCGTTTGGGGTCGATGCTGGTGGCGGCGCGCGTGTTGGTCGTGCTGCGGATGGCGATCAGCACTTTCGCCTCTTTCGCCGTCCATTCCTCCAGTGGCGAAATCCAATCGAGCTGCGCATCGCTGGCGTGGCGCAGGAAGGTGTTGCTCATCGTCTCGTCGATCAGGACGGGGATGCAGTGCCCGCCAGCGCGGATGACTTCTTTGTAGGTCTGGCGCAGGAGCGGCAAGCCGCTGATCTCGCCCGTCAAAATGACGGTCTCGCCGGGCTGCACGGCGACGGAATATTCAACCAATGTGCGCGCGAGGCGCGCGAGGCGCGGGTCAGTCATCGGAGAATCCTTTCAAAAGCGCAATAATGGCTTAAGCCTAACGCCTTGCCGATGAATTGGCAACTCATGCCGTTCGCCACAGGCTCTGCAGCGCGCTATACTGAGCCAAAGGAGCGCTTATGAGGCAACTGCCATGACTGAGCCAATCTACCTCGCTTTAGTCTTTCACAACCATCAGCCTGTAGGGCAGTTCGACTACGTGACCGAGCATAGCACCCATGTGAGCTATTTGCCGCTCATCGAGGCGCTAGAGCATCATCCGAAGGTGCGCGTGGCGCTGCACTACAGCGGCGCGCTCTTGGAGTGGCTCAAGCACAATCAGCGCGAGATGCTGGAGCGGCTGCGCGCTCTGGTCGCCGTCAAGCAGGTGGAGCTGCTCTCTGGCGGCTATTACGAGCCGATCCTCGCCGTCATCCCCGACGAAGACAAGATCGGGCAGATCGAGAAGCTCAACGACGAGCTGGAGGCGCTCTTCGGCGTCACGCCTAGCGGCATGTGGCTGACCGAGCGCATCTGGGAGCCGCACCTTGCCAAGCCGATTGCCCAAGCCGCCCTGCGCTACGTGATCTTAGATGACGCGCACTTCGAGGCGGTCGGCTTTGAGAGCGCCCATGAGATGTTCGGCTACTACATCACGGAGGAGCAAGGCTACGCCCTCGCCGTCTTTCCCTCGCTCAGACATTTGCGCTACGCCATCCCGTGGCAGCCCGTCGAGAGCGTCTTGGAGTGGCTGCGCGAGCAAGCGCAGCAAGCTTCGAGCGCCCAGCCGCCGCGCCTGCTCCTGATGGCGGATAACGGCGAGAAATTCGGCACCTACGCCGGCGCCTACGAGTACTGCTGGGGCGAAGGGCGCTACATGGAGGACTTATTCACCGCCCTTGAGATGAACGCCGAATGGCTCAAGACCATCACGCCCAGTCAGTACATGGCGCGCTTCCCGCCGCTCGGACGCGCCTACTTGCCCGCCACCAGCTACACCGAGATGGGCATCTGGAGCTTGCTGACCGAAAATGGGCAGCGCCTCGCCGAGTTGCGCCAGCAGCTGGAGCGCGAACGGCGCGCCGATCAGCTCCGTTTCTTGCGCGGCGGCATGTGGCGCAACTTTCTGGTCAAGTATGACGAGGTCAATCTGCTGCACAAGCGCATGTTGATGGTCAGCCGCAAAGTTCACGCCATGCGGCGCGGACGCAAGCGCGAGCACGCCCTAGAGCGCCTGTGGGCGGCTCAATGCAACGACGCCTACTGGCACGGACTCTCAGGCGGCGTCTATTTGTTCAATTTGCGGGTGGCGAATTACGCCAATCTGATCGCCGCCGAAGATGCCGCCGATAGCGAAGAGAGCCAGTTGCGCCTGCAGACCTTCGATTTGGATCAGGACGGACACGAGGATGTGGTGCTGCTGGGCGCCCCGTTCAGCGCGGTGTGGTCGCCCGTGCACGGTGGCGGCATGGTCGAGCTGGACTTTCGCCCGGCGGCGTACAACCTCTACAACGTCATGACGCGCCGCCGAGAGAGCTACCACGCCCGTCTGCGCCAAGCCGCCGCCGAAGGCAGCATCGCTCTGCCCACCTCGCCCGCGCCCCCAGAGGCGGATCGCCTGCACAGCCGCATCGTGCGCGCTAAGGAGGCGGGCTTAGAGCATCGCCTGATCTACGACTGGCATCGCCGCTGCGCCTTTCTCGATCATTTCCTGAGCGCCTCCACCACCCTTGAGGAGTTCTACCGCGCCCAGTACGCTGAACAGGGCAATTTCGTCAATCAGCCCTACCAAATCGCCGAGAGCGCCTGCGACGGGATGCGCGCATTCGTCACTTTGGAGCGCTCAGGCAGCGTCTGGATCGGCGAGACGGCGCATCCGATCCGCATCCGCAAGAGCTTTCACTTCTTTCGGGGCGAAAACGTCTTCAAGGCGCACTACAGCCTCTTCAGCGGCAGCGCCCAGCCGCTGGAGCTGCACTTCGGCATTGAGACGGTCGTCGGCTTCGATGGCGGGCAGGACGTCGCCAATAGCGCCTTGCGGCTGAACGGCGAGAGCGAGCGCCTGCCCTTGAGCGCCCTGCGCGAGATGGAAGGCGTCACTCACTACAGCGCCGATACCGTCCTGCACAACGTCACGCTCCTGACCGCCCTCAGCCGACCGGCTTTTTTGTGGCAATTCCCTCTGGAGACGGTTACGCTCTCCAACGATGGCTTTGAGCGCGGCTATCAAGGCACGGTTTTTTTGCACTTGTGGCATCTTCGGCTAGAGCCCGACGAACGTTGGGAAGTCACTTTGACCCAAAGCGTGAGCCAAACCGCAACACACCTCTAGGAGACCTATGCTAGACCGACTGATCCTGAACGCGAACGTCTACACTTTCGATGAGCAGCTGCCGCGCGCCCGCGCCCTCGCCATTCAGCGCGATCAGATCGTGGCGGCGGGCGATGACTCCTTGCGCGCCCTCGCCACGCGCCAGACTCAGATCGACGATCTCGAAGGCGCGACCGTGATCTGCGGCCTGACCGACGCGCACATCCACTGGGAGCTGACTGCCCGCGCCCTGCGCGAGATCGACCTCTTCGATCTGCCCAGCAAGGCTGAGGCGGTCGCGCGGGTGGGCGCCGCCGCAGCCAAAGCTGAAGTCGGCACGTGGCTGATCGGGCGCGGCTGGGCGCAGGCACAGTGGGAGGGCGGCGCCTTCCCGACTGCCGCCGACCTAGACGCTGTGACGCCGCACAACCCTGTCTTTTTGCGAGCGCGCAGCGAACACGCGGCGTGGGTCAATAGCGCGGCGCTGCGCGAGGCGGGCATCACCGCCGACACGCCCGATCCCGCCGACGGCGTCATCCTGCGCGATGAGTCGGGCGCGCCGACGGGCGTGCTGCTGGAGGGCGCGATGAGCTTGGTGCGCAAGTGTTTGCCCGTCCCCAGCGCGGCTGAGATTGCCGCCCTGATGCGCGAGGCGCAGACTTTAGCGTGGCGCTGCGGCTTGACGGGCATCCACGATTTCGATCAGCCGCGCGCCTTCGAAGCTTTCCAGCTGCTCCATGAGCGCGGCGAGCTGGGCTTGCGCGTGGTCAAGAACATCAACGACCCGTTCATCGATGAGGCGATACGGCTAGGGCTGCGTTGGGGCTTCGGCAATCACTGGCTGCGCTTGGGCGGCTTGAAAATCTTCGCCGATGGCGCTTTGGGCGCGCGTACGGCGCTCCTGTTCGAGCCGTACGAGAGCGAGCCTGAGAATTGCGGCGTTGCCGTGACCGATAAAGACGCGATGTTGGCGCTTGTGATGCTGGCGAGTCGGGCGGGCTTCCCCGCCACCATTCACGCCATCGGCGATAGAGCCGTTCACGAGGTGCTGAACGTCTACGAGCAAGCCCGCGCCGATGAGCGGGCGCGCGGCTTGCAGCCGTCAGATCGACGGCATCGCATCGAGCACGTCCAATTGATCCAGCCCGACGACGTGCCGCGCCTTGCCGCGCTGGACGTGATCGCCTCGATGCAGCCGATTCACGCCACCGCCGATTACCCGATGGCGGATAAATACTGGGGCGCGCGCTCGCGCTACGCCTACAACGCGCGGCTGCAGCTCGATCACGGCGCGCGGGTAGCCTTTGGCTCGGATTCGCCCGTCGAGCCGTTCGAGCCGCTCAAGGGCATTCACGCGGCGGTCACGCGCTGCCGCGCCGATGGCTCGCCCAGCCGCGAGGGCTGGTATCCTGAGGCGCGCCTGAGCGTTGAGGAGGCGGTGCGCGGCTACACGCAGGGCGCGGCGTACGCGGCGGGCATGGAGTCGCGCTTGGGGAAGTTGGCGGCGGGCTATCTGGCTGATCTGGTGGCGTTAGATCGGGACATTTTCGAGATCGATCCGCACGACCTGCTCAAGGTGCGCGTGGTCGGCACGATGACGGGCGGCATCTGGCGCTACACGGATGGCATCAAGCCGTTGGCGCAAGCCTGAGGGCTATTCGGCGCTCTCCCACTCGCTGCCGCATTTGCGGCAACGCCACCAGCCCTCGCCGTCTTCGTAGTGCCAATCGAGGATGCCTTTCCCGCAGGGGCACCACTCCAGATCGGGCATCTCGGCGGGCTGCAGGGTGCGGTCGCAGCGCGGGCAGTGATAGCCTTGTGGCAGCTCCTGCAGCCAGCACTCGCACTCTGGGCAGCGCAAGAGCTGTGTGGCTTCTTGGGCGCTGATGAACGTCCCGCAGCGGTTGCACAGCCAGCCCTCCGAGCCACACGCCTCGACTGTGCTGCCGCAGCGGTAGCAGCCGTAACCGCGCGCCTCCACCCACGTGAAGTACGCTTGAATCTGGGCGAGTTTTTGGGCGGCGCGGCGCTTGCCCAGCCGCTCTTCTAGCCAACGGATAGGGTCTTTGTTGCCTTTGCTGTTGTTGCAGCCGCCCTCGCCGTGGCAGAGCGGCAGGATGTTGGTCGGCACGGTGCCGGGGCAGCGCGGGTCGCTGAGCGGAATCCAGTGATCTTGGGCTAGGGTGTGCCACAAGCCGCGCGGACGTCCGCAGATGGCGCATTGGTAGCCCCAGTAGTCCAGCGCGTCTTCCCAATCGCTGTTGCTGAAGGCGATGGGCAGGCTGCGCTTGCGGGCGAGGTAAGGGCGCTCTGTGCGAGGCGGGGCGAGCGGCACGGGCGGCGGCGGGGCGAGTCTGCCCAATAAGCGCTCACTCAGCTCAGCCATGATGCGCCAGAGAGTCTCTCGGCGAGAGATGCCCGCTTGCCGTGCCATGTCCGTTCACCGTCGTTTGAAAGGCGTCTTCGTCGCCTCGAAATTATATAGCGATTCAGGTTAAGTTCAAATTTTGTTTCAAATGCTGAGCCCGCTGCCCGCGTCAGTCGAGGCGCGGACTTGCTCGAAATTTTTCCAAAAGCAGATCGCTTGCCTTACAAATCATTTGGGCGTATACTGCTCAGTAGACGGTCAGGGCAGTATCAGAGGAGTGTGCTTATGTTGGGCTTTGCGGCGTTGTTTTCGGGGCTGAATTTTCAAGGGACGATTCGGCGCTATTGCGATCAGATCGGCTGGAAGATTGCGGACATCAACGATAAACGCGCTCTGCTGAAATTCACCATGCGCTCCGGGCGCACTCAGTCGCTGTGGATTGTGCGCTACGATACCACGCTGGAGTTCTCGGTGCCGAGCATGGCGCAGTTCGACTCGGAAGAGCGCATCCCGCACTACCTCTCGACGGTCTTGCTCAAGCGCAGCGCTCAGAACAAGATCGGCTTCTGGTGCATCGAGCAGATCGGCGGCAAGCACGTCTTCTCGTGTATGCACAACGCCGAGCTCTCGCTCATCAACGTCGAGTATTTCGAGAAAGTGGTCAACGCGCTGGTCTTGGAGTGCGATACCTTCGAGGGCATCCTGATCGATATGATGCGCTGAGGATCGGCGCGCGATGGCGCGGGCGCTCAGAGTCTGAGCGCCCGCTTCGCTCACCGCTCTGAGCGCGCCTCTTCGGCGATGCGCTCTCGCAGGAATGCCAGACCCTCTTCATAAGTCTCGAAGAAGCAGACTCGCTCGAAGCGTGCCAACTTAAAGACCGTCTCGCCGATCAGGCGCACGACCGATTGCGCGCCCACCACCACGACCTCGCCGCCCATCGGATGTTTGAGCGCAGGCGCCTCGCGGGCGCGCAGCGCGCCCGGCATCGAGAGCCGCGCGCCGCTCACGTCGATCAGCAGGTGCAGCGGACGCTCGGCAGCGTCGTAGTACTTGCGCGATTCGGGGAAGAGCTGCAACATCTCTTTGGCTGTCCACGGATCCGTGAAGGTGACTAGCAAGATGCGTTCGTTCTCGATCAGTTGTTGTGTGACGGGCATTTTCCCAGACCTCAGGCATGACGATAGGACTTGTCACATCTCATAGTAGCACGGCTTCCTTATCAGAACGAGATAATTGTGTTAATCTTTTCTGAAGAATTCAGCCATCTCAAGCACGGCAGAGCGATTGAGCATGACATCTGAGACGCATAACGGCTTAGCCGCCATCACGCAGACCTTTCAGCGCGCCAAGCAGGAGCGCCGCGCCACCTTCATGCCCTTTTTCACCGTCGGCTACCCCGACCTGCCCACCTCAATCGCCGTCCTAGAGGCGCTCAGCGAGGCGGGCGCCGACGCGCTGGAGATCGGGATGCCCTTCAGCGATCCGTTGGCGGACGGTCCGACCATTCAGCACGCCTCGCAGGTGGCGCTAGAGCGCGGCACGCGCATCGCCGATTGCCTCGGCGCTGTGCAGACTCTGCGCGAGCGCAGCGTGGATGTGCCGCTGGTCATGATGGGCTACTTGAATCCGTTGCTCGCCTACGGCTTGGAGCGCTTCGTCTCGGAGGCGGCTCAGGCGGGCGCCAGCGGCTTCATCATCCCCGACTTGCCGCCCGAAGAGGCTGAGGAGTTCAACGCCCTGTGCGCCGCGCACGGACTGGGCTTCACCCCGTTGCTGGCGCCGAATAGCAGCCCGCAACGCATGGCTGAGGTGGCGAAGACCGCGCGCGGCTTCCTGTATTTGGTCTCGGTGACCGGCGTGACCGGCGCCCGCGAGAGCCTGCCGCCCGACCTGACCGACTACATCGCGCGCGCCCGCGCCCAGACCGATCTGCCGCTCGCGGTCGGCTTCGGCATCAGCACGCCCGATCAGGCGCGCCAAGTGGCAGCTCACGCCGACGGCGTGATCGTGGCGAGCGCGCTCATCCGCCTGATGGAGCGCGAGGGGCTTGAGGCTGTTCGCAGGCTTGCGGCGAGCCTGCGCGCCGCTTGTGTGGTAGAATAGCTCATAACATACACCCACACTTAGGACGGCTGTTTATGTCTGAGCGAAAAATACGGGTTTTGGTGGCTAAGCCGGGCTTGGACGGGCATGATCGCGGCGCCAAGGTGGTGGCGCGCGCTCTGCGCGATGCCGGCATGGAGGTCATCTACACGGGCTTGCGCCAAACGCCTGAGATGATCGTGGAGGCGGCGCTGCAAGAGGACGTCGACGTGATCGGCTTGAGCATCCTCAGCGGCGCGCACATGGCGCTCGTGCCGCGCATCCTAGAGCTGATGAAGGCGCACGATCTGAGCGACGTCAAGCTCGTCTTGGGCGGCATCGTGCCGGACGAGGATATCCCCGTCCTGCAGCAGATGGGCGTCAGCGGCATCTTCGGACCGGGCAGCGATACGCAAGCGATCATCGATCATATTCGCAAGGTGGTCTCGCTTGAGTGAGGTAACAACCCTGCCGCCCATCGTGGCGGCGATCCGAGAGAGCAGGCGCGCCTTAGCCCGCCTGCTGACGCGCATCGAGAATCGCGCCGCCGCCGCCGAGTTGACGGCGCTGTATCCTTTCGGCGGCAAGGCGCACCTGATCGGCGTGACGGGCGCGCCCGGCACTGGCAAGAGCAGCCTCGTCAACGCCATGGCGAAGGCGTACCGCGCCGAAGGCAAGACGGTCAGCATCTTGGCGGTCGATCCGACCAGCCCCTTCAGCGGCGGCGCCGTGCTGGGCGACCGCATCCGAATGCGCGATCTGCACGGCGACGCCGGCGTCTTCATCCGCAGCATGGCGACGCGCGGCAACTTGGGCGGCATCGCCCGCACCACGCTGGACATGATCCGCGCCCTAGACGCCGCCGACTTCGATATCGTGCTGATCGAGACCGTCGGCGCCGGGCAGAGCGAGGTCGAGATCGCCTCCGCCGCCCAGACCGTGATCGTGGTCGAGGCGCCGGGCTTGGGCGACGACGTGCAAGCCATCAAAGCCGGCATCCTCGAAATCGCCGATATCCTCGTGGTGAACAAGGCGGATAATCCCGGCGTGGAAAGCACCTTGCGCGCCCTGCGCGCCGCCCTCGATCTGGGGCATCGCGCCGAGCGCATCATGCATCACGGCAAGCTGATGACAATCCCAGCCGCGCCCGTCGTTGGCGAAGATTCAGCATGGCAGACGCCCATCGTACAGACCGTCGCCACGGACGGGACGGGCGTGCCAGAGCTGTTGGCGAAGATCGCCGAACATCGCACCTACCTGCGCGAGAGCGGTGTGCAGCGTCTGCGCGAGCGCGCCAGCCTGAGCGCCGAGATCGAGGAGCGCCTGCGCGACTTGCTCCTGGCGCGCCTGATCGAGCAAATCGGCGCGGCGCGCCTGCAAGCGACCATCGAGCGCGTCGTAGAGCGCCAAATCGATCCGAACAGCGCGGCGCAAGCGCTCTTGACAGAGAGTCGGGGCGCTGCCGAGCCGTGATCGAGCCGCTCCTGAGCGCGGCGTGGCGACGCTGGCGCGAGGCGCGCGCCTATCGCGCCTTGCCGCTGCTCGCCCTCCTCTTGGCGGCGCTGCTGCGCTTCCACGCGCTGGACGGGCAATCGCTCTGGAACGACGAGGGCAACACGCTGCGCTTGATTCAGCGCGACGTGCCCGCCCTCTTGGAGGCTGCCCGCCGCGATATCCATCCGCCGCTTTACTACTTGCTCCTGAAGGGGTGGGGGGCTCTCACGGGCGAGAGCGAGTTCGCTTTGCGGGCTTTCTCGGCGTTGTGCGGCGTGCTGAGCGTCGCCTGCGCCTATGCGCTCGGCGCGGCGCTCTTCGCGCGCGGAGTCGGCATGGTGGCGGCGTTCCTGAGCGCGCTGAACACCTTCAGCCTGTACTACAGCCAAGAGGCGCGCATGTACGCGCTGATGGCGCTGATCGCGGCGCTTGCCATGCTGTGCTTCGTGAGATGGCTCGACTCGCGCCGCGCCGCGCCGCTGATCGGCATGGCGCTCCTCAACGCGGCGGGACTCTACACGCATTACGCCTACCCATTGACTATGGCGGCTCAGGGCGCGCTGTTCGCGCTGTGGCTCATGGCGCGCCGCGAGGGGCGGACGCTCGGCGCCTACCTCGCTGCGAATGCCCTGACCGTCGCGCTCTTCCTGCCTCAGCTGCCGACGGCGCTCGCTCAGCTGGGCGGCTGGAGTCAAGCGAGCCGCGAGAGCCTCCCGCTGATCGGTCAGCTGGAGCGAATCGGGACGTGGCTGCTCTACGGCAACACCTTTGAGCGCCCGAATCAAGGGCTCGTCCTTTTGACGCTGTTCAGCGCGCTGCTGGGCGCGAGTCTGGGCGATTGGCTGCGCCGCTCGCCGCGCAAGGCGCCTTTGTGGTGGCGGCGCGCCCTCCCCGCGCTGTGGCTGCTGATCGGGATCGGCGCCTTCCTCGCCCTCGATCTCTACCGCGCTGAGAACCTGAAATTCCTGCTGCCGCTGCAGATCGCGGCGGCGCTGCTGGTCGGGCGGGGCATCTGGCTGCTGTGGGAGCTCGGCTCGCCGAACCTCGTGGCGTGGCAGGAGGCGATCCCGCGCCTGATCGCGGTCTTGCTGAGCTACGGTTTGCTCAGCGCGGCGAGCGAGGGCGTTCAGGCGCTCTACAACGACTCGGCTTACGCGCGGAGCGATTATCGCGGCGCGGCGGCGTACATCGCGCGGGAGGGGCGAGCGGGCGACGCGATTTTGCTGAGCGCGCCCAATCAGATCGAGGTCTTCACCTACTACTACAGGGGCGAGTTGCCGATCTACGGCGTGCCAGAGGGCTTGGGCGGCGACGACTCGGCGACGGCGCGCCAAACTGAGGCGATTCTAGCGGCGCATCGGCGCATTTTTGCCCTCTTCTGGGGCGAGCTGGAGCGCGATCCACGCCGCGCGGTGGAGCGAGTCCTGAGCGAAGGCGCCTTCGAGATCGACACGGCGTGGTTCGGCGATGTGCGCCTCGTGCGTTACGCCGTGCTGGGCGAGCTGGGCGCGCCGCGCCCGATTCAGGCGCGTTTCGGCGAGGCGATCACGCTGATCGAGGTCGCCCTGAGCGCCGAGCGCCTCGCGGCGGGCGATGTGCTGGGCGTCTCGCTGCTCTGGCAGACCGATCAGCCCTTGACGCGGCGCTATCGCGTCTCGGTGCAGCTGCTCGACCAGTTCGGGCGGCTGGCAGCGCAGCGCGATGCCGAGCCGAACAACAACATGAGCCTCACCACGCTCTGGCAGCCCGACGTCCCCGTGCGCGATACGCACGGCGTGATCATCGCGCCGAACCTCCCGCGCGGGCGCTATCAGCTGATCGTGGTGCTATACAGCTTGGAGGACGGCGTCCGCTTGCCCGTCGCGGGCGGCGATGCGCTGCCGATTGGCACAATCGAGATCGAATGAGCGCTAAGCGCCGCAATCCTGCCGCCAATGATGCCCATCGCGCGCCAAGAGCTGATCGGCTGCCTCTGGACCCCACGAGCCGCGCGGATAGGTCACCAGCGGCGGCGCCTCAGGCGTCTGCCACGCGGCGAGGATCGGATCGATGATCTGCCACGAGATTTCGATGCCATCGCTGCGCACGAAGAGCGAGGCATCGCCGTTGAGGGCATCCAGCAACAGACGCTCGTATGCCTCAGGCAGGGCGTTCGCGCCGAAGGTCTCGCGGTAGCTGAAGGATAAGTCCACGCTGCGCGTCTCTTGATAGGAATCGGGCATTTTCGCCTCGATCTTGAGGTGGATGCCCTCATCGGGCTGGATGCAGATGCTGAGCGAGTTCGCCCCGAAGTGGCGTCCTTGCGGCAAGTTGAACATCAGATGCGGCGGACGGCGAAAGCGCACGATCACCTCGCTGGTTTTGCGCGCCAGCGCCTTGCCGGAGCGCAGATAGAACGGCACGCCCTGCCAGCGCCAATTATCGATGTACAGGCGCAGCGCGGCGTAGGTGGGCGTCTGCGAGTCGGGCGCGACGCCTTTGGTGGCGCGGTAGCCCTCGTACTGAGCGCGCACAGTGTCCTGCGGCGCGACGGGGCGGATCGCGCGGAGGACTTTCGCCGTCTCGTTGCGGACGGCGTCCGCCTCGAAGGAGGCGGGCGGCTCCATGGCGATCAGGGCGAGCAGCTGGAGCAGGTGATTCTGGAACATATCGCGCAGCACGCCCGACTGATCGTAGTAATCGCCGCGGTGTCCGACGTCGACCTGCTCAGCGACCGTGATCTGGACGTACTCGATGTAGTTGCGATTCCACAGCGGCTCGAAGATCGCGTTGGCGAAGCGCAGAAAGAGGATATTTTGAGCCGTCTCTTTGCCCAGATAGTGATCGATGCGGTAGATTTGGTGTTCAGCGAAGACCTCGCGCAGGGCGGCGTTCAGGGCGCGCGCCGAGTCGAGATCGTAGCCGAAGGGCTTCTCCACCACGATGCGCCGCCAGCCTTCTCTCTCCGTGCAGAGCTGCAGAGCGCCCAAGTTGGCGACAATCGGCGCGTACAGCGACGGCGCCGTTGAGAGATAGTACAAGCGGTTCGCCGCGCCGCCCTCGCGCTCGCACAGGAAGGCGTTCAGGCGCGCCATGTCGTCGGGCTGAGTGGCATCGCCGCTGAAGTAGCAAACGCGCGGGCAGAAAGCCTCCCACGCCGCTTGATCGAAGCTGTGATTGGTGAAAGCGATGGCGCCTTCGCGCAGCTTGGCGCAGAAGGCTTCGTGCGAGAGCGGCGTGCGCGCCATGCCCACGATCTGCAAGTTATCGGGCAGGCGATTCTTGCGGCATAAGTTGTAGAGCGCCGGGATCAACTTGCGCTGAGTCAGGTCGCCGGAGGCGCCGAAGATCACGAGCGTGTTGGCGCGCGCTGTGCTATCCATATCTTGAGACTCCGTCCATGCGGTTTGGCTTGCATTCCCTCTGATCATAACCGAAGGCGCGCCAGACGCCGATTCTTAGGCTTAGCGCCCAGAATCTGTTATAAACAATCAGAAAATTCAACAGGAGGTGAGATTGGCGGTTGAACTGCTCTTGCTGGTGGTGGCGGCGCTCCTGCTGTTGAGCATCCTCGCCAGCAAGGCGGCGGGCTGGCTGGGCGTGCCGTCGCTGTTGCTCTTTCTGCTCTTGGGCATGTTGGCGGGCAGCGAGGGGATCGGCGGCATCGCTTTTGACGACGCCGGGCTGGCGCAGGCGATTGGCGTGATCTCGCTGGCGCTGATCCTGTTCGCCGGCGGCTTGGAGACCGATTGGAACGTCGTCAAGCCGACGCTGCGCAGCGGCTTATCTTTGGCGACGCTAGGCGTAGTCATCACGGCGGTGCTGGTCGGCTTTTTTGCGCACGCCTTCCTGAATTTCGGCTTGCTGGAGGGCTTGCTGCTGGGCGCGATCCTCTCCTCAACCGACGCGGCGGCGGTCTTCGCCGTGCTGCGCGGACGCAGCGTGCATCTGCGCGGCAAGCTTGAGCCGCTCTTAGAGCTGGAGGCGGGCAGCAACGATCCGATGGCGGTCTTCTTGACCATCGCCCTGACCAGTCTGGTGGCGCAGCCCGTCCAGCCGCTCCTTTCGCTGGTGATCTTCTTCTTCCAGCAGCTGATTCTGGGCGTGGCGGGCGGCAGCCTGATCGGGCTGCTGAGCTTATGGCTGCTCAACCGCCTGCGCCTTGAGTACGACGGCTTGTATCCCGTCCTGACCCTCGCCCTCGCCCTGCTGACCTACGGCGTGACGGCGACTCTGGGCGGCAGCGGCTTTTTGGCGGTCTATTTGGCGGGGCTGCTGCTGGGCAACCGCGATTTCATCCATAAAAAGAGCCTGACGCGCTTCCACGACGGCGTGGCGTGGCTGATGCAGATCAGCATGTTCCTCTCGCTGGGCTTGCTGGTGACGCCCTCGCGCCTGATCGCAATGGCGGGCATGGGCTTGATCATCGCGCTCTTCCTGATGCTGGTGGCGCGTCCGTTCAGCGCTCTGGCGGCGCTGCTGTTCTCGCGCTTCAGCCTGCGCGAGCGCCTGATGGTCGGTTGGGTGGGCTTGCGCGGCGCCGCCCCAATCGTCTTGGCGACTTTCCCGCTCTTGGCGGGCTTGCCCAAGGCGGAGATGCTCTTCAATCTGGTCTTTTTCGCCGTCCTCGCCTCAGTCTTGCTGCAAGGTCCAACCATCATACCCATCGCGCGCGCGCTGGGCGTCGAGGCGCCGCCGACGCGCCGCCCGCCCGCCCCGGAGATACCCCTCAAAGAGGCGCTCGTCGAGGTCATCTTGCCGCCCGACTCGGCTGCTGTCGGGCGGCAACTGCTGGACGTCGGCTTGCCCAGCGGGGTGCTGGTCGTGCTGATCGGGCGCGACGGACAGACCTTCGTGCCGAGCGGCAGCACTACCCTAGCCGCCCGCGATAAGCTCCTGCTGATCAGCGCGTCGGAGGATCGGCAGCGCTTGGCGCAAGTCTGCGCCATGCTCACCCTGCCCGCCCAAACCCAAAGTGACGAGCCCTATCAGCCGCAGCCCGCCCCTGAGCCGATCTCCGAGCGCGAACCCGCCTGAGTGCGCTTTCGGGCAAAGCATGGTAGCATTGACGCCAATCGGCAAGGGATTGTACGCACACAAAAGCTGATGAGCGCATCGCCAAACGCAACGACCGACCTGCAAGCTGCGCTCAGCGCCGATATTCGGCTGCTGGGCGGCTTGTTAGGTGAGATCATCCGTGAGCAGCACGGCGAGGAAGCCCTCGCGCTGGTGGAGCGCGTGCGCGCCGAGTGCCGCGCCCGTCGCGCCGAGCCGCACAATCCGCAGCACACCGCCAACCTGCGGGCGACCATCGCCGCGCTCGATCTGAGCGCCAAAGAGGTGCTGATCAAGGCGTTCAGCAACTACTTCCAGCTGATCAACATCGCTGAAGATCAGCAGCGCCTGCGCGTGCTGCGCCAACGTGAGCGCGACGATCAGCTCGAAGAATCCATCCAAGCCGCCCTGCGCGATCTGCGCGCCGCCGGCGTCACGGCGGAGCAGCTGCGCGCCGCCCTCGATCAGGTCTGCATCCGCCTCGTCCTCACAGCGCACCCCTCTGAGGCGAAGCGCAAGGAGGTCTTGCTCAAGCAGCGGCACATCGCCCAATGGCTCGCCCAGCACGACCGCGCCTCGCTCCTACCGCGCGAGCGCCGCGCCGTCTTGCGCGCCATCTCGGAGGAGATCGAGGAACTCTGGCAGACCCGCCCGACCCGCGCCGCGCGCGCCACTGTCGCCGATGAAGTCAACTTCGGCGTCTATTTCCTGACCTCGACTCTGATCGACCTGCTGCCCGAAGTCTACGCCGAACTGCAGGAGGCGCTCCAGACGCACTATCCTGAGGCGGATTGGGATGAATTGCCGCCGCTGCTGCGCTACGCCTCGTGGATCGGCGGCGACCGCGACGGCAACCCGAACGTGACCGCCGACGTGACCCTTGAAAGCCTCGCCACCATGCGCGCAGCCGCCCGCGAGCTATACCTGCGCGAGATCGCCTTCCTGCGCGAGCACCTGACTCAGTCAACCGACCTAGTGGGCGTCTCGGAGGCGCTGCGCAACGCCCTGCCCAACGCCCACGCCCACGCCAAGTATCCCAACGAGCTGTATCGGCAATACCTCGACGTGATCCACACGCGCCTGAGCAACGATTATTACGCCACAACCGCCGATCTGCTCAGCGACCTGCGCCTGATCGAGCGCAGCCTGCGCGAGAATCGCGGGACGCACGTGGCGAACGGCGCTGTGCGCACCCTCATCCAGAAGGTGCGGCTGTTCGGCTTGCACCTCGCCCCGTTGGATATCCGCGAGGATGCGCGGCGCTTCAGCGCGGCACTGGGCGAGCTGTTCCGCGCCTACGGCGTCTGCGAGGACTTCGCCGCCCTGCCTGAAGCCGAGCGCCAAGCCCTCCTCACCCGCGAGATCGCCAACTCGCGCCCGCTCTTCCCCGCCGAGCCGCGCTTCTCCGCCGCTACGGAGCAAGTCATCGCCATGTGGCGCATGATCGCGCGCGCTCATCGGCGCTACGGCAGAGATTGCATCGATACCGTCATCGCCAGCATGACTCAGCACGCCAGCGATGTGCTGGGCATGTTGCTGTTCGCCTGCGAGGTCGGCGTCGGGGATCACGTCGACCTCGTGCCGCTCTTCGAGACGGTCGAAGACCTGAACGCCGCGCCGCGCATCATGAGCGAGCTGTTTGAGAATCCCGCCTACCGCGCACACCTCGCTAGGCGCGGACAGCGCCAACAGATCATGATTGGTTACTCGGATAGCAACAAAGATGGCGGCTATCTCGCCTCGAACTGGAGTCTGTACACGGCGCAAGAGCGCTTGGCGGCGGTCTGTGGGGCACACGGCGTGCAGCTGGAGCTCTTTCACGGGCGCGGCGGCAGCATCGGGCGCGGCGGCGGCCCGACCAACAGCGCGATCCTCTCGGCGCCAGTCGGCACGCTGCACGGACGCATCAAGATCACTGAGCAGGGCGAGGTGATCGCCTACCGCTACAGCAATCCCGCCATCGGCAGGCGCCACCTACATCAGGTGCTGAACGCCGTGCTGCTCGCCTACAGCGCCCCGCATCACGCGCCCCCGCGCGAGGCGTGGCGCGCCGCCATGCAGGTCTTGGCGGCTGAGGGCGAGCGAGCCTACCGCGCCCTCGTTTATGAGACGGAGGGCTTCCTCGATTATTGGCAGCACGCCACGCCGATTGACGAACTCTCGAACTTGCCGATCAGCTCGCGCCCCGCCAAGCGGCGCGATGGCGGTTTTGGCGGCTTGCGCGCCATCCCGTGGGTGTTCTCGTGGATGCAGTGCCGCGCCATCATCCCGAGTTGGTACGGCGTGGGCTACGCGCTGGAAGTTTTCGCCGAGCAGGGCGATGAGGCGCTGCTGCGCGAGATGTACGACGGCTGGCGCTTCTTTCGGACGCTGATCGCCAACGTCGAACTCGATCTGGCGAAGGCGGATATGGATATCGCCGCCCTGTACGCCGATTTAGTGCCCGATGAGGCGCTGCGCAAGCGCATCTTCAGCCGCATTCACGAGGAACACGCCCGCGCCTGCCGCCTGATCTGCCGCATCACTGGGCAGAGCGAGCTGCTGGAGAAAGCGCCCGTCATGCAGCGCTCCATCGCGCGGCGCAATCCCTACGTCGATCCGCTCAATTTCATTCAGGTGGAGCTGCTGCGCGAGTTACGCCGCCTGCCTGAGAGCGATCCGCGCCGCGCCGCGCTCATGGAGGCAGTCCTAGCCACTGTGAACGGCATCGCCGCCGGCATGAAGACCACCGGCTGATGAAAAGAGCGCTGAACTACTTGCCGAGCTTGCTCTTGGCGCTCAGCTTGGCGTACGTGACCTACGAAGGCGGTGCGTGGCGCGGCGTGATGAGCATGACCGTCGCGCCGCGCACGCTTTGGCTGTTGGCGGGGCTGATCGGGGCGTGGCTTGCCTGGCGGACGGCGCGGCGCTGCGCGTGGGAGCGCACCGCCCTAGACCTCGCCATGCCGCTGTGGATCGCCGCCTTCGCGGTCTCCACGTTGGGCAACTTTGAGAAGTTGCCGCGCATCGGCTACGGACTGTGGTTCGCGGCGCTGTACATCGCGCTGTGGTATACCTTGCACGATGTAGCGCGCCACGCGACGGGGCGATTGGGCGTGGTGGATGCGCTCCTGATCAGCGCTGTGTTGCCGCTGCTGACGGGCTTGCGGCAGGTCGGGCTGCCGCGCGTGGATCGCATCGCAGGCAGCCTTGAGAATCCGAACATCCTCGCCGCCTTTCTAGTGCTGGTGACTCCGCTCGCTGTAGCGCGCTTCCTCGCGCCGCCGAGCGGGATAGGGGCGCTCCGCCGCGCCGTGTTGGGCGCTCTCGCTGTCGGACTATGCGTCGCCATCTACCTGACGGGCAGTCGCGGGGCGTGGCTGGGCATGATCGCAGCGGCGGCGGTCGGGGCGTGGGCGTGGCATGGCGGGCGGATTCGAGCGGCGTGGCTGATCGCAGGCGTGACGCCGATTTTGGTGATCGTCGGGCTGCTCTTGATCACAACGCGCAGCGATGAGCCGCGACTGGGCTTATATCGCCAAGCCTTGGATTACCTCGCTGCGCAGCCGCTGAGCGGCAACGGCTTGTTCACCGCCAAGTTCTATCAACCGCTGGTGAAGCGTCCCGGCTTCGTGCTGCTGCACATTCACGCCCACAACGCGCCGCTGCACGTGGCGGCGGAGCTGGGTTTGCTGGGCGTGGCGGCGCTGGGCGCCACCACCCTGCTGACCATGCGCGGCGCGATCATCGGTTGGCGGAGTGCCATCGGCGCGGAGCGGACGCTGCGCGCGGGCGCGCTGGCTGCTTTGGCGGGCTTCGGGGCGCACCACATGGTGGACTTCCCCGTGATCAATCCGGCGGTCTCGGTCACGCTGATCGCAGTCTTGGTGGTGGCGCTGCTGCCCGAAGCGCCGCAAACGCGCCCGCGCGGACAAACGCTTCAGACTGTGCTGCTGAGCGCGCTGTGGCTGAGCCTGATCGTCATCGGACAGCTCAACTTGGCGACGGTCTGGGAGGGGGTGCGCAATGCGGTCAATCGAGGCATCCCCTAGCGCCGATACTCGTCGCCGCAATCGCCGATCAGGCTGAAGAGGTCGCGCCCTTGCGCCGAGATCGCCTCAATCCGCGCCCGATCTTCGGAGTCTAGCGCAAAGCTGAAGCAACGGGCGCTCTCGGCGCGATGCTCGGCGATGCCCAGCCGTGCGCCGATGATCACGCCCGCCACGGCGGGCTTCTCCAGCACGTAGCGCACGGCGACGTTAGCGATGTTGACCGCGTGCTTATCGGCGATGGCGCGCAACTCGCGCAGGAGCGCCTGAAAGAGCCTCCAGCCGCCCCACAAGTCGATCATCTGCTTGTACTTGCGCAGCGAGGCGGTGTTCAGCTGGGCGGCGCTCGGCTCAGGCGCGCCCAGATAGCGGTCGGTCAGCAAGCCGCCGCAGAGCGTGCCGTAGGTCAGCAGCCAGACGTTGTGCGCGGCGCAGAAGGCGCTCAGTTGAACCTCCGGGCGGCGGTCGATGATCGAGTACTGCACTTGGTTGGAGACAATCGGCACGCCGCTCTCAAGGATGCGCTCCAAGTGCGGCGTATCGAAGTTGGTGAGCGCCACGTGGCGCAGCTTGCCCGCCGCGCGCAGGTCGGCGAGGTGCTTGAGGGCATCGAGGTAGCGCCCATCGCGGTACTCCCACCAGTGAAACTGCAGCAAGTCCAGCTGATCGGTCTGCATACGGCTGCGCGAGCGGTCGACGGCTGCCTCCACCACCGCGCGGGACATAGGGGCGGGGCGCGGCACCCACTTGGTGAAGGCTTGCAGCTGGGCGAGGGCTGCTTCGCCGCCTTCGGCGCGCAGCCGCTGCCGAAAAGCGCCGATGAAGTCCTCAGCGGGACCGTAATGATCCGCCAAATCCCACGTGGTGAAGCCCGCGGCGTGGTAGCGCGGCATCTCGGCGAGGGCGCGGCTCGGCTCGATGGCGCCGTGCGCGCCGCTGAGCTGCCACAAGCCGTTCAGCAGGCGGCAGATGCGCAGATCGGGCGTGAAGGCTAAGTAGGCTGAGTCGGGCAGCATGGATCATCCTGAGCGGTTGAAGCACTAGGCAGATTATTTGCCCAAAACGCCCGACTTGCCAAGCGCTCGGCAAGTTGCGCACTGGGATGCTTAGGGTACAATCTAGCCTTAGGAGCGGCTGCCAGCGTGCGCTGCAGCACAGAGAGGCGCTTTCCCAGACAGAAAGGTCGGTTTTGCGTATGACTCAAAGAACGACATGGCAATCCATCAAGACGTTCTTCTCGCCCGATACCATTCCGTTTCTGATTTCGCAAGGTGCGCCACGTCGGCTTTTGCCTGTGGGTACGCTACTGATCGGCATGATTCTGGGTTTTGTGTGGGCGTATCTCATCTCGCCGAACGTGTACGTGGATGCCGGTCCGGTTCATCTGAGCGCGTCCTGGAAGGAAGAGTTCGTCAAGCAGGTGGCGTGGCAATTTGGCGCCTCCGGCGCCGCCGAGACGGCTCAACGCGCCTTAGACGGCTTGGGTAACGCCGCCGACGTGCTGAACGCCATGCTGGTCAAATTCGCCGACGATCCACAGCTGCTGCCGCGCCTACAAGCTATTCAGCCTTTCGCCCGCAACACCAACGAGCTCGCGCGCATCACGCCCTCCTTTTTCAACAGCAACCTGACGCCCTTCCTGTGCGTGATCGGCTCGGCGATCCTGATCGGCGGCTTGGTCATCTTCAACATGATCATCCCCTTCAACACGCTCATCCGCCGCAAAGCCACTACCGAGTCGACCGTGGTCGAGGGGCAAGAGGCGGAGCGCCGCCGTCTGCTGGAGGAGGCGAAGAAGAAGGAAGCCGAGTTAGCGGCAGCCCAAGCCGCTCAAGCGGCGGTCTCGCCGGTGGCGGGCTTGAAGCTGATCGATAGCTTCATGAGCGCCTACATGATGGGCGACGACTTCTACGACGACACCTTCAGCATCGAGACCGAGACGGGCGAGTTTCTGGGCGAGACGGGCGCGGGCATCTCGAAGACCATCGGGACGGGCGATCCCAAGAAAGTCACCGCCATTGAGTGCTTTGTCTTCGATAAAAACGACGTGCGCACCGTCACGAAGGTCTTGATGTCCGAACATGCCTACAACGACGAGGCATTGCGCGCAGAGCTGGCACCGCGCGGCGAGCCCGTCCTCGCCAAAGCAGGCGAGAGCATCTACCTAGAGACCATGACGCTGATCGTCCAAGTCCAGATCATCGACCTCGCCTACGGCTCCGGCGCCTTGCCGCCCAACAGCTTCTTCGAGCGCATGTCCATCAAGATCAGCGCCTACCAAAAGGATAAAGACAAGGCGAAAGCGCCGCCGCCCATGCCGCCCGCCTTCGATGAGACGCAGCCCGGCGGCTTCTAAACCCGATAGCGCTGCGGACGGGACGCCTCTCTGCCCCTCCGCAGCGCTCCACACAGGAGGGCTTCAGTGAGCCAAACTGCGCTTGTGCCGCGTGTGGTCAGCGCCTTAATGCGCGCCGAGCTGCTGGGCGTGAACGCTCACACGCTGGCAGTTGCCCTGCAGCGCGCAGAGAGCGCCGCCGTGAATTTTGAGGCGCTCTCCGAGCGCGGCGTAGCGTTAGTGCTGCTGCAATATTGCGGCTACCCCACCAGCCCGATAGAGCTGAAGGCTTTCCTCGCCACGCCGCACACCCTGACGCCCAATCTGCTGGTCAGCGCGTTGATCTCCGACGATCAAGCCGTCAATTATGTGCGCTGGCTGCCCGCCTTCCTCGAAGACATGGACTTGCCCTTGCAGCGCAACAGCCGCGTCATGCTGCGCTGGGTGATCGCCGACCGCGCCGCTGCCATCGCCCTGCAGCAGCCCGCCCTCGATTTGCTGCGCCGCCTCGCCGACGATCCCAGCACCAGCCCGAAGCTCTCCGCGCTGCTGGTCTACGGGCTGGGCAAGTGCGGCACGCTTGAGGAAGACTACGACCGCGTCATCCACCACGCTGAGATCGTCATCGTCCACGACCGCGAAAATCTCGATCTGGTGGCGGAGGCGCTCCACGCCATGTACCCGCCCGCCCTGATCAACGCGCTGCAGTACTTCCTAGAGCAGACCGACGGGGCGCCGAATCGCCAGCAGCTGAACACAGGGCTGCTGCTGTTGGCGAAGGTCGCCGAGATCGAGGATCGCGCCTTCTGGCAAACCTATCACGAGCCGATGAGCGCCCTGCTCGATCAGCTGAGCGGCTTGGCGCGTCGGCACAGCGCCGTCACGCGCCTGCTCGATCAGGTCGAGAAGCAGCTGGCTTACGCCGCCTATGACGCCGAAGAAGACTAGGCGCGCCGTCACCGGAAGGCTTGCGAGTCGGTTAAAGTCTTCGAGAGCCGAAAGCACATCTTAAGAGTCCTTGTCCATTTTGCCGAACGAGGTGTCGATCAATGCCCCGCCACCGATTAATTTTCTGCCTGATTGGGCTGGTTGCGCTGCTCAGCGCGGCAGCCTTGCCCGCCCTAGCCCAAGCGCCCGCGCCCGTCGTGCTGAACGTCGGCGTGCTGGACGCGCCCGATAGCCCGACGGCGCGCGGCGTCTGGCTCGCCATCCAAGAGGCGCAAACTCGCCGCGCGCTCAGGCTGCCCGACGGTCAGCCCTTCAGCCTGAAGACCGTCACGATCAGCCGCCCGCCCACCTCGCTCGATGAGGTGCGCGAGGGGCTCGATATCATGCTCAGCAACGGCGTAGTCGCCGTCTTCGGACCCGATAACGGCGCGCTGGCTGAAGAGAGCAGCGCTGCGCTCGCCACAGCCGGGGTGCCGGTCTTCCTCAGCACGGCGGCGCAAAACGCGCCCAGAGGCGACCTGATCTTTCGCGGGCAGGCGCTCGATCAGTTGCAAGCGCAGGCGCTCGTCACGGCGCTGAGCGATCAGCTGGTGGGCAAAACTGCGATTTTCCTGCGCCACAAGCCCAGCGGCAGCGGCGCCGCCGAAGCCTTTGCGGAGGCAGCCCGCGCCAACGGCGTCGTGATGCGCGGCGGCTTGGTCGTCGAGAACGACCTGACCGATCCCAGCGCTGCTAGCGCCACCGCCGCCCGCCTGCTCGCCGAGCGCCCGCAGGTCATCTTCGCCGATGGCGCGCCGCTGCAAGTGGCAGGACTCTACCTCGCCCTGCGCGACCGCGGCTACGCCGGCTTGTTCATCACGCCCAGCGCCGCCGACCGCGCCTTCGTCGAGGCGTTGCCGATCACCTTGCGCGATAACATCTACGGCGCCACCGGCTGGAGCTACACCGCCCAAACCGCTGAGAGCCTCTCCTTCACGCGCAACTACACCACCGCCTTCGGCGCTGTGCCGAACGCCCTCAGCGCCGCCGCCTACGACTCGACCTTCCTGCTCATCGAGGCGATCAGCCGCGGCGGCACAGCCCCCGCCAGCCTCGCCGCTGCCTTGCGCAGCTTGCCGCCCCGTCGCGGCGTGCAGGGCGTCCTGAATCCGAGCGATCCCGACGGCGTTTTCAGCGCGAACGTGAGCATCTTCTTAACCAGCCAGTTTGGCGTGCCGAATGTGCTGGTCGCCTTCGCCGCCGCTGAGCCCGTCACGCCGACCCCGACCCGCACCTTGCGCCCCGGCGAGCGCTTGCCAACCGCCACGCCCACCTTCGGACCCTCGCCGACGCCGACCATCACGCTCACGCCCTCGCTGACCTTCACGCCTAGTCCCACGCGCACGCCGACCGATACCCGCACGCCCACTCCGACGCCTGAGGGCGTGGTCTTGACCGTGATCGGGCAATCGGTCAACATCCGCACCGGACCCGGACGCGCTTACGACGTGATCGGGCAGCTCAGACGCGGCGCGCAGGTCAGGTTGATCGGCGCCAACCCCGACTACACCTGGTTCGTCTTCAACCTCGAAGGGCGCACGGCTTGGGTCACCAGTCAGGCGAACTTGGTGAGCATCTTTGGCGACGTGCGCACGCTGCCCGCCATCGAGCCGCCGCCGCTGC
This sequence comes from uncultured Anaerolineae bacterium, assembly GCA_938005675.1. Lineage (GTDB taxonomy): Bacteria > Chloroflexota > Anaerolineae > Aggregatilineales > UBA2796 > CP2-2F. The sequence goes on from CALKXH010000105.1 coordinate 56,286, forward strand.
CGACCGCCACCTTCACACCCACGCCGACCCTCACGCCCACGCCGCAGCCCTTGCCCGATATCGTGCTGCTCAACGCCGTCCTCAGCCCGCCCGTGCCGGCGCCCAATCAGCCGTTCACCCTGACCGTCACCCTGCAAAATCAAGGGCAGGGCGATGCCGGCGAGTTCGCCGTCGCCACCTCGTTCATGCCCGGCAGCGTCTATAGTGCCGCCATCGTGCCGAGCCTGCCCGCCGGTCAGGTCGTCAACGTCAACCTCTCGGCGACCGTGACTGCCACCGGCGTCGAGACCATCGCCATCATCCTCGACCTGAACCAGCAAGTCAACGAAGGTCCGTCCGGCGAGGCGAACAATCAGCCGCTCTTCTCCTACCGCATCGATGTGCCTTACATCGCGCAGGGCACGATCCAAGTTGCGCCCTCCACCAGCGTCGACCTGTTCGGCGGCACTCAGGACATCACCTATAGCGGCACGGATATCACCCCGATCAACGGCGCGTTGGTTGGCTTGTTGGCGGGCTTGCAGCTCTCGCAAGTCCACTACGACCTGCTCACGCCCGGCGTGATCAACAGCACCGCTCCGATTCCGCAAGCCTTGTTGACGCCCAACACGCTGATCGGCATCTACACCGCCGAAGGCAAGCGCGGCGTGATACGCGTCGTCAGCTACAATGGTCCGAACATCGTGCTGGAGTACTACATCTACCAGTGAGCGCGCCCCAAACGCGCCAAAACACGGGCGAGCCGAAGCTCGCCCGTGTTTTTTCACAACGCTCTCAGCCCTTTGGCGTACAATCTAGAATAACTGATAACCACTCAAGGCGACCAGCATGTTTCGAACCTTGCGTTTTGCTCTGAAGTACGCGCTGCGCAACCTGCGCCGCGACCGCCAACGGACCCTCTTCGCCCTGATCAGTATCGCCGCCGGAGTCTCAACTGTGGTGGCGCTGCGCGCGCTCGGCTTGATGCTGACCGACGCCCTGACCAGCAACGCCCAAGCCACTTTGCGCGGCGATGTGCTGATCCAGCGCGGCAGCTTGCAAGTGGCTGCCTTCGGCGGCGGCACGCCCATCGTCAACAGCAGCAACTATGAGAACATCGTCCGTTGGGCTGCTGAACGCGACTACCAGATCACCTTCGCCCTGACCAGCGAGCTGATGCAGGCGGCGGTCGTGCGGGAGGTAGACGGCGAGCTGCGCGCCGGACGACCCGCCTTCGCGCTCGGACACTTCATCGATCCGCAGGTCTACCCGTTCTACGACGTGATCCGCGCCGAGCAGCCGCGCGGAGCGCTCCTGCGCGACCTGATCAAAGCGCCCGATCAGGTGGTGGTCGGCAAGCGCCTCGCCGATCAGCTCGGCATCCAGCTGGGCGACTCGTTGCGCGTCGGCACGGCGGAGGCGCTCCAGACGGTCGTCGGCATCGTGCCGGACATCGCCGAGAGCAGCCTCACCAGCCCGAATACAGTCCTGTTCAGCTTCCTGTACATCGATCGGGCGGCGCTGCCCGCTTTCGGCTTAGACCCGCGCGCTGCCAATGAAATCTACTTGAGATTGCCGCCGGGCGTCTCGGATCGGGAGGCGCGCGCTGAGATCAACCGTTGGGGCAACATGCGAGGCTTCCCATCCGCTTTCCGCGTGGATAGCGCCAGCGAAGTGCTGGAGCGCAACACACTGATCGCCGATGTGATCGCGCGCTTCGTGCTGGTGCTGAGCTTGGTCGGCTTAGTGATCGGCGGGGTGGGCATCATCAACACGATGTTCGTGAACGTCAATCGGCGCGCCGCTGAGATCGCCGTGCTGAAGACGCTCGGCTTGAAGGGGTGGCAAGTCTCGCTGATCTTCCTGATCGAGGCGCTGCTGCTGGGCGTGCTGGGCAGTCTGCTGGGCGCGGGCTTCGGCGCGCTGCTGAGCCTCTTGGCGCGCGATTTCGGCGAGCAAGCCTTCAACGTGGCGCTGCCGTGGCGGCTCTACGCCGATCCGTTGGTGATCGGCGTGGCGCTGGGCGTGGCGATCACGGTCTTCTTCGCCTTCCTGCCAACCCTGCTGGCAGGGCAGGTGCGCCCGCTCTATGTGCTGCGCGCCGAGGGCATTCCGTTGGCGCGAGCGGGCTGCTTGCCCAGCCTGCTCAGCCTCGCCGTGCTGATCGTCGGCTTGGGCGGCTTGGTCGACTTGATCGTCAACAGCAATCGCATCGCCCAAGCCCTCAATTGGCGCTTGCCCGTCTCCATCGGAGTCTTCGGCGTGTTTTTGACCTTTCTCTTGCTGGGCGTCGTCATCGGCGGGATGTGGCTGCTGGTCTGGCTGCTCAGCAAACTGCCCAGTTTCCGCAACCCCAATCTGCGCTTGGCGCTGCGCGGCTTGACGCAGCACCGTCTGCGCACCGCGCTGAGCCTATTGGCGCTGATCATCGGCATGACTAGCTTGAGCGGCACGCTGATCATGACGCGCAGCATCAATACGCTGCTCTACACCACGCTCTCAGAGCCGCTGGGCGGCAATATGATCGTCTTGCCGCTCTTGCCAGTGCAGCCGCTGGTGCGCGCGCAGCTGGATGGCACGGCGGGCGTGCGCGGCTACCGCGAGGTGCGCTTCGCCAACGCCGATCTGGTGGCGATCAACGGCGATCGCGATGTGGAGCGGCTCCTGCCCTTTGACGAGGACGATCCTGAGACAATCCTCATTCGCGGGCAGCTGACAGTCCTCTTGGGCGTGACGGTCTACGGATCGCCCAGCCGCGGGCAGTTGGTGGAGGGGCGCTTCTTGACGGCGGAGGACAGCGGCAAGAACTTCATCGTGATTCCCTATCATCCGCGCTTGGAGGCGTTGGGCGTGCGCGTCGGCTCAACCTTGACTTATCAGCTCGCCTCAGGCTTCGGCGGGGGGGCGAGTCGGCGCGAGCGGACGTTTGAGGTGGTGGGCGTGGTGGCGCCCGACGCGCGTTCAGGTTTGATCCCGCTCAGTCTGGGCGATGGCGCGGCGCAAGTGCCGCTGGAGAGCGTGCCAGCCGCCGCGCCCTTCGATCTGATCATCGCTGACGTCGAGCCGAGCGCCCTCAACGATGCGCTGGGCAAAGTCGGGACGGTGCCGGGCTTGTTCGTCTTCGATGTCAGCCTGTTCGACTCGATCCTGACGCGCTTGCTGACTCAGCTGAGCGCCTTGCCGCTCCTGGTGGCGGTGCTTTCGCTGTTCGCCGCCGCCGCCCTGATCGCCACGACGGTCTCGCTCGCCACGCTGGAGCGCCGCCGCCAAATTGGCGTGATGAAGGCGGTCGGAGTCAAGCGGCGCTACGTGCTGGCACAACTGCTGATCGAGAACGGCGCGGTCGGCTTGCTGGGCGGCGCGATCAGCCTGCTGCCGACCCTGCTGATCCTCGCCGCCGTGCCTGCCCTGACCCAAAACTTCGTGCAGCTGCCCGTCCCATGGGACTTGATCGGCTTGATGCTCTTGACGGCGCTCGGCGTCACGCTCGCCGCCACGCTCTTGACGGCGGCGCCGGCAGCCAGCGAGTCGCCGTTGGCGGTGCTGCGCTATGAGTGAGGCAACGCCGCGCTATGGCGGAAACTCGCCTGCTGCGATAAAGTTAGGCACAGCTTTCACTGTGTGAGGATGTGATCATGCAGACCGCCCCGCTGTTCGGCGCGCCTGAGATCGCTGAGGACTTTCGAGCCGATGCCGCGCTTGTCCTGCATCTGGGCGAGGCAGGCGCCTTCACAGCCCGTTTGCCCGATCAATCGGTCGATCTCATCCTGACCTCGCCGCCCTACAACTTGGGCAAAGACTATGAGCGTCGCCTCACGCTGGAGGCGTACCTCGCGCTGCAAAAGCCGATCATCGCTGAGCTGGTGCGAGTCTTGCGACAGACGGGCAGCTTGTGTTGGCAAGTGGGCAACTATGTGGAAGATGGCGAGGTCTTCCCACTCGATATTTTCTACTACGGGCTCTTCAAGCAACACGGCTTGCAGCTGCGCAATCGAATCATCTGGCATTTTCGGCACGGCTTGCATAATACGAAGCGTTTTTCAGGGCGCTACGAGACCTTGCTCTGGTTCACCAAGAGCGACCGCTATACCTTCAACCTAGATGCCGTACGTATCGCAGCGAAATATCCCGGCAAGCGTCATTATAAGGGCAAGCACGTTGGGAAGCCGTCGGGCAATCCGAAAGGCAAGAATCCCTCGGATGTCTGGGAAATTCTGCTGGATGACTGGGAGAGCGCTTTCTGGGACATCCCGAATGTCAAAGCCAATCATCCCGAAAAGACCGTACATCCCTGTCAGTTCCCCGTTGAGTTGGCAGAGCGTTGTATCCTAGCGCTGACCGAGACAGGTCAAACTGTGTACGATCCCTTCGTAGGCGTCGGCTCGACGCTGATCGCCGCCCTCAAACACGAGCGGCGCGCCATCGGCTGCGAACGCGAGCCGACGTACGTTCAGATCGCGCGGGAACGCATCACAGCCTATCACGCTGGTACTTTGCGCCTGCGTCCGCTGGGCAAGCCGATCTACGAGCCGAGCGGACGCGAAAAGGTCGCCCAGACGCCCGAAGAATGGCAGGCGCAAGAGTCGTGCGAATAGCAGGACGCTTCTCGCTTAAACGCGGCGCTGAAATGATCGAGTCGCATTTCGGCGAACAGCTGGGCGAAGTGCTGAAAATTATCGAGTCAGTCGATGCAGCTGAGCATCTGACCAAAACCAGCCGCGAAAAAACCATGCAGGGCAGGTTGCTTTACCAGCCCCGCTCGCTCAACAGTGCCTTCCAACTGCTTTTCAGACAGTCGGGCTGGCAGAGCCATAGAGTTTTCTGTGAATACTCGACCGATGAGTACGAGCCCGACTACGTGCCTCAAAGCACTACTCACGGCGCTTACCGAGAGATGGACTTCGTCAAGAATCGCGTCGGTGTTGAGGTGCAGTTCGGCAAGTACGCTTTTATGGTCTATAACGTCTGCGCCAAGATGACGATCTTCAATCGCCTAGGCGTGATCGCGGTCGGTATTGAGATTGTGCCGATGAAAGACTTCGCCGCCAACATGTCAACGGGCGTCTCGTACTTTGAGCAATTCGTCTGGGACTTGAAGCAGCGCGGCGAGGCGGATATTGATATCCCCGTCCTGATCTTGGGCATCACAGCCTAAAAAGGCGGCACGGAGCGCCCTCCGTGCCGCCTGCCGTCATGCGATGGGCGAGGCTCAGTACTCCAGATGGTCGGTGCGCTCGATGCGCTTGCGGAAGACCCAGTAGCTCCACGCCTGATAGCCCAGCACAACCGGCACCAGCAAGATCGCCACAATGCTCATGATCGTCAGCGTGTACTCGCTGGCGGAGGCGTTGTAGATGGTCAGGCTGAACTCAGGGGCGAGGCTGGATGGCAACACGCGCGGATACAAACCGCTGAAGACCGTCACCACCGAGAGCGCGATGGCGACCATCGAGGCGATGAACGCCCAGCCCATCTGCTTCTCGCGGATGAAGTAGCCAATCGAGAGCATCGAAAGCACAGCTACAATCGGCGGGATGCCCGGATTGACGCCCAAGCGCGTGAAGATATCCGTGCTGGCGTAGCTCCACACGATGAAGAGCGCGATCACGATGATGGCGGGCAGCCACAAGCGCTTCGCCGTCGCCATCGCCCGCTCCGAGACCTCGCCGCCGGACTTCAAGTTCAGGAAGATCGCGCCGTGCAGCGTGAAGATCAGCAAACTCGCCAAGCCTGCCACCAGCGAGTACGGGCTGACCAGATCGAAGAACGTGCCCGTGAACATCATGCTGCCGTCAATCGGCACGCCCCGCGCGATGTTGCTGAGCGCCACGCCCCACAAAATCGCCGGGATCAAGCTGCCGAAGAAGATCGCCCCGTCCCAGATCGCCCGCCACTTCGGACTCTCGACCTTGCTGCGGAACTCGAACGCCACGCCGCGCACGATCAGCGCCGCCAACATCACCACCAGCGCGAGGTAGAAGCCGCTGAACATCGTGGCGTACCACTGCGGGAAGGCTGCGAAGATCGCGCCGCCCGCCGTGAGCATCCACACCTCGTTGCCGTCCCAGTGCGGACCAATCGTGTTGATGATCACGCGCCGCTCGCGGTCATCGCGCCCTAAGAAGGGCAGCAGGATGCCCACGCCGTAGTCAAACCCCTCCAAGACGAAGAACCCGACGAATAAGACTGCGATCAGCACGAACCACAGGCTGTTGAGATCGAAGTTCATGATGCACCTTCCCTAGAAACTCACCGCGACTTCAGCACCGCTGTTCGGCTCAGGCAGCACGCCGCTCTCCACCTGAGTCTCGTCTTTAGCGTACTTGTTCAGCAGGAAGATATCGACCGCCATCAGCACGCCGTAGATGACCGTGAATAGCACCAGCGAGAGCAAGACCATCCCCGCCGTCACGTTCGGCGAGACCGCCTCCGCCGTCTGCTGCAAGCCGAAGACGATCCACGGCTGCCGCCCGACCTCAGTCATCAGCCAGCCGGCGGTATTCGCCGCATACGGCGCCACGATCATGTACGGCAGGATGCGCAACAGCCAGCGAGTCTGCTCTAGGCGGCGCTGCATCACGCGGAAGAGCGTGAACCACGAGACCGCGATCATCAAAAAGCCCAGCCCGACCATCGTGCGGAACGTCCAGTAGGTGAAGGCGACCGGCGGCACGTAATCGCCCGGACCGTATTTCTCCTCGTATTCGCGCTGCAGATCGTTGATGCCCTTCACCTCGCCCGTCGGCGTGTTGTAGGCGAGGACGCTCAGCAGCGCCGGGATGCGAATGGCGAACACATCGCGCCGACCTGGCTCATCGCCGATGGTGAAGAGCGAGAAGGCGGCGGGGTCTTCGCTGTTCCAGAGCGCCTCGGCGGCTGCCATCTTCATCGGCTGGCTCTTGACCATGTGTTGCGCCTGCGTATGCCCGTTGATCGCCATCATCAGGCTCGCCACCGCCGCCACCACCACGCCGATGTGCATTGAGCGCATGAAGAACTCATGATTCTTGCTGCGCCGCCACAAATGCCACGCGCTCACGCCGATGATGAAGAAGCCCGCCGTCACCAGACCGCTGAAGAAGACGTGCGGGAACTGCACGCGCAGATTCGGGTTGGTGATCAGCGCGAAGAAATCGGTCATCACGGCGCGCTGTACCGTGCTGCCATCCGGCAGCGTGACGGTCTTGATCGCGTAGCCGACCGGCTCTTGCATGAACGAGTTGGCGATCAAAATCCACAGCGCCGAGAGGTTCGAGGCGATCGCGACCAGCCAGATCGAGGCGAGATGCACGCCTTTACGCAGCCGATCCCAGCCGAAAATCCACACGCCCAAGAACGTCGACTCGATGAAGAACGCCAAGAGCGCCTCCACCGCCAGCGGCGCGCCAAAGATATCGCCGGTGAAACGCGCGTACTCCGACCAGTTCATGCCGAACTGGAATTCCTGCACGATGCCCGTCACCACGCCCAGCGCGAAGTTGATGATGAACAGCTTGCCCCAGAACTTCGCCATGCGCTTGTAGAGCTCGTTGCCGGTGCGGAAGTAGATCGTCTGGATGACCGCGACGAGGATCGAAAGCCCGATGGTCAGCGGCACGAAGAAGAAGTGATAGACGGTTGTGACGGCGAATTGCAGCCGTGCCAACGATAAGGCATCCACGATGCTTGACCTCCTTCAAACATCCCAGTTCCTATAACTTGGGGTTATGCCTAAAGGATAGTCTTGCAGCGCGCCTTTATCACGTGATGCTCGTCAACATTTTCATGTGACAAATTGCACAAAATCGGCGACCCTCAGCGGCACGCCCGTTCGAGAGCGACCGAGCGTGGCATCCGACGGCTGAAGCCCTGCCAGAGCGGCTCGTCTTGCCGCGCGTTGGTGTTGAGGTTCAAGCTGATCACGTGCGCATGAGGCGAGAGCCGCCCATCAGGGCTCGGCTGCGCCATGAAGCGCGTCGTGCCGATGCGATAGAAAGCGGGCGAGCCGACTCGGCAGCGCCACGCCCAGTCGGGGATGCCCAACGCCGCGATCACCTCCCCGATGCGCAGCGCGCGCTCAGGCAGGTGTAGCCACAGCGCGCTGGCGACTATCGGCGCGTCCGGCGAGCCGCCCATGCCCACGCCGACCCCTTGCGGCGGCGCTTGGCGGTAGCCCCGCACCAGCCACGCGCCGTTCCTCAGCTGCTGCGGCGCTTCAACGTGCCACGCCGAGTCGGCTTGCAGCAGCGCCACGGCTTGGCGCACGGTCGTCTCGCCGACGCGAATGCCCTGCCAGCACTCAGGCAGGGCGCACTCAGCGCTGTAGAGGCTCTTCAGCCACGCGAGGGCGTCTGAGTCGGGCGCGCGCGCCCCAACGTGCCGCGCGGCGAGCATGGCGAGGCTCAGCGCGCCCACACACAGCCACAACCATCTCATTTTGCGCACAGCGCACCTCCCTGAGGCGTCACGGGCTAATTGCAGAAGCGCTGCATAAACTCGGCGTGCTGAGGACGATAGCCGAAGCCCTCCCAGACTGGCTCGTAGCGGCGCGGATAGCGGCTCAGGTCGATTTGAAGCATCGGCGCGTGGGGCGAGAGCCGCCCATCTGGGCGCGACTGCGCCATGAAGCGCATCGCCCCTATCCGATAGTAGGTCAGACCGTTGCTGCCGCACGACCACGCCCATTCCGGCGCGCCCAAAACGGCGATCACCTCGCCCATGCGCAGCGTATCTACAGGCAAGTATATCCACAGCCCGTTAGGGGCTATCGGCTCATCGGGCGAGCCGCTCACGCCCACCTCAACGCCCTGAGGCGGCGCTTGGCGGTAAGTGCGCATCACCCACGTCTTGTAGCTGCGGCTGGGCAGCATGTCAACTTTGAGGTCGGGATCGGCTTGTAAGATCGTCGCCGCCTCGCGCACAGTCGTCTTGCCGATCTGGATGGCGTGCCAGCAGTCGGGCAGGGCGCACTCCGCGCTGTAGAGGCTCTTCAGCCACGCGAGGGCGGCTGAATCCGGCGCGCGCAGCCCAACTTGGCGCGCTGCAAGCATAGCGAGGCTCAGCGCGCCCGCACAAACCAGTAGCCATTTCAACCGATGCATCCTTCATTCCTCCCCAACCCGAAACAACCCGATGAAGACGCGCTGATCGGCGTCCGCCGACGCGCCGCGCGCCGCGTAGCGCCTGAGCGTGCGCGGATCGTACAAGCCGACCGCCGCGCGGTACGTCCCTGCGGGCAGAGCGGCGGGCAGCTGTAGCGCGTGGCGCTCGCGGTAGAGGCGCTCAGGCAGCCAGTTGGCGGGCGGCAAGGCTCCCCCGCCGACTCGCACATCGCGCTGCGCCGCCTCGATCAGCGCGCCCGCCTCGTCGTAGATGTGCATGAAAACGACCGCATCGAAGGGCGCCTCGCCGATCAGCGACCACATCAAGTCCAGAGTGAGCGTCCGCGCGGCTGAGTCGTAGAGCATCTCGGCGGCGTTCAGCGCGACTGAGTCGGCGAAAGTTGCCACTGCCTCGCCTTGCGAGCGCTCGCGCCGATACGCGCCTTGATAGAACCAGTGATAGTAGGGCAGATAGAAGCTGCCCTCATCAGCGCCTGCGACCTCGACGCGCAATTTGAGCGAGTCGCCCGCGATTCGCTCGCGCGGCACGAGCGAGGCGATCTCGACCCACTTGCCCGCGATCTCAGGCACGATCCGCTCGCCGATCAGCTGACCGTCGGCGTACAGGCGCAGGCTGATCGGATATTGCGCCTGCACGCGCATGACCCAGAGCAAGTCGCGCCCTGCCTCCGCCCGTATCGTGAATGCCTCGCCGCCGGTCAGCAATCTACCGCCATCGGCAACGCGACAAGCGCTGTTTCGCTGGTCGGGCGGCGCGCAAGCCTGATAGGTCAGGGCGTGCAGCTCGCTGGGGAAGCCGTCGCGCCGCAGCGCCTGCCACCAGATATAGTCGTGCGCCCGCTCGCTCGCCAAGTGCGCCACGTTCAGACTATCCACCAAGTCGAAGCCCGCGATCTCGGCGAGGGTGCTGGGCTGCATCGGCTGGGCGGCGTAGACGGCGTACGTCCAATCGGCGCGGTAGAGGAATTGTCCGCTGGCTGTGGCGGAGGCGACGTTGACGCGCGGCTGCGTGGAGGGAAAACTGCCCAGCACCTCGCCAAAGACGCCGCTCTGGACGAAGTAGGTCAAGCCGCGCGCATCGGGGTAGATGGCGAAGTGATCGGGTCGCCACGGGCTGGCGTAGAGCTGCTCGAAGACGGCGCCCGCGCCGTGCCGCCACGCCTCAGCCGCGGCGGGCGTGGTCAGCCCGACCACGTCGTAGGTGGTGCGCCCGCCCAGATAGCGCACCGCGCCGATATCGTGGGCGCCGACGAGAGACTCAGGCGGCAAGTCCGCCACAGCCCGCGCCAACGCCCGCTGACTGAGAGCGACCTCGCGCACATTCTCGTGGTAATGCGCCGACCAGTCGCCCACGCCCAGCGCGGTATAGAGCGCGCAAGCGCCGATCAGGGCGTGCGCCGCCCCGCGCCGCCGAAAGCTGAGCGCGCTGAGCGCGTAGCCGCTCAGCAGCACCAGCAGCGCGATGATCGGCTGCTGATAGCGCTTGAATTGCCAGAACGCCGTCTCGACGAGGGCGGTGATGGCGGAGAGTCCCAGCAGCCAGACGGCGATCAGGATCGGCAAGCTCACTTTGCGCCGTCGGATGAGCTGCCATGCGCCGAAGGCGAGCGGGACGAGGGCGAGGACGGCGAAAAAGGCGGTGTTGTAGACGCCGAAGTCGGTGAATAGCTCGCGCCACAGCCGCCCGAAGGTCTCGCCGATGAGCCAAAGAGTTTGCTGCGCATCGCTCGGCACGTTGTAGAGGTAGCTCTTCGCCTGCATCCCGCTGCCGCTGGGAGAGCCCGTCAGGGCGAGGTTGAGCAGCGGCTGCGCAACGGACGCCACGAACGGCAGGGCGTAATACAGCCTGTTGACGCGCCGCGCCGCCAAGAGCAGATAGAGCGTCGCGCTCAGGGCGATCACGGCGCCTTCAGGACGGATCAGCGCCGTCAGAGCTGCCGCTGAGAGCGCCGCGCGGACGTTCGTGGCGCGGACGTGCCAGAGCGTCAGCAGAATCGCCCAGAGGAACAGCCCCGTCTCCATGCCGGAGACGAACGCCCAAGCCAGCGAGCCGTGCAAGATGAAAGTCGCCGCCACGCCCAGCGCCAGCGCCGTCGCGCCGCCGCTCTCAGCCGCGATCAGGCGGAAGAGCAGCCACGCCGCGCCCAGCCACGTCAAAACGCCCACGCCGAGCGCCCACCACGCCAACGCCTCGCCCGCGAAGCCGAGCCGATAGCCGAGCGCCAAGACGAACGGATAGAGCAAGCTGGTCGCGCCGCTGGTGGGCGGCTGATCGGGGTTGTAGCGGAAAGGATGCCCCTCGGCGAGGGCGCGGGCGTACTGAAAATGGATGTAGGCGTCGTCTAGAGGCAGGATCGGGGTCGGCAGCCCGGTGGCGCGCAGTCCGCCGCCGATGAACAAAGCGGCGAGCGCGCCGATCAGCAGACTCAGGAGGGCGAAAGGCAGCCAGCGGCGGCGCGTCATGCCGTATCGTCGGGATAAACCTGCCAGCCCGCCTCAGGCGTGTCCATTTGGGCGAGCGTCTCAGGCGGGATGGCGACCAGCATCCCGTTCGCCTCGGCGGTGAGCGTGCCGTCGGGCAGGCTGATCGTCGCAGTGGAGAGGATGACCCGCCCGCGGTCGCGCTCGACCCGTCCACGAACGGTCAGCGGGGTGTGGAGGGGCGTCGGTTGGCGGAAGCGCACCTCGATGCGGGCAGTGTAGGTCAGGCGGCGGAAATCGCCGGCGAGGACGGCGCGCGTGAGCGCCTCGTCCAACACGGCGGTCACTACGCCGCCGTGTGCAATGCCGGGATAGCCTTGATGCAGGTCGCCCAGCACGACTTCGGCGCGGCAAGCGTGGTGACCGTCGTTATAAAAGCGCAGGCGCAAGCCGTGCGCGCTCTGAATGCCGCAGGCGAAGCAATGGCGCGAGTTCGGCTGGAGGGCGTCGGGCGCGGGGCGCTCAGGCAGGGCAGGACTCATCGGGCGCGCTCCTCGATCAGTGCGAATAGCCGTTGGCGAAGGTATCGATCATCAGTTTCACGTCCTCGCCGAGCGGATACAGCACCGGGCAGGTGCAGCCATTGGCGACGTACTCGCGCACTTTGGCGCGCACCTCCTCAGGCGTGCCGCTGGCAGTGATCAGCTGCACCACGTCGTCTGGCACCAGCGCCATCGCTTGCTCGATCTGCTCTTCAGTGGCGGGCCACGTCAAAACTTGGGCGATCTCATCGAGCAGCTCCTGACTGACGCCGCTCGCCTTCATGATGTGCGGCTGCTGACCGAGATACTGAGTCACTAGCTTGCGGGCGCCATCGAGCGCCTTTTTGCGATCCCGATCCACGCTGGCGACGATCAGCTGCGGGCGGTCGATATCCTCGATGCGCCGCCCGGCGACCTTAGCGCCCTTTTCGAGCGCTTCCATCGCCTCGGCGTTGTAGGCGGGCGAGACCAGATAGTTCAGCAGGGCGCCGTCGGCGATCTCGCCGGTCAGCGCCATCATCTTCAGCCCGGTCGCGCCGATGTAGATCGGGACGTGGCGCGGCTCGCGCCGCCCGTGCACGATGTCCAGCTCGATATCGGTGACGTGGACGAACTCGCCGTGAAAGGTCACGCGCTTCATCGCCAAGAGGTCGCGCACGACCGTCACGACCTCGCGCATGGCGAGCAGGGGCTTCTCGCGTCGGATGCCGACGTTCGCTGCCAGCGGATCCCACCACGCCCCGATGCCCAAGAGAATCCGATTCGGCGCCAGATCGTCGAGGGTGAGGAAGGTCGAGGCGATCAGGGCGGCGTTGCGCGTCCAGTTGTTGATCACGCCCGAGCCGACCTTGATGCGGCGCGTGGTGGCGGCGAAAGCTGCCATCGGCACGATGGCATCGCGCACGAGGCGGCTCTCCGCCTGCCAGACCGCCTCGAAGCCGTTGGCTTCGGCGTATTGCACGTAGTGGATCGCCTCTTGTAATGGATGAGCATCTTGCAGGTATAGCGCGACTCGGTCGGGCATCGCTCAAAACTCCTACGTGAGGGAAAATTTCGGGCTAGTATAGCGCAGCCGCTCGCAAATGGGCGAGTCGCACAGCGACTCGCCCGCGCGCCTAGCTGCTGTAGCCGTAGGTCAGCTCGCTGAGCCGATCAATCGCTCGCTGCAGCGAGGGGAAAATCTCGCGGTAGACCTCGCGGAAGAGCTTATCGTAAGTTTGATGGGTTTTCTCGTCGGGCAGGTAGGTGCGCTCAGTGCTGGTCATGGCGGCGGCGGCGGCACGGACGCTCGGATACCAGCCGACGGCTGCCGCCGCCAAGATGCCCGCGCCTAGATTGGTCGCCTCGGCGGTGCTGGCGCGCTTGACGGTCTTGCCGTGAACATCCGCCACGATCTGGCACCACAGCGCGCTGCGCGAGCCGCCACCCATCAGGATGAACTCATCAATCGGATGTCCGGTGGCAGCCTGAATGCCCTCCATCGCCAAGCGATGCTCAAAGGCGATGCCCTCCAAGATGGCGCGGTAGAAGTGCTCGCGGCGATGAGCGCCCGTCCAGCCGATCACGATGCCGGTGGCTTTGGCATCCCAGAAGGGCGGCATGACGGCGTTCCAGTACGGCACCAGCATCAAGCCGAGCGCGCCGGGCGGCAACTTGCGCGCTGCCGTCTCCAGCACTTCCTCCGGCGAGACGCTCAGCTCGATTCTGCGCAAGTCGGCTGTGAAATGCTCCACAAACCAGCTGACCGTGAACGTGCCGCCGCCCAGCACTTCCTCCGGCACGAAAGCGCCGGCGATGGGCGAGCAGAGCGTGCGGAAAGCCCGATCCGCCACGTAGCGCTCGGCGTGGGCGCCGCTGACCATCGCCGTGCCGAGATTCAAGTACGCCCTGCCCGACTCGGTGATGTTGGCGCCCAAGCCGGCGGACTGTCCATCGCCGGCGCCCGCTACGATGGGCAAGCCCGCTCGCAAGCCGCACAGCCGCGCGGCGCTCTCGCTCAGCTCGCCGATGATCGCGCCGGGCGCGGCGAGCGGCACGAATTGCTCAGGATTCAGGCCCAGCCGCGCCATCAGATCGGTCGCCCAAGTCCCTTGTGCCATGTCGATCAAGCCCATCGGATCGGCGCAAGGCAAGCTGGTGATCCAACGTCCCGTCAGGCGCTGCACGAGGAAAGCGTGAACGTCGAGGAACTTGTAGGCGCGGCGCATGACGTCCGACTCGTGCTGCTGCAGCCAGATCAGCTTGGGCAGCGACTGCTTGGTGGAGGGTCCTTTGCCCGTCAGCTGATGCAAATAGTCGTTGCCGACGAGGCGATCTAGCTGGGCGACCTGCTCGACCGCCCGATCATCCAGCCAGAGGAGGGCGTTGCGGATGGGCTGCCCGGTCTCATCGACGGGCACAAACGATTCGCGCTGATGGGTGATGCACAGCGCCGCGAAGCGCTCCGCACCGACTTGGGCGGCTAACTCGCGCAGCGTCTTGCAGAGCGCCTCCCACCAATCTTCGGCGCGTTGCTCGTACCAGTTCGGTTGCGGCGAGATCAGCTCGAAGGTGGCGCGGCTCTCCGCGACGGGGCGCCCGTGCCGATCCCACGCGATGGCTTTGCAGGCGCTGGTGCTGCTATCTACGCCGATGACAAGGTCTTTTAGCTCGCTCACAGGCATACATCCTCGCTGTTGGAAAAAAGGCTAAAAGTCTTTCAGGTCTCTCAAGTGTACACGAAGGGCGGGAGATGCCTCCCGCCCTTCGCTGCGATGTGGAGGGAGCCTGAAACTACTCTTCGATGGCGGCTTGGATGGCAGCCTTGATGTTGCGCAAGGTAGTTGCCACATCCTGCGCGCCGGTCGTCATCTTGCCCAGCTCGGTCGGCACTGGACCGCCCGTGCCGCTGACAGCCGCCCAGCCGGGGAAGTGCGGCTCGGTGCCCATGCGCTCTTTGATCGCTTTGAGGGCGGCGGGGAAGTGACGGGTGGTGCCTGCCACGACCTTCGCCTTTTCGAGGACGTTGGGCGCGTTGAAGGCGCTCAGGCGCACGGGCGTGTTGCTGGACTCGGCTGCGGCGATCTGGGTCGGCTTGCTGGTTGCCCATTGCAGGAAGACCCACGCGGCGTCCTTGACGCGGCTGTACTTGGAGAGGGCGATGCACGAGCCGCCCTGATGCCCGATGGCGGGCACTTCGTCGAAGCTGCACTCTGAGGGCGGGCGCAGCGCCACCTCTTGAGGCAGGTCGGCGGTCTCCCACAGCCCGACGGTCTTGGAGCGGTCGGGGACGTCCAAGCCGGGGAAGAACTCCGCCCACGAGATCACGTTAGCGCCCAAGCCCTGCGCCATGGCATCGCCCTGACCGCCCCAGTCCCACGTGGTGACGCCCGCCGGCACGTGCTTAGCCAGTTCGAGCATGTAGTTGGCGCCCGCCACAGCGAACTCGTCATCGATGACGACCGTCTCGTTCGGACCGGTGTGCGAGCCGCCGTGCGACCACAGCCAGGCTGTCCAGTCGCACTGGAGGGCGTAGTGTCCGGACTTCCACTGCCCGATGTAGCCGCGCACCTCGCTGCCGTCGGCATTGCGGCTCATGTCAGTCGCGCGCACGTTATCGAGGAACTCTTGCATGGTGGTGGCGGGCTTCAGACCGAGCTGCTCGTAGATGTCGCGGCGGTACATGTAGACGAAGATCGGGATGTCGAAGGGCAGACCGACCAGACGCCCCTGATAGGACGCCAAAGCGGGAACTAGCTCCGGCACGAAGTCCTCGAAGTCGAAGTCGGGCATGTTCAGGTCGCTGCCGGTGTTGCTCATGTACTCCATCGGATCGACGGTGTCGTTGACGAAGCGCCCGACCCACGCCTGATCGAGGTAGTAGATGTCGTTGGAGGGCGAGCCAGTCGCCGTATCCTGCGTGATCTTCGAGAGCACCTGATCGAGCGGGGTCTGCTCCCAGATGATGGTCATGCCGGTCAGCGGCTCGAAGACCTGCTTGGCAAGATCGCTGATGATCTGGCTGGGCGCCGTCGACTCGGAGGAGATGCGCACGGTCGTGCCGCGGAAGCGCCCGCCGACCTCGCGCAGCCACTTCTCCTGCTCATCAGAGAGCTGATAGACGCCCTCGCGCAGGCGGATGGGCGGGCGGGCTGCCATCGCCCGATGCATATCCCAGCGGAACATGCCCGCCATGCTGATGCCGAAGCCAGCTAGACCGATGCGGCGCAGGAATTCGCGGCGGCTGATCT
>CALKXH010000106.1 GCA_938005675.1 uncultured Anaerolineae bacterium
CAAGGCGCGCAGCTTGTCTCAGGCGGCGCTCAGCGCTAAGATCGACGCGCGCATATTCGCTTGGAAAGGCACAGTTGCATGGCGGAGACAGTCTACATCGGGATCGATTTGGGCGGCACGCGCATTCGAGCGGGCAAGTTCAACGCCAATCTGGAGCGCCTCGCCCGCACGGAGACGCTCACGCGCGATGAAGAAGGCGTCGAGGCGGTCATCGAGCGGATCGTGGGGCAGGCGCGCGCGGTCTGGGCGGAGGCGGGCGAGACAGTCGCGGCGGTCGGGGTCTCGGCGCCCGGTCCGATTGACCTGAAGACGGGCGTGATCACCAGTCCGCCGAACTTGGCGGGCTGGCACGACGTGCCGCTCAAGCGGCGGCTGGAAGAGGCGCTCGGCGTGCCCGTCCACTTGGGCAACGACGCCAACCTCGCCGCCCTCGCCGAGTACGAGCGCGGCGCGGGCAAGGGCTTTCAGCACGTCATTTACCTGACGATCAGCACGGGCATCGGCGCGGGCATCATCGTGGACGGCACGCCCATCGTCGGCTGGCGCGGTTTCGGCGCCGAGGGCGGTCACATGGTCATGCTGGTCTACGAGTGCGGGCAAATCCGCGCCACCACGCTTGAAAAAGAGACGCAAGGCGGCGCCATCGCGCGGCAGGCGCAAGTGGCAATCGTGGGCGGGCGGCACTCGGCAATTTTAGGGCTGGCGGGCGGCGATGTGCGCCAAATCGAGACGCGGCACGTGGTCGAGGCGGCGCGCAAGGGCGACTCGCTCGGTCTGGAGCTGCTGCGGCGCGCCGGCACGCTGATCGGCTTGGGGATCGTCAGCTTGCTGCACCTGTTCAACCCGCAGATCGTCATCGTCGGCGGCGGCGTGGCAGAAGGCGCTGGCGATCTGCTCCTGACGCCGGCTTGGGAGGCGATCAAGGCGAACGTGCTGGACGAATCCTACTATCAGTACGGCGATTGGCAGCTACAAATTGTGCCGCCGCTGCTGGGCGAGGACGTCAGCTTGATCGGCGCGGCGGCGCTCGCTCTGCGCGGCGGCAAGTAGATCAGTAAGCTTTGGCGAAGAGCGCGCGCTCAGTGCATTCCGTCCCGCAGACGATGCACTTGCCCTTGCCGCGCTCTTGACCGAGCGGGAAATTGCGCGAGACGGCTTGGTTATCCTCTTTGACCTTCGCCTCGCACGCCGCGCTTCCGCAGAACCAAGCGTACGCCCAGCCTTCCTTCAGAATCTCGCAGAACTTGCCGTAATCATCCTCAACCTCGTGGATGTTGGCATCGCGGAAGGCTGTGGCTTGCGCCAGCAAGCTGCGCTGAATGTCTTCGAGCAGCGCCTTGATGAAAGTCACGGCGCCCTCGCGCGGCACGGATTGCTTGCCCGCCTTGCCTGCCACATCGCGGCGCGCCACCATCAGCGACCCGCTCTGCACGTCGCGCGGACCGACCTCGACCCGCACAGGCACGCCGCGCATCTCCCAATCGTTGTACTTGAAGCCCGGCGAGAGCTCGAAGCGCGCATCGAGCTTAGCCCGCACGCCCTCAGCTTGCAGCTCTGAGCGCAGCGCCTCAGCCGCCCCCATGACCGTGGCGCGCTCATCTTCGTTCTTGCCAATCGGCACGATCACGACCTGAATCGGGGCGAGGCGTGGCGGCAAGCGCAGCCCTTGATCGTCGCCGTGCGCCATGATCACCGCCCCGATCATGCGCGTGGAGAGCCCCCACGACGTCGTCCAGACGTATTGCAGGACGTTGTTCTCATCGGTGTACTGAATCTCGAAGGCGCGCGCGAAATTCTGACCGAGATTGTGACTGGTGCAAGCCTGCAGAGCGCGTTTATCGCCCATCATCGCCTCGATGCTGTAGCTGCGCAGCGCCCCGGCGAATTTCTCCTGCTCGCTCTTGCGCCCTTTGATGCCCGGAATCGCCGCCTCGTTCAAATAGACGTCTTCGTAGATATCCAAGATGCGCAACGTCTCGGCTTCGGCGTCGTCGTGCGTGGCATGGGCGGTATGCCCCTCCTGCCAGAGGAACTCCATCGTGCGCAAGAACAGGCGCGTGCGCATCTCCCAGCGCACCACGTTCGCCCACTGATTGAGCAAGAGCGGCAAGTCGCGGTAGCTTTGAATCCACTTCGCCATGCTGTAGCCGATGATCGTCTCGGAGGTCGGGCGGACGATCAGGCGCTCTTGCAGCTCTTCGCCGCCGCCCACCGTCACGACCGCCAACTCAGGGCTGAAGCCCTCGACGTGCTCTTTCTCTTTGGCGAGGAAGCTCTCCGGGATGAAGAGCGGGAAGTAGGCATTTTGATGCCCGGTGGCTTTGAAGCGCCTATCGAGCGCCTGCTGGATGTTCTCCCACAGGGCGTAGCCGTAGGGCTTGATGATCATGCAGCCGCGCACCGGCGCATAGTCGGCGAGGTCGGCGCGCTGCACCACGTCGGTATACCAGCGCGAGTAGTCTTCGGCTCGCGGCGTGATGACTTGTGATGACATGCAGGTCTCCTGAGAGCGCGTGTTGATCACTTGGCGCGCCTAATTGTAGCACAAGCGCCCGCCTACAGCGCCACCCGCAAGAAGATCACCTGCCCGTTCTCGCAGCCCAGCGCCACCACCGACCCGCCCTCTAGGAACCTGACTGTCCAGATCGCGCTCTCGGCGTAGAAAGCGGCGAGGCGCTCGCCCGTCTCGAAACGGCACAGATAGAGCGCGTTGCCGCGCCGCTCCGCCAGCAGGTCGCGCTCAGGCGCGCAGGCGTACGGCTCCCACGCCTGCGCGAACGTCCGCCAATCGACGCTGTGGCGGACGAGCCAAGCCCCCAGCTGGTCGGGCGGCGCATCCAACTTAATAGCATCGATTGGCGCGCCGTCCGCCGCCCACAGGCGCAGCGTCTCGTCAGGGTAACCTGCCCACGAGAGCAGCCGCCCGTCGGCGAGCTCCAGCGCGCCCAACACCTTCCCCTCATGCCCGCGCAGGACGGCGATCTCCGTCCCGTCCGCCGCCCACAGGCGCAGCGTCATATAACCCCACGAGAGCAGCCGCCCGTCGGCGAGCTCCAGCGCGCCCCGCACCTCCGCCTGATGCCCGCGCAGGACGGCGATCTCCGTCCCGTCCGCCGCCCACAGGCGCAGCGTCGCGTCCTTTGCCCACGAGAGCAGCCGCCTGTCGGCGAGCTCCAGCGCGCCATTCACCCGGTCCCTATGCC
>CALKXH010000107.1 GCA_938005675.1 uncultured Anaerolineae bacterium
GCGCTCGCCGTCGCCTTCAAATTTGCCACCCATGTGCCTTTGCCCCTTTCAAAACTTATGTGTACTGTCATATACGCACTGAGGCGGCAGAGGTTGCAGACGTCGCTGTTGGTGCAGCCCAATTGTGCCAACAGCACAAAGCCCACATCAGCGCCAGCAAGCAAGTGATGGCGTACGCGCCGTTAGCGCGCACAAAATCGTGCGAGAAAAGGTACAGGCTGTTGGTCAGCAGCAGCATGAGCGTTGCCGAGCGCGGTCGGCTGGGCAACAGCCCGATCACGGCGAAGGCGAAGGCAGTGATCAAGCTGATGCTGGAAGTGTAAGGCGAGATCAGCATCGAGGCGCTGATGAACATCCCAATTTTGGCGGTCGTCAGGCTGTGCGGATGGCGCAACGCCGACAGACTCGATATGCTGACGATCAGAACCGCCAAGATACCGAACAGCCCGCTTGGATAGCCCTGTCGGCTCAGGCTGGCGAGCAGGCTGACATCGACAGGCGTGCCGACCTGATGCCCGACTTGCATCATCGCCCACCACGCCTGCCCGTAGATGAGCATGGTCGGCACGACCACTGCTAGAACTACCGCGCCAACGCGCAGCCACGCCCGCGGTTGCCATTGCCACAGCAGGTAGATGCCAATCCACATTGCCAATAGCCAGACCGTCTGCGGCTTGGCGGTGGCGATCAATAGCCCAATGCCGAGCGGTAACGCCCGTTTGTGATTGTAGCCATAGGCGATCAGCAAGACGCCAATCAGGATGAAGCCCTCGATGTTGCCATCGGCGATATGACGCAGCGCGGGATAGGCAGTGAAGAGCAACAGCGCGTAGAGCGCCCACTGCCAGCGCTGTCTGGCACGCGGCACGCTGAGCAGATAAGCCAGCAGCGTGATGAAGGTCACAATGCCCCAGCTGAGCCGAAAAGACAGAAAACTGAGCGGCAAGAGCATCGGCAAGCCCCATGGCGTCACGCGCATAGAGCCGTTAGCATAATCGACTTGCCCATTCTGAATGGGCGTCCAGATGAGCTGCCAATCCCAGCCTAGCGGCGTGCCTTCAATCGGCAGGCTGCTGATGGCGGCGACCACAAAGACCGAAGTGAACATGACCAGACAGGTCGCCAAAATGAGTTGCGGCAAGCTGTAGGTGTGATTTGCCAGACGCACGACTCTACCTCAGAGATTCAGATGTTCTTGCGGATGATCAAGCTCGATTGTAGTGCAACGTAGCGGAAACTATCACGTGAATGCTCCAGCGCTGCACACCTACGAGCCGCCTGCGCCAATATTGCTCAGCTACCATAAAAATTTTCAAAGCCACAATCCCGCAAATGTGCTATATTTTGTACCTGAGCCTTAAAAGCACTTGCGCTTGACACAGTCTGATGGCGTTCACAGCACGCACCTCGGCATCGATCAGCCCCGATAGCCGCCCGTTGAAGGCGCATGACGTGCTGTGCCCGATCTATTCGTCTTGCCCTGCAACCTACCTCGGTTGGCAAGCCGCCGACGACAGCCGCCCGCCCGAATGCTGAGCGCATCCGCACCTATCGGAGCGCCTGATGGCGCCTCGAGTGGGCGTCGCAGCCCTCAAAAGTGCACCAAAACATTTTCGCCTAATTTTTCAAGATGATCGATGCTTTGTGCATCCTGAATAGCTCTGGCTATCGGGCTGCCTTGCAGAGACAGTTAAAATACATGCGAGGTCAACTCGCACTGACAGGGAAAGGTGACTCTGATGCATGACACGGAAAAGGCAGTCTCCGTCGGGCGGCGGAGGCTGACATGGCAGCAAAGCCTAGATGTGCTGCTGCGCGGCGCGACCTTCGCCGCCTTGTGGTGGATACTGACTGAGGGTGACAACGCAGCTTGGGTATTGGGCATTCCGAGCGTGGCGGCGGCAACGCTGATCAGCCTCGCCTTTGTGCCGCCGACCGTCTGGCAAGTCCGACCGTTCGGCGCCCTGCGCTTCGGGCTGTACTTTCTGAGCAAATCGCTGCTGAGCAGCGTGGATGTGGCGCGTCGAGTCTTTCAGCCGCACATCCCGATCAAGCCGCGCCTCGTGCGCTACCCGTTGCGCGTGAGGGAAGTCAAGGCGCAGGTGATCGTGGCGAACTCAGCCAGCCTGATGCCCGGCACGCTCTCAGTCAACTTAGCAGATGACGTCCTGACCATCCACGCGCTGGACGTGAACGCGCCTATCCGCGAGGAGTTGGGCATCCTCGAAGAGCGCGTGGCGGGTATCTTCGGCATACGCCTAGAGGAGAGAACTGAATGAGCGCTTTTTTCCAGCTTGCGGCGCTTTTCCTCCTGCTAAATGTCGGAGCCGGCTTGCTGCGCATTCTGCGCGGGCGTACCACCGCCGACCGTCTGCTGGCAGTCCAGCTCTTCGGCACGACTGGCACAGCCATCCTGATCTTGCTCTCCCTCGCCACTGGGGAGAGCGCCTACCAGACTATCGCGCTAGTCTTCGCCATTCTAGCGGGTGTTTTGGGCATCGTCTTTGCGCGCTACGGGCAGCCCAGCGCCCCAGCGTCCGCCCAGTCGCAGGAGCTGAAGCATGAGCTTAATTGATCTGATCACAATCTTGCTGATCGGGGCGGGCTGCTTTTTCTTCTTAGCGGGCACGCTCGGTCTGTTGCGCCTGCCGGACGTCTTCACGCGCTCGCACGCCATCACGAAGGCAGATAACGTCGGCTTAATGCTGATCATGCTCGCGGCGGCTTTGCAGGTCGAAACCTGGGCGACGCGCTTCAAGCTGGGCTTGATCTGGATTCTGACCCTGACCGCCAGCGCCACCGTAGCCCACCTGATCGGGCGCGCTGCGCTCAACGCCGAGCAAAAGCCTTGGGAGGAATCGACATGACGCTACAACTCGCCTTCGATGTGGTGCTGATCGTCACGTTAGTAACCTGCGCTTGGGCGGCGCTGACCGCGCCCGACCTGTTGCGCTCTGTGGTGCTATTCATCGCTTTCGGGCTGCTGCTCTCCTTCGTGTGGGTGCGTTTGCAGGCGCCGGATGTGGCGCTGGCGGAGGCGGCGGTCGGCTCAGGGCTGACCGGCGCGCTCTTGCTCTCGACGCTGAACGTGATGCGGCAAAAAGAGGCGCAGATCGCTCAAGAGTCGACCGATGCAGCCCGCGAGTCTGAGTCTGAGCAGGAGGTGGCAGTTGCCCAAGATAGCTGATCAAGACGAGGTACGCCTGACGGCGGGACGCGCCCTGCTGTTGGGCATGTCGCTAGTTTTGACGCTGACTTTGGCGGCGGCTGTGCTCAGTCTGCCTGAGGATCAGCCGCGCCTCGCCCAAGTCGCCCTTGAGCGCCTGCCTGAGAGCGGCGTCGGCAATGCGGTGACGGCTGTGCTGCTCAACTTTCGCGGCTACGATACGCTGCTGGAGGTGGCGGTGCTGCTCTTGGCGATCATCGGCATTTGGTCGGTGGCGCGGACGGCGCGCGTGTGGATCAAGCGCCCGGATACGCCGATTTTGAGGGCTTTTGTGCGTTTCGTCGTGCCGCTGATGCCGATCATGGCGGGCTACTTGCTGTGGATCGGCGCGGACGAGACTGGAGGCGCCTTTCAGGGCGGCGCAGTGCTGGGCGGCATGGGCATCTTATGGATCGCGGCGGCGGTCTGGTTGCCGCAGCGCGGCGGGCGCGCCCTGCTGCGCCCGTTGTTGGCGATTGGCTTGTTGGCGTTCCTGATCGCGGCGACGTGGATGCTCTTGGCGCGCGGCAACTTCTTCGAGTATCCGCCTGAGCAAGCCAAAGATATCATCTTGATCATCGAGGGCGCGGCGATGCTCTCAATTGGCGCGACTTTGGCGCTGCTGTTCGTGGGCGGCGCGCCGCAAAAGGAGGAATCGTCATGATCGGCTCGGCTGTGCTGTATGCGCTGGGAGGCGTCGCGCTGTTCGGCATGGGGCTGTACGCGCTGCTCGCCTACCCGAACTTGTTGCGCAAGATACTGGGCATGAACGTGATGGGGACGGGCGCCTTCACCATCCTGATCGCGGCGGCTTATCGCGGCAGCGACGCCGCGCCCGATCCCGTGCCGCACGCCCTCGTGATCACGGGCATCGTGGTGTCGGTCTGTGCGACGGGCTTGGCGCTGAGCTTGGCAGTGCGCATTCAAGCCGTGACAGGTGCGGCGTACCTCACGCCCGATGAGGAGGACGCGCCGTGACGACCGTCTTGCCTCTGATCATCGTCGTGCCGATCCTCGCCGCCGTCGGCGCCTTTGTGCTGCCGCGCTGGTCGTTCCCTGTGGCGCTGGTCGGCAGCCTTGCGACGGTCGGTTTGGCGGTCGCGCTCGCAATTGAGGCGACGGCGACGGGCGCTGTGCGCCACACTATTGGCGGTTGGCGCGCGCCGCTAGGCATCGACCTCGTGCTGGACGGTTTGGCGCTAGTGATGGTCTTGCTGACAGCGCTGATCGGCTTGGCGATCACGCTCTACGGGCGCGGCTACTTCGGGCGCGCCGCTCCGGAGACCGAGAAAGGGCGTCAAGCGGTCTATTTCTGGGCGCTGTGGATGTTCCTGTGGGCGGCGCTGAACGCGCTGTTCCTCTCGGGCGATGTGTTCAATTTGTACGTCACATTGGAGCTGCTGGGCTTCTCGGCTGTGGCGCTGACCGCCCTCGCCGACAAGCCGAACGTGCTGAAAGCCGCCATGCGCTACCTGATCGTCAGTCTCTCAGGCTCGCTGATGTACCTGACGGGCGTGGCGTTCTTGTATGGCGGCTTCGGCGTCTTGGACATCGCCCAGCTGAGCAGTCTGACGCGCGAGACGCCCGCCTTAGCAGTCGCCGCGGCGCTCATGACGGCGGGTTTGGCGATGAAGACGGCGCTCTTCCCGCTGCACTTTTGGCTGCCCCCAGCCCACGCCAACGCCGCCGCGCCCGTGAGCGCCTTGCTCTCGGCGTTGGTGGTGAAGGGGTCGTTTTACATCCTGCTGCGCCTGTGGCTGGAGGTGCTGTATCCGTTGGCGGGCACGTTCGTGCCGCAAGTCATCTCGCTGCTGGGCGTCGGGGCGATTGTGTGGGGATCGCTGCAAGCCATTCGGCAGACGCGCCTGAAGTTGCTGATCGCCTACTCGACAGTGGCGCAGCTGGGCTACTTATTCGTGCTGATCCCGATCCTAGCCCTAGAGCGCGACAACACGCTCGTGCTGGGCGGCGTGATCTGCTTCGTCTTGGCGCACGCCAGCGCCAAAGCCGCCGCATTCTTGAGCGCGGGGAACATCCTACAGGCGCTCAACGACGACAAGCTGAGCAAGCTAGACGGACTCATGCGGGCGTTGCCACTGACCGTCACGGCATTCGGCTTGGCGGGCTTGAGTCTGGTGGCGTTGCCGCCCAGCGGCGGTTTCGTAGCGAAGTGGCTGATGCTGGACGTGGCGATCTCGCGCGGCTACTGGGGTCTGACCGTTGTGATTGTGGGCGGCGGCTTGTTGGCGGCGGTTTATGTGATGCGCGTGATGGGGCGGCTCTTCAAGCAAGCGGCGCAGCCTGAGGTGCTGAGCGCGCTGAAGCCCGTGCCGCGCGTGATGGAATTCTCCGCATTTGGGCTCGCGCTGCTGGCGATTGGGCTGGGTTTCGCGGGAGTCTATGTGCTGAGGCTGTTGGAAATCGGCGCGCGCGCCGTGGCAGGAGGCGGCTGAATGACTTGGGAGAACTCGCTACCGCTGTTGATCGTGCTGACCTCGCTCATACCGGGCGCGATCATCTTTTTCCTGCGCGAGGCGGCGCACGGCGTGCGCACGGTCTTGAACTTGGTGGGCGCCTTCAGCAAGCTTGTGCTGATCGCGATCATGATCGGGGGCTTGCAGGCGGGCGTCACGTACGAGACGCGCCTCCCGCTCTTGCCCAATTTCGATCTGGTGCTGCGCTCGGATAGCCTCTCGGTGCTGTTCGTGATCCTCTCCGCCAGCTTGTGGTTAGTGACCACGATCTACGCCATCGGCTATTTGGAGGAATCGCCCAATCGCAGCCGCTTCTTCGGCTTTTTCTCGCTGTGCGTGAGCGCCACGATGGGCATCGCGCTCGCCGGCAATTTAATCACGCTGCTGATCTTCTACGAGTTCCTGACCATCTGCACCTATCCGTTGGTGGTGCATCGCGGCACGGAAAAAGCCTTGCGCGGCGGGCGGACGTATCTGGTCTACACGCTGATCGGCGGCGTTCTGCTGCTGGTGGCAGTGATCTGGCTGCACGCCGTCGTCGGTGCAGTTGAGTTTATGGATGGCGGCGTCCTGAATGGGGTCGCCCAGAGCCAGCCTGCGCTCTTCAGCCTGCTGTACGTGATGTTTGTGGCTGCCTTCGGCGTGAAGGCGGCGCTTGTGCCGTTGCACGGCTGGCTGCCGCGCGCGATGGTCGCGCCAGCGCCGGTCAGCGCGCTGTTGCACGCGGTAGCCGTCGTGAAGGCGGGCGCCTTTGGCATCGTGCGCATCACCTACGACCTGTACGGGATCGCTGTGGCGAATCAGCTGGGCGTGTTGACGCCGCTGCTGCTGATCACCTGCCTGACCATCGTGGTTGGCTCGTTGTTCGCCATCTTCCAAGACGACTTGAAGAAGCGGCTCGCCTACTCGACGGTCAGCCAAGTCTCGTACATCATCTTAGGCGTGGCGCTCTTCGGTCCGATTGGCTCCATCGGCGGCTTGCTGCACTTGGTGCATCAAGGCGTGATGAAGATCACGCTGTTCTTCGGGGCGGGCAACCTCGCCGAGACGCTCGGCATTCACAAGGTCAGCGAGATGGACGGCGTCGGACGGCGAATGCCGCTGACCATGGCGGCTTTCACGGTCGGCGCGCTGGGCATGATCGGCGTGCCGCCGACCGCGGGCTTCATCAGCAAGTGGTATCTCGGCTCAGGCGCGCTGGCGGCGAATGAGAGCTGGGTGATCGGGGTGTTGGTGCTGAGCAGTCTGCTGAACGCGGCGTACTTCCTGCCGATCTTGTACCGCGCCTGGTTCAAGGAGCAGCAAGCGCCGTGGCCTGAAGAGCATGACTTCGGCGGACGGTTGGAGACGCACTGGACGCTCTTGATGCCGCCCGTCGTCACAGGACTCTTCGCGCTCTTGCTAGGCATTGTGCCGTACATCCTGCGCTCGCTGGTCGAGGTGATCATCTTGAAGGAGTACATCGGATGAGCATCAGCCAACTGCTCCTGATCCTGACGTGGCTGACGCCGCTTGCGCTCGGTTTGTGGCAGCTGACCCGTCTGAGCGCGACGTTGCCCTTAGCGGGCTTGGCGGCGCTACCCGCCTTGCTGACGGCGCTCTTCGTGCCGCTGGGAACACAGCTAGAGATTCCCGCCTTGCTGTTCGGCTCGATCTTCGCGCTCGATAGGGCGGGGCAGGTCTTTTTGTTCTTCACGGCGCTCTTGTGGCTGTTGGCGGGGCTGTTCGCGCAAGCCTATCTGCAAAAAGATGCGCGCCAGCCGCATTTCTTCGCCTTTTTCCTGCTGGCGATGGCGGGCAACTTCGGGCTGATCGTCGCTGCGGATATGTTCAACTTCTACCTGTGGTTCGCCCTGATGAGCTTTGCCTCCTATGGCTTGATCGTCCATAGCGGGCAGGCAGAGGCGCAGCGGGCGGGTCGGCTGTACATGGTGCTAGTGATCGTGGGCGAGGTGGCGCTCTTCAGCGCGCTGGTCTTGATCAATGCAGCGACTGAGACCTCGCGCCTAGCCGAATTGAGCGGGCGGGGCATCGACGATCTGAGCGCGGCGCTGATCGCAGGCAGTTTCGGCATCAAGGCGGGCGCAGTGTTGCTGCATCTGTGGTTGCCGTTGGCGCATCCCGCCGCGCCGATCCCTGCCAGCGCTGTGCTGAGCGGCGCGATGATCAAGGCGGGCGTCTTGGGTTGGCTGCGCTTTCTGCAGCCCGCTGAGGGGGCGGCGTGGGGCGAGCTCTTTCTAATCGCGGGGCTGGTGACCGCCTTCTATGGCGCGGTGATGGGCATCTCGCAGACCAACGCCAAGACCGTCCTCGCATACTCCAGCATCAGCCAGATGGGTTTCATCATGGTGGGCGTGGGCGTGTGGCTGATCGGGGGCGAGCTGCGCGAGGCGGCGCTGGTGGCGGTCGGCTTGTACGCGCTGCATCACGCTTTAGCGAAGGGCGCGTTGTTCTTGGGCGTCGCCTTTGGCGGCGCGAGCAGACTAGTGCCCATCGTCTTGCTGTTGCCTGCTCTGGCGTTGGCGGGCTTGCCGCTGACCAGCGGCGCCGTGGCGAAGGCGGCGCTCAAGAGCTTGACCGATCAGCTCTCAGGCGGCTGGGCGGAGGTGCTCTCACTAGGGCTCTCGCTGGCGGCAATCGGCACGACGCTGCTGATGGCGCGCTTCCTGTGGTTGATCGCAAGGACGCCTGAGCCGCACAAGGCGATGCCACGCCTGATGTGGCTGACGTGGGCGGCGCTCTTGATCTGCGTGGCGGGCATCCTATTCGTGTTGCCTGAGGCGTCGGGGGCGGTGAGCGAGTCGCTGAAGGAATCGAAGGTGGCGACGGCGGTGACGCCGATCCTGATCGGTGCGGCGCTCAGCGGGGCGGTTGGCTTGGTGGCGTCGGTTGGGAAGGGACGCTTGCCCGCCCTCAAGTTGCCGCTGGTCGCGCCGGGCGACGTGCTGATCGTCTTTGCGGCGCTCTACGCGGCGCTTGAGCGGCTGCTGCGCGCCGTGTTAAAGGGCTTGAACGTCTTGCAAGAGCGCCTCGTGGCAAGTCTGAGCTGGGGACGCGCCCTGAACGCGCTGAGCGCTCTCAGCGCGCAGCTTGAGGCGCGCTTGCGGACGGATTGGCTGGTCAGCGGCGGCGCGCTGCTGCTGCTGAGCTTGGGCGTCTTGCTGATCGTGTGGCTGAGCAGCTTGTGACGCTTCGAGAGGGTCTCGTCGGTTAAACAGGGCGTATAATCGCAGCATCTGAACGTTGAGAGAGAGGCAAAATATGATCAGAGTGCGGCGCGCTGCGCTGAGCATCTCCCTAATCAGCCTGATGATCTTGAGTCTGTTCTCGGTCGCCCAAGCCGCCCAAGTCGACTTGTGCTTGGGCTTGCCAGAGTCGCGTCTGGAGGCGGGCGATCTAGCGCGGGTGATCGGCAACAGCCGCTTGAAGGAAGATGCGCCGCCGGGCGCTTATTTGAAGTCCAACGCGGCACGCGGCGGCTTCGTGCTGCGCTATATGGCTCAGGGGACGCTCCTGCGCATCTTGCCCGACTCGCAGCCGCTCTGCACCATCGATGGCGACCGCTGGTGGGCGGCTGAGGTGAACGGTCAGCGCGGCTATGTGGTTGAGTCGGTCGGTCAGGAGTATGTGCTTGAGCCGTACGCAGGCGATCCGCCGCCCGCTGAGCCGAGCGAGCTGTTCACCGTGCTGACTTGCGTGCGCCCGTACCTCGATGCGCCGCCGCCCACGCCGACCGCCGCGCCCGACGCGAAGCCGTACTTCCGCGTGGTATTCGGCGGCGACGATGGCACGCTGCAGTACGCCGATCAGGGCGGCTTTCCGCGCCTGATCGCGCGCTTTGACTATCCGCCGCTCAGCGTCGATCTCTCGCCGGATGGCTCGGCGGCGCTCGTCTTGACCTACAACGGCGTGTACTGGGTCGACATCCTGACGGGGCAGGTCGCTTATTTTGCCGATCCGACGCGCTTCGAGCTGGGCGAGGATGTGTGGTTCGCACGCGCTCAGTGGACGCCACAAGGCGACGCAGCTGCCGTCGAGCTGGTGGATAGCCGCGACAATGT
>CALKXH010000108.1 GCA_938005675.1 uncultured Anaerolineae bacterium
CGCTAGACGGGCAGCGGCAACGCCTGAATCGGTGTGCCGAGCAGTCGGCTTGCTACGCGGCTGAACTGCTCAGGCGCGCCGCTAGTGAAAAAATGCGCCTCGCCCTGTGAGGCAGCCTCGCTAAGCGCCTCGCGCGCCTCCAGGACGCGGCGGACTTGCCGCGCCACGGCAGGCGCAGGGTCGACGAGGCTGATCGACTCGCCGAGGATGGCTTGCATGTGCGGGATCAGGAAGGGGAAGTGCGTGCAGCCCAGCACGATGTGATCGACGTTCGCCGCTTGTAGCGGCGCGAGGCATTCCGCCACGCTCCGCCGCGCCGCCTCGTCCTCAGGCGCGCCTTGCTCCACCAACCACACCAATTGCGGGCAAATCTGCGTGATCACGCGCACGCCGTCGGCAAAGCGCGTCAGGACGTTGGCATAGAGCGCACCTTGCGCCGTCGTTTGAGTGGTCAGCACGCCGATGCTGCCCGTGCGCGTGCGCTCGGCTGCTGGCTTCACGGCTGGCTCCATGCCGATGATGGGCAAGTCAGGGAATTGCGCCCGTAAGTAGTGCAGCGCCGCCGTATTCGCCGCGTTACAAGCCAGCACGATGGCTTTGCAATCCTGGGCGATCAGGAAGCGGACAATTCGCTCAACCAATTGCTGGAGTTCGCTCGCTGAGCGCGTGCCGTAAGGCAAGTGAGCTTGATCGGCGACGTAGCAGAGCCTTTCAAAAGGCAGCAGACGGCGCACCTCGCGCAGGACGGAGAGTCCGCCCACGCCTGAGTCCAGCAAGCCGATGGGGCGCGGGTCGCTCATGCCTCGCTGTGGCGGGCTGCCTCCACAAAAGCTTTGAAGAGGCGCTGCATGGCGGCGCGGCTCTCGATCTCGCTCTGCAGCAACTCCTCAGGATGCCACTGCACGCCGATGAAGAAGCGCGCTTGGGGCAACTCAATCCCCTCGACGATGCCGTCCTCCGAGAGCGCCGAGACCTTCAAACCGGGCGCGACATCGCGCACGGCTTGATGATGCATACTGTTGACGGCGAGATGACCTTCTGGCACAGCCATCGCCGCGGCAAGGCGCGAGTTAGCAAAAATATCGACCTGATGAGCCGCCTGCTTGCGCGCTACAGCGCCGCGTAAGCTGTGATTGACACCTCTGAAGTCGGGGTACTCCGAGGGGATATCGCGGTAGAGCGTGCCGCCCAGCGCCACGTTCATCATCTGGCAACCCCGACAAATGCCCAAGAGCGGCTTATCGTCCTGCGCCGCCCAACGGATTATGCTCAGCTCGGCGTGATCGCGCTGCGGATCGACGCCGTAGACTTGCGCCGTCATCTCCATGCCATAGTGGGCGGGATCGACGTCGGCGCCGCCCGCCATCAGCACGGCATCCATCCGCTGATAAGTCTCGCGCAGGGTCGCTTCATCCACCGTCGGCACGATCAGGACGGGCAAGCCGCCCGCCTCAGCCACCGAGCGCGCGTAGGAGGGCATCAAGCCGTAGAAGAGCGCGCCATCTTCGTAGTGCGGACCGCAGACAATGCCGATCAGCGGACGGCTCACGGCGCTACTCCTCGGCTTTATCGGCGCTCTCGGCTGCCGCCTGCCCAAAGACGCGTCGTTCCTTCAGGCGCGCTGCCTTGCCGCTCAGATTGCGCATGTAGTACAGCTGCGCGCGGCGGACTTTGGCGTGGCGCAGCACCTCGATCTTCTCGATGCGCGGGCTGCGATACAAAAAGGTCCGCTCGACGCCGATGCCGTGGCTGGCGATGCGCCGCACGGTGAACAGCTCGTTCTGCCCGCCGCCGTGATGCCGAATGACCAGTCCCTGAAAGACTTGAATGCGCTCTTTGTTACCTTCTACCACGCGCACATGCACTCGGACGCTATCGCCGACCGCAATCGGCGGAAAACCGCGATCAGGCGCGTCAAACGTCTTGATCAGCTCTTGTTTGGACATTCTGAGAATTCCCTTAGGGCTTGCCAGCGTTGTCGCTGCATGGATACTCGATCTGAGGCGAGATTATAGCAGGCTGCCCAGCGCCCTTCAATCCTATCTTTGCGCCGCAATTGACATTTCCACCCAAACGCGCTAGGATTGAACAGGTGAGCGTTGTATCTGAGCGTCACAGACGCGAAGGCACGATTTGACCATGAGAAAGCAGGCTTGCTTGTGTCTGGAGCAGGGACGTAAGGCTCTGCTTCAGCGCGCAGCGAACTGAGCGCAGGCTCTAGCCGCTCGGCTAGAGGGCGCACACCCGCCCGAAAGCATTGACGCCGTACGTCCCTGAATAAGCGCCCGCAGTGGGCAGCTTATCGAGGCTTTTCACGCCTGGACGTGCGGCGTTTGTGTGTCTTTTGGGCAGGTGTGCGCCTTTTCTTTTGCCAACTTGACGAGCGAACAAACACGGAGTGACTTTCCGCATGATGACTAGAACTTTTCAGCAGGTCAGCGGGGCGACCACGCTTGAAGCGCTCATCGGCAACACGCCGCTCCTGAAGTTGGGGCGCGTGACGGCGCATTTGCCGCCCCAAATTGGCATTTACGCCAAAGCTGAGTGGACGAATCCGGGCGGGAGCGTCAAAGATCGCGCCGCCTTGAACATCATCCGCACGGCGGAGCGCGAAGGCAAGCTGCGGCGCGGCATGACCCTCGTGGATAGCACCAGCGGCAACACGGGCATCGCCTACGCCATGTTGGGCGCGCTGCGCGGCATTCACGTCAAGCTGTACGTGCCCGCCAACGCCAGCCCAGAGCGACTCGCTATTTTGCGCGCCTACGGCGTCGAGCTGGTGCTGACCGATCCGCTTGAGGGCTCCGACGGCGCCATTCGCGCGGTGCGCGAGCTGGTTGAGCGCGAGCCGAAGCGCTACTTCTACGCCGATCAGTACAACAATCCCGCCAATTGGCAGGCGCACTATCACGGCACCGCCCTCGAAATCTGGCAGCAGACCGACGGCGCCATCACGCACTTCATCGCCGGTCTCGGCACAACGGGGACGTTCGTCGGCAACACACGCCGCTTGAAGGAACTCAAGCCCTCTGTGCAAGCCATCGCTGTGCAGCCCGACTCGCCCTTTCACGGCTTGGAGGGTCTCAAGCACATGGAGACGGCGATCCAGCCCGGCATTTACGACCCAGCTCTGCCCGACCGCCAAGTGTTCGTCGGCACGGATGAGACCTACATCATGGCGCGGCGCTTGGCGTGCGAAGAGGGCATCTTGGTGGGCATCAGCGCGGCGGCGGCAGTGGTGGCGGCGCTGCGCGTGGCAGAGGAGCTGGCTGAACGGGGCGACTCAGGCGTGATCGTGCTGATCTTCCCCGACTCAGCCTACAAGTACCTCTCGCACGCCCCGTGGCGCTGAGCGCGCTTGCGCCAGAGGCTGCAAGCGCGTTAAGGTCTCTGCGAGTCAGGCTTCAAGCGAAGCGAGGTGTGCCGTGAGTCACGAAAATCAGCCCTTGCCGTTGCGTCAGCCTTTGCCCTACAACAGGCTGACGCCCGACTTCCGCCTGCAGAGCGCCTCAGGCGCCTTTTACAGCCGCGAGCAGTTTCGCGGCAGGCACGGATTGGTGCTGCTCTTCTTGCCGCAGGCAGAGCCAGCCAGCGTCGCGCTGCTCGCGCAGATCAAGGCGCTGTGGGCGGAGTTCCTTGAGATCAACGCCCGAGTGCTGGCAATTTTTGACGCCGAGCCTGAGGCGCTCGCGCCGCTCGCTCAGACGCTAGACGTCCCGTTCCCCTTGCTGGCGGATGCCGATGGGCGAGTCTGGCGGCACTACACGGGCGAGCCGACGCGCGGCGCGGCGCTCTTCATCTTGGACACATACGGCGCGCTAAGCGCCCAGCGGCTGGTCGAGAGCGCCGCCGAACTGCCTGAGGCGGATGAAATGCTGGAGTTAGCGCGCTACACGCAGTATCGCTGCAGCGTCTAGCTAAATCGATTCGGAGTCGTCCGGCACGACCAGCGCCTTACGCGCCACTTGGATGCTGATGGTGCGCGGCTCGGCGGCGCGGCTGCCGATGCGCACCTGAACCGTGTCATTGAGGGGCGCGCGGTCTGCCAAGACCACCAGCACGCCCGGCACCAAGCCCAGCTCCGAGAGGTAGCGCAGCACTTCGGGCGATTGATCCAAGATGCGGCTGACTGTGCCGCGTTGGGCGATGGCTAAATCTGCCAGCAGCACCAGCTCAGGCAGGCTGACCGTGCCATCCAGCGCCGGGATGGGATCGCCGTGCGGATCCAGCTCCGGGTGACCGAGCGCGTCGGCGATGCGCGCCTCCAGCCGCTCGGAGATGTGATGCTCAAGGCGATCCGCCTCGTCATGCACCTCATCCCACGAGAAACCGAGTTTTTGGGTCAGGTAGAGTTCCAGCAGGCGATGATGACGGATGATCTCAAGGGCGATCTTCTCGCCGTCTTCGGTCAGGCGCACGCCGCGATAGGGCGCGTGCTTGAGCAGGGGCGGGAAGCTCTCGCCGCTGCTGAGGCGCTTGATCATATCGGTGGCGGAGGGCGCGGCGATGCCCAAAGCGCGGGCAATCAGCATGGTTGGCACTGGATTGACCTGCTGTTGGAGCAGGTAGACCTGCTTGAGGAAGTCCTCGACGGCAGGTGTGCGCCAATCGCCACGCAAAGTATCGGACATGCCGCCCTCCTAGTGCTGCTCGCGCTTTTGCGCAAGTATAGCACAGCTTGAGAGGGCGGCTCAATGCCCTTTGCGCGCCTTCAGCGGGCGCGCAGGGTCAGCATGTAGGCAACCAGATCGTTGATCTCGTCCGCCGTCAGCTCTTCGGCGTAAGTTTGATGCATCAGGCTCATGCCGCCTACAGCGTAGACCTTATCGCCTTCGTTCGGCACGAGGTACTTGTTGGGCATCAAGATTGAGTTGCGCAGGTAGGCGACAGCGCTGACCTCGTTCGGGTCGCGCCGCCCCGCCCGATCCGCGATGCCGTACATGACCGGTCCGACCAGATCGTTGACCTCGACAGGCTCAACATAGTGGCACGAGGCGCAGGTCGGCACGTCGGGTCTGCCCGCGAAGCCGTTGGCGAACAGTTGGGCGCCGCGGGCAGGATCGGGTTGCGGCGTTGGGCTGGGCGTGGGCGTCTCGGTCGGCGGGAGGGGCGTGTTGGTGGGCGGAATCAGGGTGATGGTCGGCGTGGGCGAGGGGCGCAAGCGCGTGGGCGTGGCAGTCGGCTCCAGGGCGACGCGCGTGGGTTGAACTTGCGGCGTGACGGCGACGAGACGGCTATCGGGCGTGGGCTGAATCGGCACGCGGGTGGGCAGCTCTAAAGTGGGCGGGAAGGGCGGCGCGGGCGTGGCGGGCGCGCCGCAGCCCGCCAAAGTTGCCAACAGCGTGACGAGCAGCAAAACGGGCGCGTGCTTGGCAATCATGCGTGGTGAGCCTTTCTGAAATTCACGAACGGCTGACTTTTGACGTGAAACTAGGGCAGATTATGTCACTTTGTGAGCGATTTCGCAAAGGCGGGCGCTCTGTGAGAGGCGTCCCTACTGCTTGATCCCTTGCTATCAGTTCGAATCGAGGGCGGGCGCGCTACAATAAGGGCGTAAAAAGTTTTAGGAGCGGAGCGATGAGCTTACCGACAAAAATGAAAGCGATTGTAAAGGCGGAGCGCGGCGTTGGCTTGCGCTACGTGGAAGATTATCCCGTGCCGCAACTCAAGCACGGCGATGTTTTAGTCAAGGTGCAGGCGGGCTCGATCTGCGGCACGGATATTCACATCTACAAATGGGATGATTGGGCGCAGCGCCGTCTGAAGCCGCCCTTCGTAGTCGGACACGAGATCACCGGGACGGTTGTGGCGCTCTCGCCGGAGATTGAGCACGTGGCGCTTGGCGATCAGGTCTCGCTGGAGAGCCACGTGGTGTGCAATACGTGCTATTTTTGCCGCACGGGGCGCGCGCACCTGTGCGAGAAGACTCAGATCATCGGTGTGGATCGTGACGGCGGCTTCGCTGAGTACATCGCCATCCCCGCGCAAAACATCTGGAAAAATCCGCCCAACATGCCGCTCGAAATCGCTGTGATCGAGGAAAACTTGGGCAACGCCGTGCATACCGTCATGGCACAGGATGTCTCGGCGAAGTTTGTGCTGGTGACGGGCTGCGGACCGGTCGGCTTGATGGCGATTGCCGTGGCGAAGGCAGCGGGCGCGCGGGCGGTCATCGCCACGGATATCAGCCCGTATCGGCTGAATTTAGCGTGTCGGCTGGGCGCGGATCGGGCGGTTGACGTGCGCCACGAGAATCTGATGGCTGTCGTCGAGGAGGTCACGGATGGCGAGGGGATCGACGTGCTGTTGGAGATGTCCGGGGCGC
Source organism: uncultured Anaerolineae bacterium (assembly GCA_938005675.1). GTDB lineage: Bacteria > Chloroflexota > Anaerolineae > Aggregatilineales > UBA2796 > CP2-2F. The sequence continues at coordinate 6,326 of CALKXH010000108.1, forward strand.
CCAGCGCCATCAACGAGGGCTTCGCGGCGCTGAAGGAGGGCGGCGAAGCAGCCCTGCTGGGCTTGGCGCCAAGTGCCTTCACCTTCGATCTGAACGCGCATATCGTCTTCAAAGGCGCCATCGTGCGCGGCATCGTCGGGCGGCGGCTGTGGGAGACGTGGTATCAGGCGCACGGCTTGCTGCAGTCGGGCGCGCTGCGCTTGGAGGGCTTGGTCACGCATCACTTCCCGATGGCGGAGTTCGAGCGCGCCTACCAAACCTTCATGAGCGGCGAGAGCGGCAAGGTCATGCTGATCCCGTGAGCGCCGCTGAGCGGCGTCGTTTGGCGCGGAGGCTGCTATAATCTGGCAGAGAACCGTTAGCCAAAAGGACGAGTCAGCCAATGTTCGAGAACTTTCTGAACCGCCGCCGCAAGGAAGAAGAGGCGCGCGAAGATGGTCGCTTGCCGCCCGGTCAATCCCTGACCCAGAAATTCCCCGTCTTGCACTACGGCGCCGTGCCGATCTACAACGACCTCAGCCAATGGACGTTCCGCATCTTCGGCTTGGTGGAGCAAGAGCGCGTCTGGACGTGGGAGGAGTTCTGCGCCTTGCCGCGCACTGAGGTCGTCTACGACATCCACTGCGTGACGGGCTGGAGCAAGTTCGATACGCGCTGGAGCGGCGTGCATCTGAAGACTCTGATCGACTCAGGGCTGATCAAGCTGCGCCCGGAGGCGCGCTACGCCATTCAGCACTGCGAGTTCGGCTACACCACCAACACACCGCTCGAAGTGGTGCTCGCCAGCAACTTTCTGTTGGCAACTCACTACGATGGCGCGCCGCTGACGCCCGAACACGGCTATCCGCTGCGCGGCGTGATGGGCGCCATCCCAGGTCAGCGCCAAGAGTCTGACCGCTACCTGTGGAAGGGCGGCAAGTGGCTGCGCGCCATCGAATTCACGGCGGAGGATCGTCCTGGCTTTTGGGAGCAGGCGGGCTACAGCAACACAGCCAATATCTGGCGCGAAGAGCGCTATTGGCGCGGCTTGCGGTGAGTCGGGTTTCTGAGCAGGGCGCCGCTTGAGGGCGCTCTGCCCCTCACTTCGCAGGAGTTCAAAATGAGATTTTTGAAAGTCGCCTTGCTGATCGTGCTCGTGAGCGTTTTCTTCCCGCTCAGTGGCATGGCACAAGCAGCCAGCAAGAGCGCGATCTTGGATGCTTCATAATCGGCTGCGTAGCGCGCTGACCTGAAAAGAGTGGATGCTCAAGTCACACCTTGAGCATCCACGCGAGTCTAGCGCCTCATGGAGCCATCACACGCCCAGATCGCGCCGCTGGAAGCCGATCACGCCGATGAGGAGCATCACGGCGGCGATGCCCAGCAACAGCAGCGCATTGTTCAGAGCGAAGCCATCCCGCAGCACCTTGACGCTATCGTAGTACGACAAGAACGAGATCGCTCGCAGACCGTCCACATCCGGCACGTTGCGCCCGAAGGTATCCACGAAGAAACTAGCGGCTACTAGCGCGCCGCCCAGCGTCGCCGCGACGTTGCGCCGTCGCACCAACGCGCTGATCCCCGCCGTGAAAGCCAGCACTAGCCACGCCGAAGGCAGCATGTTCAGCGAGGCTTGCAGCAAGCGCCCCTGATCGACCTTATCGCGGAACGAGTCGAACAACAAAGTCATGCCCGCCAAGCCGATGTGCCCGATCAGCACGCCCAAAGCGATCAGCGCAGCGAAGGCGAGCAACTTCTCGATCACCACCTGAGTCCGCGCCACGGGCGCGCTCAGCAGCACATCCAAGATGCCGCGCTCCTCCTCGCTGATCGTCACGCTGACGCCCAAGTAGACCGCGTAACCGCACACCACCAAGATCAGCCAGCTGAAATAGCCGTAGTTGATCAAGCCCGTAGGCGTGGCGAGGAAAGCCGCATCGCTGCCGCCCAACGTGTTGAGCAAGAAGGGCAAGTTCACTGCCAGCTGTGAAAAAGTCTCCACGATGCGCGAATCGTTCAGCACGGCTGTGATGTAGAGCGCCATCACGCCTAAGGTCAAGCCGAGCAGGGCGGCGCTACGCCAACTGCGCCGCAGCGTCTCGCGGAAAATCACGCCTTTCATCGCGTCACCTCCATGGGTTGCTCTTGAGCGGGTTCTGTCCCGCCGTTGCCGTAGAAGGTCAAGAAAACTTCCTCAAGGCTCGGCTCTTGGACGCGCAAATCGACCACGTAGTGGCTGCTGATAGCGCGTAGAATCGGATCGAAATCGCCTGAGAGACGGAACTTGAGCCGATTCCCCTCGGCGCTCACCTCCGAGACGCCCGCCACGCCTGCCAGCAGGCTCGGGGCGGCTGGCTCGCGCAGAGTCAGCGTCACCCATGTGAAATTGACGCGCATCAGGTCTGCCACGCGCTCCACGGCGCGCAGCTTGCCCTCGCGCAGGATGGCGACCCGCTCGCAGATCGCCTGCACCTCGCTGAGGATGTGCGAGGAGAGGAAAATCGTCGCGCCGCGCGCCTGCGCCTCGCGCACCAGCTGATGGAAAGTCTGCTGCATGAGCGGATCGAGACCGCCCGTCGGCTCGTCGAGGATCAGCAGCTCAGGCTGATGCATCAGGGCGAGGATCAAGCCGAGCTTGCGCTTGTTGCCCGTCGAGTAGTTGCGCATGAGCTTGCTCGGATCGAAGGCGAGGCGCTCAATCAGCTGATTGAGGTAAGCGCGCTGGACGTCCCCGCGCAGGGCGCTCATGTAATTGATGATCTGCCAGCCCGTCTGGTTCTCCCACAAGCTCAGCTCGCCGGGCAAAAAGCCGACCCGCCGCCGAATCGCCAGCGAGTCTTTTTGAGCGTCCATGCCCAGCACGTACGCCTTGCCCGTCGTCGGGCGGATGAAATCGAGCAGGAGGCGGATGGTAGTGGTCTTGCCGGCGCCGTTCGGTCCGAGGTAGCCGAAGACCTCGCCTCTGTGGACGCTCAGATCGAGATCGGCGAGAGCGAACTGCTCTGTGCGCCCATAGCGCTTGCCCAAGCCCATCGTCTGGACAACAGCTTCTGTGTGCATTGTTGAACACTCCTTTCAGTGACGCACGCCATCAGCATACTTCTGAGTCAAGGCGTTACGGAACTCCCAAAAATTAGGGGGCTGAGCGTGATCGCGCCGCTGCATCAGCTTTCTCCTGACTCCACTTGACAGTGTTGCGCGCCCGTCTTATAATCATTTTCGATAAGGTCATCAAAAGTGAGAGCGTATGTTCCAACGCCTGAAACTCGTTACACATCCCGTGCGCATCCGCATCTGTCAGGCGCTGCACGGCGCGCAACTGACCACCTCGCAGCTGCACGACCTCCTGAGGGAGGTGCCGAAGCCGTCGTTGTATCGCCATCTGCGCATTCTGCTGGAGAACGGCTTGATTCAGGTGGCGGAGACGCATCTCGTCAATGGCATAGAGGAGAAGGTCTATACGATAGATCGCAGCACACTCGACATCTCACAAGAAGACGTCGACCGTGGCATCAACGCGCAGGAGCTGGCTGAGTTCGCCCTAGTCTACATCAACGGAGTCGGCAGCCAGTTCGCCGAGCATATGTTGCTGCGAGGCGACCCCGTCCCGCTGGGACAGTTCATCCTTCACGACTTCGCTTTCTTCGCCACAGACGAGGAGTTCGCCGAGCTAAAGCAGGCACTTTGGCAGATGCTCAGCGCCCTTGAGGCGCGCCCGCCCAGCGCACAGCGCAAGCGCCGTCGCTTGCTCATCGTCGGGCATGAGAGCGAACCGAAAGCCCGTCCATCCAGTTCTGACCGAGAGGAATCGTCCGATGAAACCGCTTAGCTTGAAGTCCCTGACTGTCCTGTTGATCGCCGTGCTGTGCCTCGCGCCATTGGCGAGCCTCCCCGCAGCCATTCGCGCTCAGAATCGAGCGTTCTTCGAAGCGGTTGAGTGCTTCGAGGAGGTCGCCTCGATTGAAGGCGCGATCTGCGGCTATGTGAGCGTCCCGAAGTTCCACGCTCAGCCCGAAGGCGAGCGTCTGAAGCTGGCAGTGGCGATCTTGCCCGCCTTGAATCAAGCCGCCAACAATCCGCCGCTGATCATGGCGCAGGGCGGACCGGGCGGCGCGGGCATCAAGACCTTCGCTCAGCTCGCCGCCGTGCCGCCGATCAGCCTGTTGCGCCAAGAGCGCGATATCGTGCTGTTCGATCAGCGCGGCACGTACTATTCGCAGCCCCGCCTCGATTGCCCCGCCTACTCCGAGCTCTCGCTCAGCCTGCTCGAACGCGAAGTCAGCCCTGAAGAGCGCACGCGGCTCTCCGTTGAGGCGCTGAACACCTGCAAGGCAGATTACGAGGCGCGCGGCATCGATCTGAGCGCCTTCAACAGCTACGAGAACGCCGCCGACGTGCCGTTCATCATGCTGGATGCGCTCGGCTACGCCAGCTACGACTTCTACGGCGTCTCTTACGGCACGTTGCTCGGTCAGCACGTGATGATGGTCGCGCCGCGCGGCTTGCGCAGCGCCATCCTCGATGCCAACGCGCCGCGCGACGTCAGCTTCATCACCAACACGCCTCAGAACGCCTGGGACGCCATGCAGCGCTTCTTCAGAGCCTGCGCCGCCGATTCGATTTGCGACGCCGATAATCCCAACCTTGAAAGCGCTTTTCTGCAGACCGCCGAGGCGCTCAACGCACAGCCCGTCACCCTCAACTTGACCGATCCTGAGACGGGCAAGTCTTATGCGGCGCGTTTCTCCGGCGATGAGTTCGTCACAACGCTCTTCCAGATGCTCTACGCCACGCCGCTCTACTCGCAAATCCCATCTTTCCTGACGGCGAGCGCCAACGGCGACTTCGCTTGGGCGGAGAACGTGCTGCCGAACTTCGTCTTCGACGATACGATGAGCTACGGCATGTACATAGCGGTCATCTGCGCCGAGAAAGCAGACTTCAGCGCGGCTGATGTGAAGACTGAAGGCGTGCCACCTGTGGTGGCGCAGGCATTCGGAGACAGCGAGGAAATCCTGGCCGTTTGCGAGGCATGGAAGCTGCCCAAGCTGCCCGCTGAGGCGAACGCGCCCGCCAATAGCAGCATCCCGACCCTCGTGATCAGCGGCGAGTTCGATCCGATCACGCCGCCCAGCTTCGGCGATCAGGTGGCGAAGGCGCTGCAGAACGCCTTCCACGTCGTCTATCCCGCCACCGGACACGGCGTCTTGGGCATCCCTTGCCCCTCTGAGATGCTCGCCGCCTTCCTCGCCGATCCCAGCAAGCAGCCCGATGACTCGTGCATCAGCGAGATGGCGCTGCGCTTCTCGGCGCCTGGGGGCGAAGTCGAGCTGGAGCCAGTCACAATCGGCAACATTCAGACTCTCGCTCCGAAGGACTGGAATAATCTCCAAGAGGGCGTCTATGTCTCAGAGTCAGGCACGTCGGCGCTGCTCTTCGACGTGCAGGACGGCAATAAGGTCGACGCAGCCTTGCGCGCGCTATTCGAGTCGGCGTTGCCCGCCGAGCCGAGCCTGACCATCGAGGCGAGCGGTCTGACGTGGGCGATCTACGACGTAGACCTGCAGCAAGTGCAGCTGGTGGTGGCGGGCAGCGCTAAAGACGGCAAAGTGTACATTGTCGCTCTGCAAGGGATGGCGCAAGAGATCGACGCGCTGGCTCGGAACGTGCTGATGCCGATCCTGAACAACTTCACCATCAAGTGAGCTGAGCCATACGAGGCAGGTCGTAAAGCCCGCCCCGCACAGCAATCCAGCTCCCCGTCAAGACGCTGAGAGCCGAAAGAGGCGCTCAGCGTTTTGCGTGGTGCGCTGCGCCATCACCTCAAAAGGGAGATCGTGCAGCGCCGCCAAGCGCTCCGCCACATAGCGGACGTAGGCGGGCGTGTTGCGCTCGCCGCGATGCGGATGGGGCGTCAGGTAAGGCGCGTCGGTCTCGATCAGCAGCCGATCCAGCGGCGTGCGCGCCGCCACGCGGCGCAGATCGTCCGCCTTTTTGTAGGTGATCGGTCCGCTGAAGCCGAGATAGAAGCCCAAGGCGAGGGCGCGCTCGGCGCTCTCGGGCGAGGCTGAGAAAGAATGCAGCACGCCGAGCCGCTCGCGCTGACTTTCAGGCACAGTTGCCCGCCACGCGCTCAGGATGCTCAGCACGTCTTCGGTCGCCTCGCGATTGTGGATGATGACGGGCAAGCCGAGGCGTGCCGCCAAACTGAGCTGATCCTCAAAGGCGCGCCATTGCTGCGCTTTCGGGCTGAAATCCCAGTGATAATCCAAGCCGATCTCGCCGATGGCGACGCACTTGGGCTGCGCGGCTTGCTCTACGATGGCATCCAGCAGCGCGGGCATGTAATCAGCCGTGTAGTTGGGATGCACGCCCGCCGCCATGTACACGCCGTCGTGACGTGCCGAGAGCGCCAAAGCCTGCGCGCCGCTCTCCAGGTCGACGGCGGGGTTGATCAGGCGCGTCACGCCGTGCGCGCGGGCATCCTCCCAGAGCGCGTCGCGGTCGGGCGCGAACGCCTCGAAGTTGAAGTGGCAGTGCGTATCGACCAGCACGGGCTTCATGGGAGGTGTCACAGCATTTTTCAAGCCTTCAGCCAGCATGAAACTCCGCGCGCGGTCGCTGATCCCGAAGGTGAGCGAGATGGAGATCGCCATCGAGCGCTAGGCGGGTTACTCGAGCGCTCAGCACGGCGCTGGGCAGCGCCGCAGCGATGACAAAGGTCAGGAACTGTTGCTGTGAGGGGCGCTGAGAGGTCATGTGGACATCTTCACTTTCGCGTGTAAAGTCAGCTTCACTAAACGGCTGACCAGTTTTTTATGCTTCAGACGAAGACAGCTGCTACAATTGGCGCGGTTGCGCAGCTAGAAAGAGTGAGGATGGCTCATGCAAACGGCGTTGGTGCTTGAGGATGATAAGGACATCCGTGTGTTGTTCACAGAGGCGCTGGAGGGGAGCGGCTTCAAAGTGATCGCAGCCAGCACAGTGGCAGAAGCCATTGCCCTGTTAGCTGATCACAGCCCAACCATCGCCTTTGTGGATTTGAACCTCCCTGAGCAGCTCGGCACGGAGCTGGTGCGCTATATCCGCTCGCAGGCGCGCTTTGAGGCGATGAAGGTGGTGGTAGTGACGGCGAATCGGCAGATGCAGGATAGCGTTGAGCAGATGGGGGTCGATCTCTTTTTGCTCAAGCCCGTCTCAATTGCCGAGATGCTGACTTTGGCGCAGCGCCTTATCTCCTGAGCTAAGGTTGTGCTGTGCGACGGCGCTCTAGCTCTTCACACAGGTTTTTGAAATCGAAGGCGCTGATCTCATCCGAGTGCAGGGGCGTCACGACTAGCCGCAAGTGACCCTTCGCCGTTGGATCGTGCATTTTCTCGCGGTCTTTCATGGGGTAGAAGTACTCCATGGATTGCTGGATGCGCGTCTCGATGCGCTCTTGGACGGCAGCAGCCTTAGCTTGGTCGGTCAGCACCACGAAGTCGTTCTCTTGCAGATGCCCGACGAAGTCGCCTTCGCCTCCAGCTTCGCGCAAGGCGTTGTTGATCATCAGGGTGACGGCGCGCAGCACGTCGTCGGCGTTGACGAAGCCGTAAGTCTCGCGGAAGCCATCCAAGCCGCGCACCTCGACGGCGAGGAGCGTCCACGGCTGCTCGGAGAGCAACATGCCGTTGATTTTCTCCTCAACCAGCGCGCCTTCGGGCAAGTTGGTGACGCGATTGGTGAGCGGAGCCTGTTCGGCGCGACGCAGCACGTTGCGCACGCGCAGACGCAGCTCTTGGATGTCGAAGGGCTTGGTGATGTAATCGACCACGCCCAGCTCCAGCCCGGTCAGCTTATCGACTCGGTCGCGTTTTTCGGTCAGGAAGATGACGGGGATATCCTGAGTGCGGCGGTTGGTGCGGATGCGCCGACAGACCTCGTAGCCATCGATATCGGGCAAGCGGATATCCAGCATGACCAGATCGGGCGCGTATTCTCGCGTCAGGCGCACGCCTTCTTCGCCCCATGCCGCCGAGAAGACTTCGTAGCCCTGCACGGTGAAGAAGTTCTGCAACAATTCAGAGAGATCAGGGTCGTCTTCCACGATCATGATCCGCGCTTTGTCAGCCACGTTTCGCCCCTCTCTGCTGCTGTGATAAGTGCGCGCCTGCCCACTTCGATCAACCAATCGGCTCTTTGAAGACGACGAAGACGCCGTGTTCATCGCCCTTGGCTTTGCATTCGGTCTCCACTACGCGGAATTCATGCCCGCCGCTGACCCAGCGCAAGCCCTCCTGCAGTAGCCCGACCGCAGCATGACCGACGGGCTTATCGGATGTGCGCCCCCAGCACAACGGGCAGCGCTTGATGATATAGGCGTAGTGGTCGTCGTGTTCCTCGACCACGCTGAGCTGATCGCTGAAGTTGGTGAAGATAGTCGCCATGGCGGGCAAGCCCATGCGCAACTTGGCGCTCAGCGGCAGGACTCGGAAGGCGAGGTCGCCGGCGCCTGCCAAGGCGCCGAAGTTCTTCAAGCCCTGCGCGAAGCAGGCGCGTCCTGCTCGCAGCGCCAAGCCGCGTCCGCCGCGCGGACCGTACATATCCTCCAGAGCGACTTGTAGGGCGGTGAAGTGCGCAAAGTCGAATTGGCGCTCAAGGTTATCCGGTGGATAGTTATCGATATACTGCTGCAAGCCCGCCAAGTTCAGGATGGCATTCAAACCGTTCTTACCCATCACATCTTCCATCGCCATCAGGAAGATGCGCGCAATCTTGTTTGGGTAATACAAGCCGCTGAGTTCTTTTACCTGAGACACGCAACCCTCCGTGCTATGCTATAGTGTGTGAACGCGCCTAGACGAGCTTCGCCAACTCTTTGACTTTGCGACTCATGTCGAGGAAGATCAGACCGAGTTTTGCTTGCTCGCGGGCAAGGACGGTCAACACCGCTTCCTGACCAACCGCCATCAGGATCACGTAGCCGTTTTGCCCCTTGACGTAGACCGTGTCCAGATTGCCACGCCCAAGCTCCCCGGCGATGCGCTCGCCCAGCGACAGCATCGCCGCCGACATCGCTGAGACGCGGTCTTCCTCGTAGTGCGCCGGCATCACACTCGCCATGCTCAAGCCGTCCACACTGACGATTGCCGCTGCTTCAACGTCTTGTGAGCTTGCCTGCAAATCGCGTAGCTGCTCCACCAGTTGTTCAGTTCGTGACTTAGCCAACGCCTAATCTCCCTTATTGTGTCAGCGCACCAGACAGCAGGATGGCAACCCCCGCCGTGAACGCGCAGTGCTTGATCTTAATAGCCCGCACAGTGCTGCAAAGTGACCGCACGCTCTTGACGCCTTGCTAATCTAGCACAGCGCTCTAGGCTTGTCAAGCAAGCCTGCGTCACTCCCTCAAGCATATGAGAAAACGCCTCGCCCTGCAACTGCTTGCCAATCTCTAGACTATCTCAATTTCAATGTTGAACATACCGACTTCAACCAAATATACCCCCTTTTTGCCCTTGCCACAAATTCCGTTCGGACGTCTAATTGCCCCAATTTTGCCTTCAGGAGCGCTACCCATGATCCCAAGCCTGCCTTTCGGACGCACTCAGCATCTCAGCACGCGAGTCATCTTCGGCGGCTATGCCCTCGCCTTCTGCGACCAAGCCGCCGCCGACCGCGCCCTCGATCTGCTTTTTGAGCACGGCATCAATCACATCGATACCGCCGCCAATTACGGCGACTCTGAGCTGCGCATCGGCGCCTGGATGAAGCGCTACCGCGAGCGCTTCTTCCTCGCCACCAAGACGCAAGAGCGCACCTACGCCGCCGCCCGCGACCAAATCCGCCGCTCGTTGGAGCGCCTGCAAACCGACCACCTCGACTTGATCCAGCTGCACTACCTCGTCGATGAGGGCGAGTGGCAAATGGCAATGGGCGCAGGCGGCGCCCTCGAAGCGGCAATTGAGGCGCGCGAGGCAGGCTTAGTGCGCTTCATCGGCGTGACCGGGCATGATTTGGCGGTCGTAGAGCGCCACACCCAATCCCTAGCGCGCTTCGACTTCGACTCGATCCTGCTGCCCTACAACTACCTGCTGATGCAGAACGCCGAGTACGCCGCAGGCTTCGAGGCGCTCACGGCGCTGTGCGCCGAGCGCAACGTCGCCGTGCAGACCATCAAGAGCATCGCGCGGGGCTTGTGGCAGCACGGCGCGCCGCGCCACGCCAGCGTCTGGTACGAGCCGCTCAGCCAGCAAGCGCACATCGATCTCGCCGTTCACTGGGTGCTGAGCCGCCCGAATATCTTTCTGAACACGGTGGGCGACTTGAATCTGCTGCCCAAAGTGCTGGATGCAGCGGCGCGCTTCAGCACAGCGCCCAGCGACGCTCAAATGCAGCGTCTGATGGAGGAGGCGGGCATCACGCCGATGTTCAGTTAGGCGGCAGCAGGCGTACGTCGATCTCGCCGACCCGATTTTGGCGCGGCGGGATCGCCACATCTTCGTGAATCAGCGCCGCGAAGCACTTCTGCGGATTGCGCGTCGGGATCAGGCGCGTCATGCGCACCGCCCCCCAAACCGTCACCTGCTGATTGGGCTGTAAGTACCACAGCACCTCGCCATCGCGCTCCACGCGCGTGAGCTCCTCTTGGCTGCCGAGCGCCCAGCGCCACGGATAAGACGACTCAGAGCGCTCGCACTGCACGCCAACCCGCCATGCGCCGCTGATGGCGTCTCGATTCTCAGGTGTGGTCATGGCGGCTTCAGTTTGATCGTACTGGTAGACCGTGCCTTGCCACGGTCCGATGGTGCGGATCGGCGTGCTGCCGTAGTTCAGGACGGTCAGGCGGAAGAGCAGCAGATCGCCTTGCGGCAGCGCGATTTGCGCCATGGTCGACTGTACGCCCAGCGGCGGCTCGACGCGCTTACCTTGCCGTTGCGCGTCGGTGTAGTAGGAGTCGTCGTAGGGCAGAGTCGCCCATGTGACGGTGCGCCCGCTGCTCTGCGCCACGATCTCGGCATTCGGCAAGCCGCTATCGCGGATGATCACGCGCCCTTCGCGGCGCACGCGCTGCCCGACTCGATCTTCGGCGAGGGCGATGACGCGGTATTCGCCATCGGGCGGCGGCGTGATGTTGTTATCCACGCCGCCGTCGTAATCGAAGGTGCGCGCGCCGCCCTCGTCGGGCAGCCGACCCTCGAAGCGCTCAGCGACGTAATAGCGCACGCCGTCGGCGCCCTCAAGGTAGACAGTCAGGCGCGCCGCCGCTGCTAGATACAGGTTGATGCTGACTCGATCATCGTAGCCATCTTGATTGGGCGTGAAAACCTCAGGCGCGATCTCGAAGGTCTGGATGTCGGGCAGGCGCGCTGCCCCTTCGGCGAGGGTGAGCCTCCCGCGCCCGCTCATCACCTCGCCGCTTTGGACGTCTACGGCGCGGATTTCCCACGTATAGTCGCCGTCGGGCATCAGGCGGCGCTCCACGATGCCGCCCAGCTGCTCATTGGGCAGGCTGAAGCCATTGACCACGCCGCTGAACAGCACGCGATACTCCCCAGCTGGGCGCAGCTCATCCTCGCGGAAGGCGAAGCGAACGCCATCGGCGCGCGTGAAGATGATGCTCAGGCGCGCCGTGCGGCTGAGCGCGTAGCGTATCTCGGTCACGTCGTCAATGCCGTCGGCGTTGGGCGTCAGGCGCGCTAGGCTGAAGCTCGCCTCGCGCAGGAGCGGCGCGTTCGGCTGCAGCAGGGCGCTGCCCGCCACGATCACGGCGAGCGCCACCAGCAGCGCAGCCGTCGTCAGCAAAATCGGTGAAAAACGCATCGGTTGTGTACCGTTTCCTTGTCAGCAACGCCGTATTCTAACCTACTCGCCCCGCTTGTCAATTCGCACACGAGGCGCTAGGCTTATGGGCGGAAACGTCCCTGAACGAAGTGGTTTAGCTGCTCATGACCTCTCCAATTGAACTGATCGCCATCGATCTAGACGGCACACTGCTGGATAGTCAGCATCGCTTGAGTCCGCGCACAAAGGCGGCGGTCTGGCGGGCGGCTGAGGCGGGGCGGCACGTGGTCATCGCCACGGGCAGACCGCGTTTCAGCGGCTACACCTACGCCGAGCAGCTCGGTTTGAAGACGCCGGGCGTCTACCTGCAGGGCTTGACGGTTTATGATGGCGATGGGAACTTGCTGCACGAGATCACCATGCAGCCCGAGACCGCGCGGCGCATCCTGCAGCACACTCTCGATCACGATCTCGCCGTGATGGTCTACAACCATCAGCGCAAGGTCACGGCGCGCCGCCTCGCCGAACGCACCAAGCTCCTAGCGCATTACGGCGAGCCGACGCCCGATTACGTCGACGATCTGTTGGCGCTGCCCGACCAGATGCCGATCAGCAAAATGGTCTTTGTGGAGCGCGTCGAGACGGCGGACGCTGTGCGGCATGCTCTGCAGGCGGCGGTGGGCGATTCGGCGCGCGTCTTCCTCTCGCAGCCCGATTTCGTGGAGGCGTTGCCACCCGATAGCTCCAAAGGGGCGGGCTTGGCGTGGCTGGCGGACTATCTGGGCGTGCCCGCCGAGCGCGTCCTCGCCATTGGCGATGGCGAAAACGACATCGAGATGGTGCAATGGGCGGGCATCGGCGTGGCGATGGGCAACGCCACGCCGCATTTGAAGGCGGTGGCGGACTTCGTCACATACAGCAACGACGAAGATGGCGTGGCGTACGCCATCGAGCGCTTCGTCTTCGGCGAGGGCGTCTGAAAAAAGCCCGCCGAAGGCTCGGCGGGCTCTCTCAGCTCAGCTCTCGATGATCTCGACGCGCTCCAGCAGATCGCCAGGCGAGCGGTCGCGCATCGGGTCGCGCTCGCGGATGCTCAGCAAGACCGCCATGCTCTCCTGATCGGCAACTTTGCCGAAGACGGCATGTTTGCCATCCAGATGCGGAGTCGGCACGTGGGTGATGAAGAATTGGCTGCCGTTGGTATCGCGCCCGGCGTTCGCCATGCTCAAAATGCCGGGCGAGTCGTGACGCAACTGCAGAGCGCTGCGCTCGTCCGCCCAGCGGTAGCCCGGACCGCCCGTCCCTGTGCCAGTTGGGTCGCCGCCCTGCGCCATGAAGTCCTTGATGACGCGGTGGAAAGTCGTGCCGTCGTAGAAGCCCTCGCGGGCGAGGAAGACGAAGTTATTGACCGTGATCGGCGCCTTATCGGCGAACAGATTGACCGTGATCTTGCCCTTAGCCGTGTGGAAGATCGCCGTGTATTGCTTCTTGGGATCGATCTGCATGGCGGGCGCTTGAGCGTACTGTTTAGACATCTCTCACTCCGTAGGTACAGCAGGCGCACAGCGCGCCTGACCAGTCAACGCTCTGTAGATTATAGTCTGAAAGGGACGGGCTTGCCTTTTGGCAGGCTGAGCGAAAATCGGTTAAGATATGCGCTAATTTGCGCTGTGTTCTGCCAACAAGGAGCGAGCGATGTCGTTTTTGGATAGATTGGTGAGCGGTCTGACCCTTCACGAAGCTGCGCTCTCCTGCGCTGTGGCGATCATGAGCCAAGATGGCGAGCTCTCGCCGCTGGAACAACGCTTGGTCGGGCTGTTCCGCGATCAGTTCTCCCCGCTCAGCGATTTAGACGAGGCGGCTTTCCGCGCAGCCCTAGAGCGCGCCATACGCTTCGTGATCGAGAATGACCTGATCAACTCGGCTAACATCCCCAACTACGTGCGCACCCACTTGGCGACCGTCATCACGCAGCCCAACCATCGCGCCGAGCTGTACCGCTACGCCTATGCCCTCGCCATGGCGGATTTGACGGTTGATGCGGATGAGCAAGTGGTGCTGAACGCGCTCTTGCACACCTTTGAGCTGCCGCCGAGCGTGAAGCAAAGAGCTGAAGAAGAGGTGCTGCGCGAGTTCTACGTCCTGCATCATGCCATCGCCGCCACGGCGCTCGGCTTGATCGTGGTCACGGCGGACGGGCGCGTGGAGCAGGACGAGCTGGAGCACGTGCGGGAGGCGCGCGGCTTGCTGGCTCCCATCGGGCGCATGGACGACGTGCAGTTCGCCCTCGTCTACGATATGGCGCTGATGATCCACGACCGCTTCCTGCTCGATCCTGACAATCGGCAAGCGTTCTTGGATAACATCGTGGCGGAGATGCTCAACACGCACGAGCTGGGCTTGCAAGCCTTCGAATACGCCGCCGCCGTCGCCACCATCGATGGCGACATCTCGCAAGCGGAGTTGGACGTCCTGCGGGCGCTGCTGAACGTCTTGAAGATCGAGGATGCCGATGGCGAGGCGATCTTCTCCCGCTACATGACTCAGGTCAGGACGATTGACGGTAGGCCGCGCGCCTGAGCCGAGCCCGGCGTGTTTGACAAGCCCGCCACAGGGAGCTGAACATGGCGAATTTAATCGGGCAGCGGCTGGGGCAGTATCAGATCACGGCGCTGCTGGGCAGAGGCGGCATGGCGACCGTCTACCGCGCGCGGCAAACCAGCATCGACCGCGACGTGGCGGTCAAGGTCATCAAGCCCGACCTGATCGAATCGGAAGAGTTCAAGGTGCGCTTCAACCGCGAGGCGAAAGTCATCGCGGCGCTCAGCCATCCGCACATCTTGAAAGTTTTCGATTACGGTCAGCACGGCGACGTGGTCTATTTGGTCATGGAGCTGCTCAGCGGCGGCAGCCTCGCCGATCTGCTGCGCGGCGGCGCGCGGCTCGAGCCCGCTGAGGTGGCGCGCCTGCTCGATCAAATCGCCAGCGCGCTGGACTACGCCCATCGGCGCGGCATCGTCCACCGCGATCTCAAGCCGCAGAACGTGCTGCTGGATGAAGAGCGCAACGCCCTCCTGACCGATTTCGGCATCGCCAAACTGCTCAGCGAGACCACCGCCCTGACTCAGAGCGGCATCGCCATGGGGACGCCCGCTTATATGTCCCCTGAGCAATGGCGCGGGCAGAGCGTCGATGGGCGGGCGGACGTCTACGCGCTGGGCGTGATGCTCTACGAGATGCTGGCGGGCAGAGTGCCATTCATGGGCGATACGCCCTACAGCATGATGCACATGCACATCTTCGAGGCGCTGCCGAACATCCGCACGGCGCGCCCGGAGCTGCCTGAGGCGGTTCAGAGCGTGCTGAGCGTCAGCATGGCGAAAGATCGGGAGCTGCGCTTCAACACAGCCGGCGAGATGGCGAACGCCTTCAAGTTGGCGCTGGCGGGCGTAGCCGTCCCGCCTCGCACAAGCGAGCCCGCAGCGGACGTCACCGCGCCCGTGCCCGTCGGCGGCGCTAAGCTCGACGCACCGACCACCCGAGAGCCTGTGCCGTCGGCGTTGCCGAGCGATCCCCCAATCAAGGGCGCCACGCCGCTCGGACTCGCTGCTGAGCCAGCGCGCAAGCCTGCCAGACGCTTGCCGCTGGTGCTGGGCGCTGTGATCGTAGCCTTGATCGGCTTGTTGGCGGCGCTCTCGGCGCTCGGCGGCGATCAAGGCGGCGCTGTGGCGCAAACTACCCCCACTCAAAGCGCGACCGTCCCAACTGAGACCGCCCTCGCCCTCGCACCGACCGAAACACTCACTAGCACGCCGTCAAGTGAGCCGACTTCGGTAGCTGCCGTCGTGACTGAGACGCAAACGGCAACTCTCACAGCTACCCTTACGCCGACTCAGACAACCACGCATACAGCCACGCATACAGCCAGTTTCACGGCGACCGCCACCTCAACGGCGACTGCAACTGCCACGCCCACGCTGACTCTCACGCCCACGCCAAGCCCCGATCTGATCGCCACGGAGCGCTTCAACCTGCGCAACACAGCTCAGGCGCAGGTGGAGGCGCGTCAGACTGAGGCAGCTGCCACGCTCCAATTCCGACAGACGCGCCTCGCCCAACTGCAGCTGACTG
Organism: uncultured Anaerolineae bacterium; assembly: GCA_938005675.1. Classification (GTDB taxonomy): domain Bacteria; phylum Chloroflexota; class Anaerolineae; order Aggregatilineales; family UBA2796; genus CP2-2F. The sequence continues at coordinate 22,196 of CALKXH010000108.1, forward strand.
GCACTGCTCGCGCCGCTCGCAGCACGGCGACCGCCGTGGCGCTCGCCCAGCCCAGCGGACGGATCATCTTCCACACCGACTTGAACGGGCGCTGGGAGATCAACCAAGTCACCTTGCCCGACGGGACGTTCACGCGCTTGACGGATGGGCGCGGCGTCTATTACTTGCCGTCCTTCTCCGCCGATGGGCAGTTCATCGCGCTCTCGTCCAGCTTGACGGGCGCCATCGAGATTTTCATCATGCGCGCCGACGGCACGGGCTTACGGCGGATCAGCACGCAGGGCGGCGAGAATTGGGCTGCAGCTCTCTCGCCGAACGGTCAGCAAGTGGTCTGGCACAGCAACCGACCCGGCACCTTCCGCTTGTTCATTGCCAACACGGATGGCACAGGCGTCCGCCAGCTCACACAGCGCGACCCACAGGGGCGCTCGCTGGATACCGATGCCTCGTGGGCGCCCGATGGACGGCGCATTGTTTTCAGCTCGTTGCGCAAGCCCGATGGCTTGTACTTTCTGGACGTCGAGACGGGCGCGTTGAGCTATTTCCCCGCCGCCGGCGACGATGCCGGCGATCCGTCATGGTCGCCCGATGGACAGCGCATCGCTTTTCAGAGCGGGCGCGATGGCAACCTCAATATTTACGTGATCAACGTCGATGGCACGGGGCTGCGCCGCCTGACCGATCATCCCGCCGCGGATGGACGTCCCGCGTGGTCGCCGGACGGGCAGTGGATCGCCTTTGAGTCGGATCGAGATGGCAAGCTGGATATCTACATCATGCGCCCTGATGGTAGCGACGTGCGGCGCATCACTAGCAACCCCGGCAAGAATGGCTGGGCATCTTGGGCGCGCTAGAAAACCTGACTGGGGCGAGAG
>CALKXH010000109.1 GCA_938005675.1 uncultured Anaerolineae bacterium
GAACTCACTGCTGCATGACCGAAGACATATCCTAGTTGTGTGCCACCACGAAGAGCGTGGCGTTTGCCACCGGTTTGGGCAGATGCGCCAAGCGCTCTGCCAGCTCAGAGATGCGATACGTCTCGACGCGCGAGTAGCCGACCGCCTTGAAGAGTTCCTGCGCGTGTGCGGAATCGTCCACTACGCCCAGCCAGTTGCCAGCGTTGCGCCTGAACAGAGTAGCTGCTTGCCGAGCTCTGCCTTGCCCTAGCTCGTGAACTGCCTCTTTAGTCAAAATATCTGCGATGAAAATGCCGCCCACTTTGAGCGATTGGCGCACGCCCGTCCCAATCTGCTGCACAACATCGAGCGTGAAGTAAGGCAACAGACCTTCAGCTGAGATGACGTCGGCTTTCTCGCCGCCCAGCACTTCTGAGAGCGGCGTGACACCCAGATCGGCGCTGAGCATTCGCAAGTTGGGCGGCAGCACCAGCCTTGCCTTGCTGAAGCGTCGTTGTTTTTCCTCCATCACCTCAGGCAAGTCGATTTCAGTCACGCGCAGCTGGGGGAACTGGCTCGCCATCTGCCACGCGCGCGGCAAAAAGCCTGAAGCCAGCTCAACATAGTGTGGATTGGGTTTATCGCGCAATGCCTCGCTGATCAGATAGCGAAAAGCTTCAGGGCGTGCAATGACGAAGTTCGACTTGGCTTGTTCGCCCCGTCCAAGTCGTATCAACAAGCCGCCAATCACGCGCCCTGCTGGGCGCGCCATAGCGAGGTACTCCGGCTTGGGCATCAGCTCGGCGCGGATGCCTGCCAGCATCTCGGCGCTGCGCTGCCCGCTCGATCTGCCTAAGCCCAGAATGCCGCTCGATTCTTGTGCCGTCAGAGAAGTTTGGTCGTCCGCTCGGTCAGTCATGCTACACAGCCCCCTTTGACAGGTCAGTGTAGCGATTAACCAACCGAGCTTCAACTTTTTGTGATTATTTTGTTTCTTTCAGGCTGCGCTCGCCGCTTTTGAGCGTCCCGTTTGGAACAACTTCGATATGATCAGCGCGCAGACGTGCCAACTGTCTGAAAGCTTCGCCGAAACGGGCGGTGAAGGTCGCGCCCAGACTTTGCCCTTCGGCGGGCATGACCTGCACGTGGAGCTTATCGCCGTCGTTGCGCTGGATAGTCACGGCGAGGGCGTCGATTTCCGGGAAGGCGTTGGCGATCAAGCGCAGTTGGTTGGGATGTAGGAACATGCCGCGCACCTTGAGCGCCTCGCCGGAGCGCCCGACGATGGCGCGCAAGACCCGCTCGCCTTCGGCGTCGCGCTCGGCGATGCTCAGATCGCCCGTGCCGAAGCGGATGAGCGGATAGGCGCGGTTGAATGTCGTGACGACCACCTCGCCGACTTCGCCATCGGGCAGCACTTTGCCCGTCTGCGGATCGGCGATCTCGACGATCAGCCTGTCGGAGAGGTAGAAGCCCTGTTTGCCCGCCCGCTCGAAGCCGATCAAGCCCAGATCGGCGGTGCCGTACGCCTGCGAGGTGCGCAGTCCGTATTCGCCCTCGAACTTTTGGCGCTGAGCGGGCAGGTACGGCTCGGCGGAGAAGAACGCCTTGCGGAAGGTCGGCGTGATGCCCATTTGCGCGGCGCGCGTGTAGATCGTCTCCAGAAAGCTGGGCGTGCCGACGTAGGCGGTCGGTTTCAAGGTCTGCATGACCATGATCAGCAGGTCGGTGTTGCCGGGTCCGAGCGGCACGACTGTGACGCCCGCCAAGCGCAGCGCCTCATCCAGCCACAGACCGGCTGGCACCATGTGGTAGAGGAAAGTGTTCAGGGCGATATCGCCGCTTTGGAAGCCCGCCGCCTGGAGCGCCTGTAGCGCGCTCTGCGCGCCGTCGGTATCGGCGAAGCCCTGCGGATCGTAGAGCGGACCGGGCGAGAAGTAGATGCGCTGCAGCTGGCTGATCGGCACAGCTAGCCAGCCGCCAAAAGGCGGATTGGCTTGCTGCATCTGCACCAGTTTATCCTTGCTGGTGATCGGCAGCTTGGGCAGATCGTCGACCGTTTGGATGTCGGCGGGCGTCAAGCCTGCTTCGTCCACGATCTGCTTGAAGGCGGGCGCGTTGGCGTAGGCGTGTTGCACGATCTCGCGCAGGTTGCTGTTCAGATCGCTCATGCTTGCTTTTCCCTCTTGTGATCAGCCGAGCCAACGCTTGCGGCGCTTGTAGTGTTTCACATCGCGGTAGCTTTTGCGCTCGCCCAGCTGCGTCAGCCCTAGGTAGAACTCTTTGATATCCTCGTTGGCGGCGAGCTGCTCCGCCGTGCCATCCAGCACGATGCGCCCGTTCTCCATGACGTAGCCGTGATGCACAATCGAGAGCGCCGCGCGCGCATTCTGCTCTACCAGCAGGATCGAGACGGCTTCTTTGCGGTTGATTTCCTTGACGATCTCGAAAATCTCGGCGACCAAGAGCGGCGCCAAGCCCAGACTCGGCTCATCGAGCATCAGCAGGCGCGGATGCGCCATCAGGGCGCGCCCGATCACCAGCATCTGCCCTTCGCCGCCGCTCAGATAGCCGCTGATGCGCTTGCGCAGGTCGCGCAGGCGCGGGAAGTAGCTGTAGACGCGCTCCAAATCCTCGCGGATGTGCCGCCCGTTCTCGTAGACCATGCCGCCCAAGCTCAGGTTCTCTTCGACGGTCAAATGGCGGAAGAGCGGGCGCCCCTCAATGACCTGCACGATGCCGCGCCGCACCACGTCGTCGGCATCGCGGTTGTGGATCGGGTGATCGTCCCAGAGGATTTGCCCGCGCGTCACCTCGCCCGCCTCGCTGCGCAGCAAGCCGCTGATCGCCTTGAGCGTGGTGGACTTGCCCGCCCCGTTCGGACCCATCAGCGCCACGATCTGACCCGGGCGCACCTCGAAGGAGATGCCCCGCAAGACGAGGATCACGTTGCTGTAAACGACTTCAATGTTCTGGACTTCTAACATGAAAAAGAATCTCTTGATCGGTGTGCGGTCGTGGTGGGCGACCCGACCACGACCGCTGAAAACTAAACGATCACTTCACGACGTCAGCGCCGCCCGGCTTCAGGTCTGGCACGGTCTCGAACTCAGGCGTGACGGGCAGGACGACCGGCACCAGCAGCTTGCGACCGCCCACTTCGACCACAATCGGGTTGCCATCCGCGCCGCGCGCGTAGGTCAGGCGGGCGATGCGCACCTGATCTTGCGCGCGCACGGTCGGGCTGAAGTTGTACTTGAAGACGCCGCCCAGCGACTCGTACTGGAACTCCTCGAAGGTCTTCTTGACCTCGGCGCCGCTCAGGTTCTCGAAGCCGACGCGGTTGACCGTGCGAGTGATCAGCTCGATGTAGGTATCCACCGCGCCGAAGCCCGCCAAGTACGAGATGCCGCGCGCGGTCAGCGGGCGCTGATTGGCGGCGAACTGCTCTTGCACCAGCTTGGTGCCTTCGGTCGGCTCATCCCACCAGAGGTAGGGCAGGATGCCGTAGATGTTATCGGTCGAGGGCAGCCCGCTGGGCTTCAGGGTCGCCTGACCGAGCAAGCCGACCGACGTATCGAGCGCCCAGTTGACGCCGCTGAGCAGCACCTCGTCCTCCAAGCCCAGCGTGACCAAGTCGCGGGCGATCAGCGCTGTGCCGCTGGCGAGCGAGGTGGTGAACAGCACGTTGGCGCCCTTGTTGACCAAGTTGTTGATCTGGGCGGTCACGTCGGTGGCGGTGGGCAGGAAGTACTCGCCGCCGACGACCTCAACGCCTTGCGCGGCGCAGTAAGCGGTCGTCTCAGGCGTCTCGGTCGAGCGTCCGAAGGCGCCTTCCCAGCTCAGGTGACCGACCTTCGGGGTGCCCTCGCGTCCGAGCTCGGTCGTCCAGGCTTTGCCCAGCCAGCGGCAGAAGGCGCCGAACTGATCGGTATAGAGCGGGATGCCGGCGAAAATCCAGCCGGGCTTATCGGCGTTCTCGCCGTACAGACCGATGGTCGAGCCGGCGAACAGGAAGACCGGGATTTGATCCTCAGCGACCTGCTCGCGCAGCAGCTCGGCGTCGGCTGAGGAGTACAGCAAGAGCATCAGCGGCTTGGGATCGAAGGCGCGGTAGCGCTGATAGAGCGATTGGGTCTGCTCTTGGCGTCCGGCTGTGTCGTCCTGCTGCAAGGTGATGGTCGCGCCGCACAGCCCGCCCTGTTCGTTGTAGTACTTCAGAGCGTCGGCGAAGCCGGCAGCCAGCGGCTGCGTGATGGGCGCGAACGGACCGCTCAGATCGCCGAAGGTGTGCAGGGTGATGGTCTTGCCCGTCAGGTCTTCCTTGCACTCGGTACGACCCATCATGCCGCCTTGAGCGAGGGCGCTCGGCGCGGCGTTGAACGCCACCAGAGCCAGCGCCATGACGAGGAGAAACACGAAAAAGCGTTTGCTAACCATAAAAAGCTCCTTTTTGCGAAGGCTTCAGTCGGCGAGAGCTACCCAGATGCCTCGCCACGTGAACCAGTGGCACTTTTTGAGGCGGATTGCCCAACCTCCCAGAGAATCTTAGCCTAGTTGGGTGAGTCTAGCAAGCTACATTTTTGCCTGAACAAAAAAAGAGTTCTTGTCTAGGCTTGATCAAGAAGTAATTCCAAATTGAGACAATGGCTCATAAGGGCTCAACTTATAAGATAAAGTTTTGGTGTGAGTATCAAAATAATCGTAAGAAATTTTAAGAACAAGCGGCTGATTTAATAATTTCTCGATCATTTCCTCGAGCGAGGCACGTTAAAGTCAGGTTACCTAGCGAAAAAGACTCGTTGTGGAGGCTACCTTATGAAGACCATGCAAGCTGCAGTTGTACACGAATTCGGCAAGCCGCTCACCATTGAGGAGCGCCCGATCCCCGAGCCGCAAGAGGGCGAAATCCTCGTCAAGATCGAAGCCTGTGGCGTCTGCCACACCGACCTGCACGCCGCCGAGGGCGATTGGCCCGTCAAGCCGAAGTTGCCGCTGGTGCCCGGTCACGAGGGCGTCGGCTACGTGGCGGCGGTCGGCAAGGGCGTCAAGAACGTCAAAGAGGGCGACCGCGTGGGCATCCCGTGGCTGTACAGCGCCTGCGGCGAGTGCGAGTACTGCATCACCGGCTGGGAGACCCTCTGTAGCTCGCAGCGCAACGGCGGCTACTCGGTCGATGGCGGCTACGCCGAATACGCCATCGCCGATCCGCGCTATGTCGGTCACTTGCCCAGCTCGCTCGACTTCATCCCCGCCGCCCCGATCCTGTGCGCCGGCGTCACCACCTATAAGGGGCTGAAAGAGACCGAAGTCCGTCCGGGTGAGTGGGTCGCCATCGTGGGCGTCGGCGGCTTGGGGCACATCGCCGTGCAGTACGCCAAAGCGATGGGCATGCACGTCGTGGCAGTCGATATTGACGACGCCAAGCTCAGCCTCGCCCAGCAGCTGGGCGCCGATCTGACCATCAACGCCGCCAAAGAAGACCCCGCCACCGTCGCCCGCCAGACCGTCGGCGGCGTGCACGGCGTGCTGGTGACGGCTGTGGCGACCAAACCTTTCCGCCAAGCCCTCGATATGGTGCGCCCGAAGGGCGTCATCGCCCTGAACGGGCTGCCGCCGGGCGATTTCGGCACGCCGATCTTCGATGTGGTGCTCAAGCGCATCACCATCCGCGGCTCCATCGTCGGCACCCGCAAAGACCTGCAAGAATCGATCCAGTTCGCCGCTGAGGGCAAAGTCAAGGCACAGATCGAGACGCAACCACTCAAGGCGATCAACGAGGTCTTCGAGCGCATGAAGCACGGTCAGATCAACGGGCGCGTCGTCCTCGATATGCACCTGAACTGATCGGCAAGTCGACTCACAAGGGCGCTGAGCAGCCCGCTCAGCGCCCCCGCCGCCCGCTAGTACGAGAACGGGCGTATCTTCCACGAGACCTTCAGAATCTCCCAGCGGTATGCCAAGCCGCGCGGCTCGAGGATCAAAAAGCCGATGATCACCACGCCGAAGAGGATCGGCGCGATGGCGGCGTTGATGTTGACCGAGTCCACGAAGGGCAGCAAGCGCGGCAGCCACTCCTGCAGGCTGGGCGTGATGCTCGGAATGAAGGTCTCGCGCAGGATGCTCAGCAAGCTCACCCCGAAGATCGGCGCCTGCGAAAAACCTGCCCCGCCCACGATCAGCATCGCCAGCAACTCAATCGAGTTGCGCAGATCGAAGCGGTCGGGCGAGATGCTGCGCGCCTCAATCGCCAGCAAGCCGCCCGCCAAGCCCGCATAGACCGCGCAGATGAAAAAGGCGCGCAGCTTGTAGGCAAAGACGTTGATGCCCAGCAGCTCCGCCGCCACGTCGTTATCGCGAATCGAGACGAAGGCGCGTCCGGTGCGCGTGCGGATGATGTTGCGCGCCGCCAACAGCGCCACCAAGCAAGTCAGGATCAGGAAGTAGTACAAGGTCAAGCCGCTGATCTCCAAGCCGAGCAGATCGGCGCGCGGCACCGGCAACGGACTGGCGCCGTTGGTCAGCGGCGCCAACGGATTGCGCAACAGCCACGGGATGATGAACTGCGCCGCCAAAGTCGCCATGGCGAGGTAAAAGCCCTTCACCCGCAGCGACGGCAAGCCGAAGATCAGCCCAACCACGCCCGAAAAAAGCGCCGCCACAGGCAGGGCGATCACGAACGGGATGCCCCCGCGCAGCAAGATGGCGGTCGTGTAGGCGCCTACTGCCATGAAAGCCGCCTGTCCGAGCGTGATCTGCCCCGTGTAGCCAACCAGCAAATTCAGCCCCTGCACGGCGATCATGAAGATGGCGATGCGCTCAACCGTGCCCAGAAAGCCCGGCTGCACGATGTCAATGCCGAACGGACCCGTCCGCGCCAGCAGCGGCAACGCCAAAATCACGCCCAGAAAGCCCGCCGAGAGGATTTGATCGAAGCGCGTGCGATTGATGCGCATCTCCTGCGCGTAAGAGGTATCGAAAACGCCGCTCGGACGTATATTCGCAGACATGCCTCACACTCTCTCTATGCGCTCCTCGCCGAACAAGCCGCTCGGACGCACCACCAAGATGATCATCAGCACCACGAACGGGATCAGCTGCTCGCCCGCGCTGCTGCCGAAGTAGACCGTGCCGAGCTTCTCGGCGATCCCGATCACCAAGCCGCCCACCAACGCCCCGCCAATCGACTCCAAGCCGCCCAGCAAGACCGCCGGGAAGACCCGCAACGCTAACGCTGGCATCGTGATCGAGAGCGAGGTGCTGCTGGCGTGCAGCGCCGCCGCCAACGCCGCCAAAATGCCCGCAATCGCCCAAGCGACCGCCAAAACAGCCCGCACCCGCAAACCGACCGCCTGCGCCAAGTCGGTGTTCTCCGCCGTGGCGCGCATGGCGAGTCCGAGCCGCGTGTAGCGGAAGAACAACACAAAGCCGACGAAAGCGGCGAGCGCGATCCCGAAAGCGATCAGCAGCTCGGTCTTGATCACGACCGTGCCGCCCAGCACGTTGCGGATACGAATGGGCGGATAGGCTTGCGGCAAGCCCAGCGCGTTGGTGGTGGCGAAGATCGGCAAAGAGCGATCCACGCTGCCCCACGTCAGCTGCGTGACGCCCAGCAAGACCTCGCCCACCACCAACGTCATCATGACCGTGGTGAAGAGCGGCTGGCTGATCAACGGACGGATGGCGAGCCGCTCGATGACTAACCCCATCAGCGCCGCGCCAATCGCCGTGCCAACCACCGCCCGCAAGAACAGGTTATCGGTCTGCAGCAGGATGAAACCGATGACTCCCCACGCCACGGCGATGAACGCCACGCGCCCGCCGCGCGTCCAAGTGGCGGGGTAGCGCACCCCAACCGAGAGGATGGTCAGCAGCCCGCCGCTGAGCGCAAACGCCACAATCGGCGCCAACTGCTGATTCTGGAAGAACGTCCAGAAGATCAGCGCGCCCAGCAGCATCATGTAGCCATGCGCAAAGTTGAAGACGCCCGACGCCTTGTTGATGATCACGATGCCCAGCGCGATCAAGGCGTAGATGCCGCCCGTCAGGATGCCCGTGATCAATCCTTGCAAGACGGCGAAGCCCGGCTGTCCTAAAATGTCCATGTCGTGAGCCTCAAAAAAAGCTTTTGTTAAACGTCGGCGATGCGCACAGCCGTCTCGACCACACCCGTGCGCCCGTCGCGGTATTTGACCTCGGCGCGCACCTGCACGCTCTGGGCGCCGCTGTAGATCGCCTCGATGATCTCGCGGTAGCGCTCGGCGAGGAAGCCGCGCCGCAGCTTGCGCGTGCGAGTCAGCTCGGCTTCGTCGGCATCGAAGGCTTTGTGCAGGATGCTGAAGCGCTTGATCCGAATCGCCTGCGGCAAAGCGGCGTTGACGCGCTGCACATCCTTGCGGATCAGCTCGTAGACTTCGGGCTTTTGCGAGAGGTCGACCAGCGTGGTGAAGCTGATCCGATTTTTCTCCGCCCAGCGCGCCACGTTATCGAACTGGATGATGATCAACGCGCCGACGAACTCGCGCTCGGCGCTGCCGATTGCCATGGCGTCCTGAATGTAGGAGCTGAAGCGCAGGCGCACCTCCAGATATTGCGGGCTGAAGTACTCGCCGCTCGCCAGCGGCACCAGGTCTTTGACGCGGTCGAGGTAGATCAGGTGCCCCTCGGCGTTCAGATAGCCGGCGTCGCCAGTGTGGAACCAGCCGTCGGCATCGATGGCTTTGGCGGTCTCTTCGGGCGCTTTGTAATAACCCTGAAAGACGCTGCGGCTGCGCACGTGAATCTCATTCTTCTCGGCGATGCGAATCTCCACGCCCGGCGGCGGCTTGCCGACCGTCTCGAAGCGCACCTCGCCGCCGTAATGCAGCGTATGCGTCTGACACTCCGTCGAGCCGTACAGGTTCTTGAGCGTGACGCCCACCGCGCGGAACCAGCGCAGCGCGTCCGGGCTGAGCGAGGCGCCGCTGGTGTAGGCGTGGCGCATGTTGACCATGCCCAGCTTGTCGCGCAGCGGTCGGAAGATCAGCACGTCGCCTAGCCTGTAGAGCGCCCGCCACCACAGTGGGACGGGCTTGCCGCGATCTTCGAAGTCCACCACCTTGTAGCCGACGGGCATGAACAGCGCGTAGAGGGCGCGATTGATCAGGTTGGCATCCGTCATGCGCACCTGAACCATGCTCAGCAAGCTCTCCCACAGGCGGCTGGGGAACAGCAACGCCGAGGGCGCGATCTCCCGAATGTCGCTTTGGATGGTCTCGGCGCGCTCCGGGAAATTCACGGTCATGCCGACGCAGACGTGCGCCGTCAAGCCCAGCGATTGCTCGGTGATCCACGCCAAGGGGCTGAAGGAGACGTAGTTATCCTCAGGGCGGATCGGGGCGACGGCGAGGACGTGGCGCATCCCGTAGATCAGGTTGCGATGGGCGATCATGGCGCCTTTGGGCAGGCTGGTCGTGCCGCTGGTGTAGCTGAAGATGGCGATATCCTCGCCTTTGCCCTCGCCGACGCGCTGCTCGAAGGCGTCGGGATGTTCGGCGGCGTAGGCGCGCCCTTTTTCTTCAACCTGCTCAAAGCTGAGCAGCCAATCGCTCTGATAGTGCCACAGACCCTTTTCATCCCAATAGATCACGGCGCGAATGGCGGGGACTGCCTCGCGCAGTTCGAGCATCTTATCACACTGCTCCTGATCGTGGGCGATCACGAAGACCGAGTCTGAATCTCTCAGCACGTAGGCGAGCTCCTGCGGGTTGGCATCGGTGAAGATGCCGATGCTGATGCCGCCCGCCGCTTGAACTGCCAGCTCCGCCCAGTAGTACTCTGGATCGTTATCGCCGATGATGCTGACCTTCTCGCCGCGCGCCAAGCCCAAGCTGACCAAGCCCAAACAAAAATCGCGCACGTGGGCGAGGCTCTCCGCCCAAGTGTACTCCTGCCAAATGCCGTAGCGCTTCTTGCGCATGGCGATTTTGCCGTCGCCGTAGCGCTTCGCCATCGCCACGAAATTCTTGGGCAGCGTATCGAGCGCCGAATCGAGCGGCGCGAGGTGCGGATGCGCGCCGCTGGGCGCTGCTTGGCTGACCGTCACTGGCTTTTGAAGAGCGACCATGTCTTCTCACTCCGCCTGACCGAGATATGCGTTGATCACAGCTTGGTTGGTGCGAATCTCTTGCGGCGTGCCTTCGGCGATCTTGCGCCCGAAGTCCAGCACCACAATGCGCTGCGCGATGTCCATCACCAAGCCCATGTCGTGTTCAATCAGGACGATGGTCACGCCGCGCCGCTCGTGAATATCGAGGATGAAGCGCGCCATGTCCTCTTTTTCTTCCACGTTCATGCCCGCCATCGGCTCGTCCAGCAGCAGCAGGCTCGGCTCAAGGGCGAGGGCGCGCCCCAGCTCCACGCGCTTGCGCAAGCCGTAGCCCAGCTTGCCGACCACGCTCTTGCGGATGGCTTGCATCTCGAGGAAGTCGATGATCTCTTCCACCACGCGCCGATGCTTGATCTCCTCGCGTTGCGCCATGCCCCAGAAAATCGCCTCGCCCAGCAGGCTGGAGCGCATGTGGATGTGGCGGGCTGCCATCAGGTTATCCAGCGTGGTGGCGTTGGTGTAGAGCGCGATGTTCTGAAAGGTGCGCGAGAGTCCGAGTTTGGCGCGCTGATAGGGCGGCAAGCGCGTGATATCGCGCCCATCGAGGTAGATGCGCCCGCTCTGCGGACGGTAGAAGCCGCCGATGCTGTTGATGCAGCTGGTCTTGCCGGCGCCGTTGGGTCCGATCAGGGCGAGAATCTCGCCTTGGCGCACGTCAAACGAGACGTCATCCAGCGCCGTGATGCCGCCGAAGCGCAGCGTGAGATTCTGCACGCTCAGTTTGATTGGAGGGTTGTCCATAAATCTTAAAAGACCTGCTAAAAGGCACTTTTGGCTGAAAGTTAAAGCCGCATTCAGCTTGGACAAGAGTATAGAGGAAAATTAGCGCTGCCGCAATTCGCAACCTCGGCAATTTGGGCGAGCTGTCACTTTTGACAGGACGCCCGCGCGGCGTTACTCTTGGCGGCATGATGAATACCACACAGTGAGCAGCCTATGGCAGAACACGACATCGGACTCATCGGCTTGGCGGTCATGGGGCAGAACCTCGCCCTGAACATGGCGCACAAGGGCTACCGCGTCGCCGTCTACAACCGCAGCGCGGAGACGACCGAACAATTCACGGCGCGGCACGCCGATCAACCAATCGCGGGCGCCCACAGCCTGCCTGAGTTTGTGGCGCTCTTGCGCAAGCCGCGCATCATCCTGCTGATGGTCAAGGCGGGCGCGCCGGTCGACTCGGTCATCGATCAGCTCATCCCGCTCTTGGAGACGGGCGACCTGATCATCGATGGCGGCAACAGCCACTTCGAGGATACCGAGCGGCGCGAGGCGCGTTTGGCAGCGCTGGGCATCCGCTTTTTGGGCGTGGGCGTCAGCGGCGGTGAGGAGGGCGCTCTGCACGGACCGAGCCTGATGCCCGGCGGCGCGCCTGAGGCATACGCCCTGATCGAGGCGCTGCTCAAGGCAATTGCCGCCAAAGCGCCCGACGGCGCGCCTTGCGTCGCCTATTTGGGGCGCGGCGGGGCAGGACACTACGTCAAGATGGTGCACAACGGCATCGAGTACGGCGATATGCAGCTGATCGCCGAGAGCTACGACATCCTCAAGCGGGTGGTCGGCTTGAGCAACGCCGAACTCGCCGACGTCTTCGCCGCTTGGAATCAAGGCGAACTCGACTCGTTCCTGATCGAGATCACCGCCCAGATTTTCCGCAAAGCCGACGACGGCGGAGGGGCGGGCGAGCTGATCGACCACATCCTCGACGTTGCCGAGCAGAAAGGCACCGGCAAGTGGACGAGTCAAAACGCCCTCGACCTCGGCGTGCCGACGCCCACGCTCAGCGCCGCCGTTGAGGCGCGCCTGATCTCAGCCCTCAAAGCCGAGCGCCACGCCGCCGCCCAGAGCCTCAGCGCGCCGCCGCCTTTCGCCTTCACGGGCGAGCGGGCTGCCTTCATTGAGGCGGTGCGCCGCGCCCTCTACTGCAGCAAGGTGGCAGCCTACGCGCAGGGCATGGCGCTGCTGAGCGCCGCCAGCCGCGAGTATGGCTACGCCATCCCGCTCGATCAGACGGCGGCGATCTGGCGGGCGGGCTGCATCATTCGCGCGCGCTTCCTGAGCGATATTACAAGGGCATATCAGGCTGAGCCGCACTTGGCGAATCTGATGCTGGCGGAGCAGTTCCGCGCCGCCCTGAGCGCCTATCAAGCCGACTGGCGCGCGGTGGTGGCGACCGCCATCCGCGCGGGCGTGCCGACGCCCGCCTTCAGCGCCTCCTTAGCCTACTACGATAGCTATCGCAGCGAGCGCCTGCCCGCCAACTTGATTCAAGCCCAACGCGACCTCTTCGGCGCGCACACCTTCCAGCGCACCGACCGCGAAGGCACGTTTCACGCCGACTGGTCGCTTTGAAGCCCTCAAAAGGCTCTCACAGGCGGGGCAGCGCCAATCGGGCTGCTCCGCCGCTAGGCATGGCACAGCGCGGTCGCCTGACCACACATTTAGAAAGGGTTTATCAGCATGAAGATCACACCTGAAGACGTCTTTGAGTATCACACGCGCGGCAGGGCGGGCAAGATCGAGGTCAAGCCGACCAAACCCTTGCTCACCCAACGCGACCTCTCCCTAGCGTACTCGCCCGGCGTGGCGGAGGCAGTCCTCGCGGTGGAGGCAGACCCGCTCAAGGCGTATGACTACACGGCGAAGGGCAATCTGGTGGCGGTCGTCAGCAATGGCACGGCGATTTTAGGGCTAGGCGACCGCGGCGCGCTCGCCAGCAAGCCCGTCATGGAGGGCAAAGGCGTGCTGTTCAAGGCGTTTGCCGATGTCGACGTCTTCGATATCGAAGTCGACTCGCGCGACCCGGAAGTCGTGATCGCCGTCTGCAAGGCAATCGCCCCGACGCTCGGCGGCATCAATCTTGAGGATATCAAGGCGCCGGAGTGCTTCTACATCGAGCGGACGCTGCGCGAGCAGCTGGATATCCCCGTCTTTCACGACGATCAGCACGGCACCGCCATCATCAGCGGCGCGGCGCTGATGAACGCCCTGAAGCTCGTCGGCAAGCGCATCGAGGATATCAAGCTGGTCATCAGCGGAGCGGGCGCCTCCGCCATCAGCACGGCGTACTTCTACCTCTCGCTCGGAATGCGCATGGAGAACATCCTGATGGTCGATAGCACGGGCGTGATCTACGAGGGGCGCACACAAGGCATGAACGAGTACAAAGCGCCCTTCGCCCGCCCGACCGAGAAACGCACCCTCGCCGAGGCGCTCGAAGGCGCCGACATGCTGCTGGGCTTGAGCGTCGCCGATACCGTCACGCCGACCATGCTCGAAGGCATGGCGGAGCGCCCGATCCTCTTCACCCTCGCCAACCCCAACCCGGAGATCAAGTACGAGTTGGCGCGCGAGGTGCGCCCAGACGCCATCATCGCCACCGGGCGCAGCGACCTGCCCAATCAGGTCAACAACGTGCTGGGCTTCCCCTTCATCTTTCGCGGCGCGCTGGACGTGCGCGCGCGCACCATCAACGAGGCGATGAAGATCGCCGCGGCGCGGGCGCTTGCCGAGCTGACTATGGAAGACGTGCCGGATAGCGTCCTGAACGCCTACGGCTTGCCCAGCCTGAAGTTCGGCGCCGAGTACCTGATCCCCAAGCCGCTCGATCCGCGCGTCTTGCTGTACGTGGCGCCGTCGGTGGCACAAGCCGCCGTCGAGAGCGGCGTGGCGCGCGTCGAGCGCTTCGACATCGAGGAGTACCGCAATCAGTTGGCGGCGCGGCAGGGCATCGGGCGGCGCACCCGCCTGCAGATCATCCAAAAGGCGCGCATGGGCGCCAAGCAGCGCCTCGTCTTCGGCGAGGGCGAGGTCAGCCGCATCATCCGCGCGGCGGCGATTGTGGCGGAAGAGGGCATCGGCAAGCCGATCCTGATCGGGCGAGCCGCCGCCATCCGCGCCAGCATCGCCGATCTGGGCTTGGACTTCTCCCCGCAGATCGTCGATCCGCACAGCTTCGAGCGCCTTGAAGAGTACGCCCAAGCCTACTATCAGCTGAGGCAGCGGCGCGGCGTCACGCTGCGCGCCGCCCGCGAGGCAGTCCTGAAGCCGAACGTCTTCGGCCCGCTGATGGTGCTGCAGGGCGATGCCGACGCTTACATCAGCGGCTTGACCTACGAGTACCCGGAGGTGATCCGTCCAGCGCTGCAGATTTTCCACACCCAGCAGGGCGTGCGCTTGGCGAGCGGCGTGTACATCATGGTCGCCAACCAGAAGGTCTACCTCTTCAGCGACGCGACCGTCAACATCGAGCCAAGCGCCGAAGACCTCGCCGAGATCGCCGTCCTCGCCGCCGATTTCGCCGTCCAGCTGGATATCAAGCCGCGCCTCGCCATGCTCTCCTTCAGCAACTTCGGCAGCACGCGCCATCCGCTCAGCGAGAAAGTCGCCCAAGCCGTCCAGATCGTCCGCCGCAAACGCCCCGACCTGATCGTCGACGGCGAGATGCAAGCCGATCTCGCCCTCTCGCCTGAGGCGATGGCGGAGCGCTTCCCCTTCTCGCAAGTCCGCGATGCCAACGTGCTGATCTTCCCAGATTTGCAGTCCGCCAACATCGCCTACAAGCTCTTGGCAAATCTGGGCGGCGCGGAGGCAATCGGTCCGATTCTGCTGGGCATCGGCGCGCCCGTCCACGTGCTGCAGACGGGCGACTCGGTCGATGACATCGTGGCGATCGCCGCCATCGCCGCCATGGATGCCCAAAAGCGCAAGCAGGCGGGCGCTCAGAGCCTCTGAGCGGGCAAGGGTGTGCCGCCGTCGGCGCGATGGCGGCACGCTCATAAGCCAAAACTATTGCCAAGACGCTTTTTTGGGCGCATACTTTGAGGCAAGCACAGATTTAGCTTTCGGCAAGCTCGGCGGCTGAGGCGTCGGCGGAGTTTGCCGCTAAAAGGCTTTAGCCATGCTCGATTTATATAAACTCCGCATTTTTATGGCGGTGGTGCAGGAAGGCAGCTTTCGCGGCGCCGCCGAACGGCTGTACATCACCCAATCCGCCATCAGCCAGCACATCAAAGACCTCGAAACAAGCTTGGGCAGGCGGCTCTTTGAGCGCGGCTGGCGCGGCGTGAGCCTCACGGCGCACGGCGAGCTGCTGCACGGCTACGCCCAGCGCATCTTCGACCTCGTGGCGGAGGCGGAGAACGCCCTGACCAACCTCGAAAACCTGCCCGAAGGCAAGCTGAGCCTCGGGGCGACGCCCGGCGTGGGCATTTACCTCGCCCCGGATTGGATCGGGCGCTTCCGCAGCCGCTACGCGCAGTTCTCAGTCAGCCTGCAGACGGGCGTCACGGCGCAAGTGGTCAGCGACGTCCTCGCGCAGCGCCTTGAGCTGGGCTTCGTGGAGGGCGAGCTGGAAGCGCACCAACATCCGCGTTTGGGCAGCTGCATCCTGCAAGAAGTGCCGCAGATGGTCATCGTGGGCGAGAAACACGCTTGGTGGACGGCTGAGTCGGTGCGCCTTGAGCAGCTGCGCGATCAGCCGTTCATCGTGCGCCCGCCCAACAGTCAGTCGCGCATCTGGCTGGAGCAGACGCTGCGCGCGCACGGCATCGAGCCGCACATCAGCGCCGAGTTCGATAACATCGAGTCGACCAAGCGGGCGGTGGCGGCGGGCGTGTGCATCACGATCTTGCCGCGCTACGTTGTACAGAGCGAGATCGGGCAAGGCATCCTGCGCGCGCTGCCCATCGCGGGCGATCCGTTGCGGCGCACCTTGAAATTGGTCTGGGATCAGAGCGCGCACTTCACGCCCATTGCGCGCGCCTTCCTCGAGACGTTGCGCGAGGACTATCCGCGCCTCGCCGAGGTGATCGGCAAAGCCTGATCACAGCACGAAGTCGTCCTGAGCGGCGGCGGCGGCGATCACCTCGCGCAATTCCTCTAGATCGGGGAATGCGTCGGGATCGTCCACCTCAAAGGTGCTGGCGGCTTCCTCGCGCTCGCACAGCGCCCGATACTGGCAGTGACGGCAATGGCGCAGATCGGCGGTCAGCGGGAATTCGTCGACTTCGAGCGCCCGCAGGCGCGCCAACAGGGCGCCGACCCGCTCTTGATCGGCGACGTAGCGGGCGCTGTTGTAAGCGAACAGCTCGGTCGCGCCGTCCGACTCGCCGAACCAGTAGAGCAGGCGCACGCGCTCCGGCGGGAGCGGCGCGCCGAACAGGCGCGGCGACGCCTCCACCAGCAGCAGCGGATACAACACCGTCTGCAGGCGGCGCTCCAGCGCGGCGCGGGAGGGGCGCTCGCTGGTTTTCCAGTCGATGATCAGCGCCTCGCCGTCGAGGTCGTACGCCAGGAGGTCGTACTTGGCGGTCAGGCGCGCGCCGCGCGCCCACGCAGGCTTGACGCTCAGGCTGAATTCGGGGCGTCGGAAGGCTTGCGGCACGTCGGCGGGCGGATTGGCGCGAAAAGTCGCCCACAGGTCGGCGATGAGCGGATCGACGGGCTCGGCGGGCTGAATGCCGCGCCAGTAGCGCTCCATCAGGCGATGAAACCGCTCGCCGCGCGCTAGGGAGCGTTCCAGATCGGCGAGCGGCTCGGCGAGGGGCGACGGATAGCTCTGAGCCAGCAGGTAGCGCAGCTGAAAGCGGCGCGGGCAGTCGGCGAAGTCCTGCAGGCTGGTCTGGCTGAAGGCGAAGGCGGGCGGTAGCTCAATCGGCATGAGCGCCCTCTTGCTCTTGGAGGTGTCCGCTGCCGATCAGGTTCTCGCCGCGCATCGGAATCTTGATGTAGAAGGTGCTGCCCTGCCCGACGGCGCTCTCGACCCACGCATCGCCGCCGTGCAGCTCCGCCACGCGCTTGACGATGTACAGGCCCAGTCCGTTGCCGCGCACGCGGATGTTATCCTTGTTGCGGATGCGGCGGAAGCGCGTGAAGAGCGTGCGTTGATCCTCCGGGCTGATGCCCTTGCCCGTGTCGTTGACGCTGAGCAGGAGGTCGTCGCCGCGCACTTCGGCGCGCACCGTGATCGTGCCGTTGGGCGGCGTGTACTTGATGGCGTTATCGGTCAGGTTGTTCAGGGCGCGGCGCATCATCATATCGTCCAGCTGCAAAATCGGGATGTTCGGCGCGGTCTCAGTGCGCAGGGTCTGCCCGCTTTTCTCGGCGGCGGCGGCGTGAGTCGCCACCACGTCGCTCACCATTTTGAGGATGTCGCACGGCTCGCGGTGCAGCCGATAGTTGCCTTCGGGGTCAAGGCGGCTGGCATCGAGGATTTTCTCGACCAGATCGCTCATTTGAGTGATGCCGTTCTGAATTTTTTCGGCGAAGGCGCGTTGGCGCTCGTTGAACTCGCCGACCATCGGCATCATATCGACGTAGCCTTTCATATAGGTGAGCGGCAGGCGCAAGTCGTGCGAGACGGTGCTGGTGAATTCGGCTTGGTTATCGCGCAGATTCTTGTAGCGGGTGATGTCGCGCAGCATCAGGACGCTGCCGCTGCGTTCGCCGCGCTCATCGCGCATCTCGGAGAGGCGCGGGGCGAAGGTCAGCCCGTTGGCGCTCTGCCATTCCATGCCCTCAGCGCTGACCTCGCCGCGCAGCAGGGCGATCAGATCGGCGGCGTCGGTCATGCTGGCGAAGGCGGCGAGCTGATTGCCGATGACGCGCTCGGCGCTGATGCCGAAGGTGCGCTCGGCGGCGGGATTGAAGACGAGGATGCGCTCGCAGCTATCGACCACCAGAATCGGATCGAGGCTGCTGGTGAGGATGGCGGCGAGTTGCTCGCGCCCTGTGCGGGCTGCCTCGAAGGCTTGGGCGTTGGCGATGGCGATGGCGGCTTGGGCGGCGAGCAGTTGCAAGAAATTGCGCTCCCACGCGCCGAAGGCGTGCGCCTCGCGGTAGGCGACCCAGAGGATGCCCAGCGGGGCTTCGCGGGCGTTCAGCGGCAAAGCGGCGACGGCGCTGAAGAGCGCCTTCAAAGAGCCGAGCGGCTCTGGCAGAGCCGTCTCAGCGGTCGCCTCGAAGGGCGTCTGTTGGGCGATCGCCAGCAGGGGGGCGTCTAGGTCGGCGAAGCTGCCGTTGCTGCCTTCGGCGTAGTAGGCGTGCGAGCCTGAGCTACCGCTGACCACGAAACGCAAGCAAGCCGCTCGCAAGCCGCGCTGCGCGATGCGCGCCATATCGGTCAGGACTACCTCCAACGCGCCGCCTTTGGCAATGCGCTGAGTGATCTCAAGGAGCAGCGCCTGCTCGACGGCATATTGCTTGAGTTGCTCGCGCAGCTCTTCTACCGATGGGCTCAAAGGTGCACCTTCACTCATGGTCACGCAGCACTTCCCTGATCCGTTCTGGGCTGAAACGCCGACCCAGAAGTCGATTTTAACCCGCCCGCATTATAACACTTTTCTCATATGGGCTGCAACGCAGGTGGGCGGCTAATCGTTCTGCGCCCGCGCCCGCGCGAGGTAGAGCAGCTCCTCCATGAACAGGTTGAAGCCCTGCGCGAACTGATCGAGGTAGTCTTGGGTCAGGGCTTGCGCCAAGTCGCCCTGCCCGATCTCGATCAAGGCGGCGACGTGCGGGCGAAAATCGCGCAGCGAGAGGTGCAGCACGCCGTTGGCATCGGTCAGCACGCCCCAGGCAAGGCTCTTCTTCTCGTTATCGTCCTTCGCCGTGTTGAAGCGCCGCAGCGAGGAGGTCGCCGCCACCTGCCCGATGTTGCTGAAGACCTCCTGCCCCTTGATCGGGTCGTTGAGGACGTCGAAGTGGCTGGGCAGGCTATCCAGCAGCCGCTGCACCACGGGTGGCAGCCCGCCCAGCAAGCGAATGGTGCTGGTGCTGAGGCTCTCGCCGCGCAAGGTGACGTCTTTGTAAGCCTGCAGCATCTCGCCGAACTTTTGGAGCATGGCGAAGTACTCAAGGCGCAGCGCTTGCGCCTCGGCGGGGCTGACGCCGAGCGCCCGCTGCTCCAAGAGGCGGAACGCCTGATAGGTCTGGCGATGTTTCTCGTAAATAGTCGGCATCGGGTTGCGGAAGGTGGTCGGGAAGACGCGTTCGCGCGGGCTGAGGCTGGTGGCGTCAATCGGGATCAGCAAGGCGGGATTGGTCTGGCGCATGACGTCGAGCGTCTTGATGACCAGCTGTACGGCAGCTTGGACTTTCTTATCCGACTCGGCGCCGAGCGCGGCGAGGGCGTTGAGCAGGGCTTGACTCGGCACGTAGAGCGGATTGAAGACGCTGCGATAGAGCAACAGCAGATCGTTGACGGTCAGGCGCAGCTTATCGGAGCGCTTGAGCAGGCTGCGGCGCACATCCTGCACAAGGGCGAGGCGCACGGCGCTGTTCTCGGCGCTGACCTCAGGCGAGCACTGCATTTTTTTGAGCTTGGCGGGCGTCAGCCCGCTGGGCAGCTCCAGATTCAGGGCGAGGTACGCCTTGCCTTGCGCGGGCGGCTGATTGAAGCGTCCGCCGCGCTGAGTCGCCAACAGACGGGCGAAGCGCGCCGCCTGCCCGGTCAGAATCTCGGCGATGGCGGTGCCGTTAGCGGCATCGAAGAAGATGTGCGAGAGATCGAAGACCGCGCTCTGGGGCGTGCGGAAGATGGTCAGGGCGTGATCGCCGATGCCGCGCTGTCCGCTGCGGATATCGGTCAGGCGGTCTTCGGCGCGGGCGGCATCCCAGTTGATCAGGATCGGGGCGGTGCGCAGCTGCTCAAGGGCTTGGCGGGCGGAGTCGGGCAGGCTGCGGCGCAGGGCGGGCTGCTGGCTGCGGCGGACGCTGCGCAGGGCGCGGTCGAGGGCGGCGACGGGCAGACTCGGCTTGAGGGCGAGCAACTCGGCGGCGATGTAGCGGGCGTGTTCGGCGGCGAGGCGCAAAGGGATCACATAGTAGCGCTTGCGCACGATCACGCCGATGTGCAGCTGCTCAGCGGGGATGGGCGAGCGCGTGTCGTGGTATTCGCTGGGCGTGAGCGCCGCGCGGATATCCATCTGGTTGAGGTACGCCGTCAGAGCGGCTTGGCGCTCGGCGATGGCGGCTCGATCTTCCCACGCTTTTTGGTAGGCGCGGCGCTGATCGCGGCGGGCTTTTGAGAGCGCTTGGGCGCAGAAGTCCTCGAAGCTTTGGCGGCGGTAGGCGATGAAGATATCTTCCAAGACGTTAGGCGGCGCGCTGTAGGGGCGCGTCTTGAGCCAGCGTTCGGTCAGGCGCGGCTCGCCGATTGCCTCGCTGATGGCGCGCAGCTGCACGCGCTCGATCCACTCGCACGCCAAGAGGTCGGGGTAGCGCTGCAACAGCCACGCCGCCGCCAACAGCCACGCCGCCAATTCATCGGCGGGCTCTAGCGATAACCTCTCGCGCTGAAGCGCCTGCTGAAAGCCGACCGTCTCGCAGGCGTGCCAAGCGGTATCCTCGCGCAGCCCGAACTCGACGTAAAACTGCCACGTCCCCTCCGGGAAGGACTGGATCGGGTCTTTGCCGCTCAGCCGCAGCAACAGATGATAGGCGGCGAGGATCGCCGCCGGTCCGCCGAAGATGGCGCTGTACTTGACCTTATCGACGAACGACTGCATCCCCTGCATCAGCAGGGCGAGGTTACGCCGACTCTCCTGCACGGGGACGACGCGCTCGCGCAGGTTCGCCAAACCGATGCTGATCATGGTCGGCACGTTGCCCGCCGGCACGATGCGCGCGATCTCATCCGCCAGCGACTGCAGCTCCGGCAGAGAGATGTGGGTCAGTTGATCGGTGGTATCGAGGTATTTCCGCAAGCTGAGGGCGGTCAGGTGTTGCGCTTCATCGTATTCTCTGGCGACTTGGTTCATCTTCTCTCAGCAGATAGTTCAATGCGATCACAACTTGTATTATACGCCAAAAAACTTTTGTGGCGGGCTGAGGTCAGTTGCTGAGCGGATCGGCGGGCGTGGGCGTGGCGGCGGGCAAGGGATCGGCTTGGCGCAGGAAGCGCAGGCGCACCTCGGCGGTGCGCAGGTACTCGTCGGCGCTCAGAGCGCCCCAGAAATCGGTCGGCGCGGCGATTTTAGCGCTGTGCGCGTACAGATAGCGGCGCAGCCACGTGAAAAAGGCAGGATCGCCCAGCGCCTCGCGCAGGGCTTGCAGCATCTGCGCGCCGCGCAGATAGACCGCGTTGAGGTAGGGGCGCACCTCCCGAAATTCGTAGACGCTGGCATCTACGTAGCCGCTGGGCTGGTAGGTCTTGACGCGGAACGTCCACCACCACGCCACCAAGTCCGGGCGGATGCCCTCAAGGTAGAGCAGCTCGGCGTAGATCGAGAGCGCCTCATCGAGGTAAGGCGCCTCGCCCTGCGCGTTCATGACCTGCGCGTGCCACCACTGATGCGCCACCTCGTGAGCGGTGATCAGGGTCAGCCACGAGTCGTCGCGCCCGTTGAAGGTCTCGAACCAGTGGCTGCCCACGTGAACCAAGCCGCTGAACTCCATGCCGTCCCAGAAATCGGCTTCAACCACCACCAAGCGATCATAGAAGAGCGGGCTGAAGAGCGCCGAAAAACGCTCAACGGCTTGGCGCGCCGTCTGGAGGGCGTGCAAGTGCGCCGCTGAGGGCGACCCATCGCGCGTGGCGAAGTGATACAGGTCGATGGTCTCGCCGTTGGCAGTTTGCGCGCTCAGGCGCGCCATCTTGCCGCTGATCACCAACGGCAACGACCTGCCGTTGCGGAACTGCACGCGCCAATTGCGCTCGCCCAGCCGCTCGACGGCGCCGGGCGCGATCAGGTCGGCGGGCGCCGTGCCGCTCAGGACGATCTCCGCCTCGAAGTCTGCCAGCTCGGAGACGAGGTACTCGCCCACAGCCGAGGGCTGCGGCAGCAGCCACTCGCCGTTCAGGCGCGGGGCGAACTCCGGCAGCCAGTGACCGAGATTGAGCTGCCGCTCGGTATAGCTGAAGTACTGCCGCCGCGCGAGGGCGAGCTTCGGCACGCGCAAGGCGAAGGTCAGGCGCACGACGGCGTGGCAGCCGACGGGCAAGGGCTGCTCCAGCACGAGGGCGAGGCGGGCGCGCTCCAGAGTGTAGTTGGCGAGGCGCACCGCCGATTCGGGCGCGCTGGTCAGCGCTTCGAGCGTGAAGATGCCCTCGGCGTTGTTGGGATCGACGTACATGAAGAGCTTTTCGAGCGGGGCGGCGCTGGTGTTGCGGTAGACGGCGCGCAACTCAGCGCGCAGGCTGCGCGCCTCAGGGTCGATCTGGGCGGCGACCGAGTAATGGATCGCCGCCTCGCGCTTGGGCGCGCCGCACGGATCGCGCTGCGCGGCGGGCGGGCGCGTTTTGGTGAGGAGCGGCGTGGCATCGCTGGGCGTGGCGCTCAGGACGGGCGCGAGGGTCGCGGCGCGCCAGCGCTCAGCGTCGAAGGGGGCGGTCGGCTGGGCGGCGCTCTCGATCATGCCGCACGCCAAGCACAAGCCGATCCCCACCAAGGCGGCGGCGAGCCGCACAAGCTCAACTCTCGCCGCCATCGTCGCCGTTATCAGCTTTGAAGACGCCGCGCTCGCGCATCAGCTTGTAGAGCGCCTGCGCTTGCGTGTAATCGACGTTCAGGCGGCGCTGCAGGGTCGTGACGTTGAGCAGGGCGCCAGACTGCTTGTACAGCTCGACAGCGCGCTCGTAGAGCGCCTCGTCGACTTTGGTCTCTTTGGGCGGCTCATCGCGCAGGGCGGCGAAGAATTTCTCCTCGTCGGGATCGGGCTGTGGGCGCGGCGGCGCGAAGCGAGGCGTCCCGAAGGAGGAGCTGCCGCTTGGGCGCTGCGCCCGCGGCTGGAAGGGCGAGCTCTCGCCGGGCTTGACTAGCTTGGCGGTCGGTCTATCGGGCGCGTGATCGAAGGAGACGTGGCTGATGGGCGTGCCGCGCTCTTTTTGGGCGTTCTTCCAGAAGTCGGTGATCTGCCTCAGCTCGGCATCGGAGACGTAAACGCCCTGCACGCGGATCGGGGCGGCGGCATCGGGCGCTTGGAAGAGCATATCGCCGCGCCCCAGCAGCTTCTCAGCGCCCGGCTGATCGAGGATCACGCGGCTATCCACGCTAGAGGCGACCGCGAACGAGATGCGGGCGGGGAAATTCGCCTTGATCAGCCCGGTCACCACGTCCACGCTGGGGCGCTGCGTAGAGATGATCAGGTGGATGCCGGTGGCGCGCGCCATCTGGGCGAGGCGGGTGAGTTGTTTTTCGGTCTCGTCGGGCGCCAGCATCATCAAATCTGCCAGCTCGTCCACGATCACGACCAGATAGGGCATGGGCGGCTCGGTTTTGCCGAGCTGAGTGTTGTAATCGCTGATGTTGCGGGCGCCCAGCGCGGCGAATTTCTTGTAGCGGTCGTCCATCTCGCGGGTGACCCACTTCAGCACGCCCGTGACGCGCTCCAAATCGACCACGACCGGCGAGACGAGGTGCGGGATGCCGTTGTAGCCGGTCAGCTCCACGCGCTTGGGATCGACCATGATGAATTTGAGCGTGTCGGGCGAATTCTGCAGCAACAAGCAGGCGATCAGGGCGTTCACGCAGACCGACTTGCCTGAGCCGGTCGTGCCGGCGATGAGCAGATGCGGCATTTGGGTCAGATCGGCGACGACGGCGGCGCCATCGATGCTCTTGCCCAGCGCGAGGCGCAGGCGCGAGCGCAGCGCGTTGAAGGCGGGGCTGGCGATGATATCGCGCAAGCCGACCAGCGAGGTCTCCGGGTTGGGCACCTCGATGCCGACGTAGCCCTTGCCCGCCACTGGCGCCTCGATGCGGATGGAGCGCGCCGCCAGCGCGAGGGCGAGATCGGCATCCAGGCGGGCGATTTGGTTGACCTTGACGCGCGTCTGCTTGCCGCGCGCGTTCAGGTAGCCCGGCTCGACGCCGAATTGCGTGATGGTCGGTCCGACGTTGATCTCAACGACGCGACCGGGCGCGCCGAACGCCTCGAGGGTCTCTTCGATGATGCGGCGGCGCTCCATGAGCATCTCGTACGTGATGGTCTGGGCGGAGCCGGGGCGCAGCAATTGGCGGTAGTCGGGCATTTGCCACGCCGTCTCATCGGCGGGCAGTTGCATGGGCGGCAAGTCTTCGGTCGGCGTCTCGCCGCCGTTGGCGGGCGCGCCGATGCCGAAAATGCGCGGCTCGCTCGCCGTGGCGCGCGGCGGCTCAAGCGTTTCGGGTGTCTCATCCTCCTCCGCTTCGAGGTCGTCCGCTTCCGCGTCGGGATCGGGCGGCGGCGGGGCAGCGCTGGGCTTGGGCGCCGGTCGGAAGGCGCTCGGACCTCCGAAGGGGCTGCTCGCGCGCGTCCCGAAGATGCTGCTGCTGGGCTTGGCGGGCGGCGGAGGCGCTTTAGCGCTGGGCGCGTCCTCTGCAGGTTCTTCGGCGGCTTCGGGTTCGGGCTCAGCGGCTTTGGGCTTGGGCGCAGGGCGCGGCGTCTTGAAGAGGCTGGTCACTCGAGCGGGCTGTGTGATGGCAAGCTCATCCGACTCGGCATCGACCGACTGCGTGCCGACTGCGGGCGCGGTCGTCTCAGCCGATGGCTGCGCCTCGGCTTGCGGCTCAGGCGCGGACTCAGCTTGAACGGTCGGCGCGGACTCGGCGAGCTTGGCGGGCTCAGACTTGGGCTTGCCGCCGAAAACGCCTCCAAATACGCCCGTCTTGCGCTCAGGCGGCTTGGGCGGCTCAGGCGCGGGCGCCGACTCGGCTTTCGCCTCGGCTTGCGGGGCAGGTTCGGACTCGGCGGGCTCGGCGGGCTCAGACTTGGGCTTGCCGAATACGCCTGTCTTGGTGCGCTCAGGTGCGGCTTCTGCGACGGGCGCAGGTTCGGCGGGGGCGGGCGCAGCCTCAGACTTGGGCTTGCTCCAAGCGTTGCCGAAGGCGCCGAGCGGCGACGGCTTGGCGATGGTGGGCGCGGGCGGCGGCGACTCGTCGCTGCTCAGAGGGGGCGGGCTGGCAGGGGCGGTGGGTGCGACCGTCGTCTTGCGGAAATCGGCTTTGCGGCGGACGGGCGGGCTCTCGGCGGCGACGGGCACCGCCAGCGGCTGGCTGGGCAGCTCGGAGGTGTGGGCGAGCGTGGCGGCGGCGGGCAAGCTGGGCGCGGGCTGAGGCTGCTTCTGCGCTTGCGCGGCGAGTTTCGCCGCCTCGCGCTGCGCGCGCGCCTGAGCGCGCTGGGCTTGGCGGGCGGCGCGCCTCTCAGCGACGCTATGCCGCCACAGCCGCCAACTCTCGCGGATGCGCCGCATCCGCGCCGCAAAAACTTGGAAGGACGACTTGAGGTACAGGCTGACTTCCGCCAGCGAGAGCTCAAACAGCCATAACGTGCCGATCAGCGTGGTGATGCTCAGCACGACCGGCACGCCGAACTCGCCGGTCAGCCGAATCAGGATCATGTAGAGCCGATCCCCGACCCAGCCGCCGCCCTGCATCAGGTCTACAGCGCGCGTCGAGACCGCGATCAGCTCGTCCCAGTCGTAGACGACCTTATCGATCAGCTCGATGGTGTGCAGCCACGTCACAAGGCTCAAAAAGAGCAGCACGCCGCCGGTCATCTGCAGCCCGTCGAAGGCGAGGAAGGGATTTTCCTTGAAATAGCGCACCAACAGCCAGCCGCCCACGGCGAGGCACGGGATCGGGATCAGGTAGCGCCCATAGCCGAAGAGCGCGCCGAAAATATCCACGATGGCTTTGGTGAAAGTGCCTTCATCGGGCTGAATCAAGCCGAAGACCATCACGACGCCGGTGATGATCAGCAGCCAGCCGACGATATCCAGCTTTTGATCGAGCGAGAGCCCGACGTTCTTGACCGTGACGTGCGTTTGCCCTTCGAGCGGCTTGGCTTGTTTCTCGCCGCGGGCGGGCGGCGCGCCGGGGATGGACGACGCGCCTTTAGGGTCGGGCGGCGGGGCGGGCGTCTTGAGGGGGGCGGGCGCGTCGCTCTTCTCGGCTTTGGGCGCTCGTCCGCTGAACAAACGGGCAAAGATGCCCTTTTTAGCGCCTTCGGCGGGCTTTTTCGCCTCAGGTTTATCGGCGGGCTTCTCCGAGGCGGGCTTGGCAGCCGTCGTGCTCGGCTTGGGCGCCGCGCCCGTGGCGGATGGCGCTTTGGGCGGCTCTTCGGATGGCGCGGCGGGCTTGCGAACGCCCAGCCCCAAAAAGCCGCCGCGCTGCGCCTGAGCGGGCTTATCGGCGGGCTTGCCCGTGCCGATCTTGGGCGCGTCGACGGGCGGGGCGGGCTGGTCTTCTTTCTTGCCGCGCCCTAACAGCCCGCTCAGCGACGGAAATTTGATTTGAGGCTTCGCCTGAGCGGGCTTGGCGTCGGACTTTTCGTCGGGCTTGGGCGCGTCGGCGGGCTTGGGCTTAGGTTTGAAGCGGTCGAAGAGGTTGCCTTTGTTAGCTTTGGGTTGGGGCGCGTCGGCGGGCTTGGCTTCAGCCGACTCGGCGGGCGTGGCGGGTTTGCGCGTGGACGGGCTGAAGAGTCCGCCTTTCTTGGCTTCGGGCTTATCGGCGGGCTTGGGCGCGTCGGCGGGCTTGGCTTCAGCTGACTCGGCGGGCTTGGCGGCGGGTTCGTCCGCCTTCGGCACCTCTGAGGTGCGCGTGGCGAAGGGGCTGCCAGCGGGCTTGGCTTCAGGCGGCTTGGGCGTGCTGCCCGTGCTGGTGGCGGGCTTGGGCGGCATGGGCACCGAGCGTCCGAAATTGCTACCGACGGTTGGCTTGCCGAGTGAGCCGCCGCTGAAGGGTTTGCCCGTGGGAGATGAAGGGCGATCCTCAGGCTTGCGCTCGCCCTTGTCATCGGAGCGCGAGCCGAAGATGCTGCTGCGCGGACGCTCCTTCTCTTCGCTTGGCTTGTCGGACATGGCAACACACTCTCCCGCAGCGCACGCGCTTGCCACTATCTGCCGTCAGAGACGCGAAAAAACCGCCCTTTGAGTCTAGCACAAAAGGGCGGAAAAAGACAGGTTCGCTCCGCAGCGCGCCTTCAGCAGAAGAAGACCTGATTGGCGTCTACGCCGCTGCGCGTGAGTAGGCGCGGCACATCTCGGTCGGGGTAGCGGCGCAGATCGAGGGCGTTGACGCCCAAAGCGAAAGCCGTCTGCACGCTTTTGCCCTCGCCCAAGCCGCCGTAGAGCGCCCGCGCGAACTCAATTGCGGCGGCGTCGCCGATGGAGTCGTTCGTGCCGATCACGCAATCGATCACCTGCGCGAGCTGCTCCGCCAGAGGCTGCGAAAAGCAGCTGTTCAGCACCACCAGGCGGACGTTCTGCTTCAGGAGGCTGAACAGATCGTGCAGGGCGCTCGGCGGGACGCTGACGGGGCGCTCGCCGTCCATGACGATGAGGCTGCCCGCGCCATCGCCGTGCCCGCTGAAATGCACGACGTGCGGCTGGAAGCGCAGCAGTTGATTCTGCAGGTTGCCCAGCTGGAGGTCGGGCTGTTTCTCCAGCTTGAATTTGTCGCGGTGGCGCGCCCTTTGCAGCGCGTCGTCGACGAGGCGCATCTCGCGGTCGAGGTTCAGGTCGTGCTGCGGATTGGCGCTCAGGAACAGAATCGTGCAGACGCCTTGAGCGCCGTCGCTGTGCTGTTGCGCGCGCTCGCCCAGCAGATTTTCGAGGAAAGTCCTATCAGCGCTCTCGCCCATCAGTTCGATCAGGTAGCGCACGAGGCGGGCGAGGACGGGCTCGCCGCCTTCGCTGCCGAAAGTCCTCAAAACACTGACTAGCGCGCCGCAGAAAACGTTCGTCTCCACATCGAAGTTGACGCAGGCTTTGAAGCGGCTCAGCCCCGCCAAATCCAGGTTGACTTGGCGCTGTTGGATGCTCTGCCAAGCCGACATGTTCGCCATGATGTCCACGAGGCGGCGGTATTCTTCCGTAGTCAGTTGGGCGAGGCTCATCAAGTAGCTTCCTGCGTATGCAAAGTTCCAACGCTGTAAGATTAAGTAGTTGCGGGCGACGAGGCGAGCGCTCGCCTCGCCGCCCGCGCTTGTGCCTCAAGAGGCGTGCGGGATGCTGCCGATCAGCGCCTCGTAGAAGGCGAGGTCGGTGGGCGTATCGATATCCACGCTCAGGCGCTCGGAGCGATGCACTTTGAGGGTGGCGCCGTGCTGCTTAGCTAGCTCGCAGTGGCGCTGAAAGCTGCCCGCGCCAAAGGCGTACGGGATCAAGGCGGGCGGGTTGATCAGCATGGCGTTGGTGCCATCTTCGTTGCGGTCAGGCACGAGGACGACGGTCTGGCTGTAGCGCCCCAGCTGCAGCACTTCTTCAATATCCTGAACGGTGTAAATGGGCAGATCGGCGGGCAGCACCAAGACGGCAGTCGCGCCGCGCAGCCGCGCCAACTCAGTGGCGCGCAGCAAGGCGGCGTTCAGCTCAGGCGCGCCGCTCTCTTGAACGGTTTGGGCGCCGTATTCGCGCGCAATGGCGAGGACTTTGCTATCGCGGCTGATCACCAGCACGCCGCCGATGGCGGGCACGCGGCTCAGGGTGGCGAGTCCGTGCCGCAGCATGCGCTCGGCGAGGGCTTCGCGTTGTTCGGGCGTGAGCACGCTGGCGAGGCGGCTCTTGGCGCGCACAAAAGGCTTGACTGGCATGATCGCCCAAGTGGTCATGAATGCAAATCTCCTATCAGTCTCAAAACTTGCTCTGCCAACCGTCCCCGATCAGTTGACGTCATCATACGGATATTTGTTACGAAGCGGCGTTGTGGGATGTCCACCTCCCGATCTGCCTCATCCACCACCAAGACATCGATCAGATCGCCGTAGTAGTCGGCGACGCCCGCCACATCGGCGCGCAGACCCAGCTCGCGCATGATCTTCACGGTCGGACCTTTCAGCGCCGCCCCCTCGATGATCGGGCTGACGGCGAGGCACGGGACGCGCCGCGCCTTGATCGCCTCGCGGATGGCGCGCACCTGCAGGATCGGCTCGACCGAGAGCAGCGGATTGGACGGGCAGATGATGATCGCCTCCGCCGCCTCAAGCGCCTCAAGGACGCCCGCGGCGGGCTGCGCCGTCTCAGCGCCCTCGTAGACTAAGCGCTGGACGGTCGGCTGCCAGCGATGGCGCACGAAATACTCCTGAAAAGCGAGCTTGCCGTGCTCCAGCGTGTAAACAACCGTCGCTAGGGGATCGTCGGTCATGGGCAGCAGGCGCGTGGCGATGCCCAACCGCTGGCACAGGCGCGCCGTCACCGCGCTGAGGGGCAGCCCTTGCGCCAACCAGTGCGTGCGCAGCACGTTGGTGGCGAGGTCGCGGTCGCCCAAGCCGAACCACGTCTCTTCGCCGTAGCGCGCCAACATGCCCAGCATGTGGCGCGTATCCTCGGCGATGCCCCAGCCGTTGATCGGATGGGCGATGCCCGCCAAGGTGTACATGACCGTATCCAGATCGGGCGAGACGTGCAGCCCGTAATGGCGGAAATCATCGCCGGTGTTGCCGATGACGGTCAGAGCGCCTGCGGGCAGGCAGCGCGCCAAGCCATCGATGAGCTTAGCGCCGCCCACGCCGCCGGCGAGGGCAACGATGCGCTTGAGGTCGCCGTTCAGCGCCATAGCACCCGCGTTTCTAGGGCGCAGCGGCTCGACTCGCGCCCTACAGCGGGATAGCCGAGCGTGATCAGGGCTTGAGGCTGCCAATCATCGGGCAAATTGAGCGCCCGACGCACGACGTCGGGGCAGAAGAGCGGCGCGCACAGCCAGCAGGCGCCCAAACCCTCAGCGTGGGCGGCTAGGAGCAGATTTTGAGCTGCCATCGCCGTGCTTTGAACTGCCATCAGATACTCCGCTTGGTTGCGTCGGGCATCAGGGTAGCGATCCATATCCGCCATGCTCAGGCAGAGCACCACCGCCAACGGCGCGCCGCTGATGCGGCTGTACGAGCGGCTGACGTCGCGCTCAATCAGCTCGGGCGGGGCGCCGTCGGCGCTCAGGTCAGCGCGCAGCCGCTCGCCCATCGCCGCCGCCAACTTTCGGCGCGCTTCGGGCGTCTCCAAGACGGCGAAGCGCCACGGCTGCCGATTGTGCGCTGAAGGCGCCCAGCTGGCTGCCTCCAGCAGGCGCGCCACCACATCGGGCGGGACGGGCTGCTCGGCGTAGCGCCGAATCGACCGCCTGCCCCGTATTATACCGTAGATCGCGTCCGTCATGCGCCCTTTGTGAGCCTTTTGAGTCTTCTGTGCAGAGTTTAGCACACTCAGGCGCGCTGATGATACGCCAAAGTCGAGCCGACCCACGTCTGATCCTTGTTGAAGCGCGTCCCCATCATGCGCCCCTTGCTCAGGCGCACCAACGTGGCGACCGTCTCCAAGCGGGCGCGCTGGGCGTGCCAGAGCAGCAGCAGGCGCACCTCAGCTTTGGCGTAGCCGTCGGGCGTCCTGACCAGCGGAGCGTACGCCACCTTGCGCTGCAAGAGGTACTCGGCGCGGCGCTCGGCGGGGATGGCGGCGAGCTTCTCAGGCGTCGGATCGAGATCGACGCCGCTGCCGCTGTAGGAGAAGAGCGGCTTCAGCACGTAGTTATCGGTCAAATCGGGCGGATAGGCGGCTAGATCGGCGAGGAAGTGCGCCTCTGGCAGGCACGGATCGCGCAGCAGCGGCAAGGAGTGCTTGCTGAGCCTGAAGAACCAGTGCGGATGCGAGACCCAGCTCACGGCGGCGCTCTGGCAGAGCCGATACGCCTTGTGGAGCATCTCGCCGCTCAGATCGTCGAAGATCAGGCGGTTGTAGAAGCGCTGGATCGGCACTGTGCGCCCGCGCTCATCGCTGTAGAAGACGCGCTCGCCGCGCTGCACGACCTCAGTCAAACACACCGTGCGGATGCCCAGCAACGCCTCCGTGCAGGCGAAATCGATGCGAGTCTTCTGGCGGTCGGGATGTAGCTCCAGCAGGGCGACTTGTTGCGGATCGCAGTCGCCGACGATCACCTCGCGCAGCAGGCGCAGATAACTCGCTTCGTCGTACGGGGCGACGTAAAAGTGCAGCGATGGGTCGATCTCGAAGTGTTGGCGGAGTTTGCGGTCGAGCAGCCACTGAAAGCCGTAGAGGGTCGGGAAGCCTTGCAGCTCGATCAGGCGCGGCACGATCCCGCCCTCGCCGTCGGCGCACAGGGCGAAATCCAGCTGCAGACACTCAGGCTGGGTCGCGGCGGGCAGTTGGAGCTGAGGCGGCACGGCGGCGCGGCTGCGGGCGAGGTGATCGGCGCTGAGCAGGGCGCAAGCGAGGCGCTCGCCCGCCGCGAGCAGCTCAGCCATCAGCGGCGCGCTGAGGAAGAGCGGCGTCTCGCAGAGGTGGAAGTCCATCGGGAAGCGGTAGGTGCGGTTGAGATCGGCTATGAAAGCCTCATAACGGGCTTGGCTGAACGCCGCGTTGTAGCGCTCGCGTAGCTCAGTGATCATGCTGCCGTCACTTTTCGTAAAGATCGCGCTTGCGCATTATACTATGGCTCAGCCCCGCCGTGATTCGTCAGGGGCGCCAAGTGCCGTATATTGAGATGAGGTGTACAGCCATGCGACTCGATCACACGCTGCTGCCGCTGCGCGATTATCACAAGGCGAAGCGCCTGCTGTGGAATCCGCAAGATTTAGACTTCAGCCAAGACCAACGCGATTGGGCAGCCATGTCCGAGCGCGAACGCGACCTGCTACAGCGGGCTATCGCGCTGTTCATCGGCGGCGAGGCAGCCGTCACCCACGACCTAGCGCCCTTGCTGATCGCGCTCAAGCGCGAGGGCGGTCACCTTGAAGAAGAGATGTTCTTGACCACGCAGCTCTTTGAAGAGGCGAAGCACGTTGAATTTTTCGACGCCGTCATCGTCCAGGTGCTGGGCGAGACGCCCGACGCCAGCCAGATCGCGGGCAATAACTATCGGCAGCTCTTCGCCGAGCTAACCGCCGCTCTAGATGCCCTGCTGAGCGATCCCTCCCGTCAGGCGCAGGCGCGCGCCGTCGCCAGCTACCACATGACCATCGAGGGCGTGCTGGCGGAGACGGGCTACTACGGCATTTTCAAGGCGCTGCGCACCAAGGGGCTGATGCCCAGCCTGACACAGGGCTTGGAGTACGTCCAGCGCGATGAGGCGCGGCACGTCGCCTTTGGCTTGCACGTGCTCTCGCGCCTGCTGAGCGAGGAGCCCGCCTTGTGGTCGGTGGTGGAGGGGCAGTTGAACAAGCTCTTGCCGTTGGCGCAGGGCGTCTTCATGGAGCTGCTGAGCGACTTTCTGCCCAACATCCCCTTCGATCTCGACTTGAACGACATCGTTAGCTACGCCGGCAAGCAGTACATGGCGCGCGTGGGCGTCCTAGAGCGCGTCCGTTAGGGCGAGGGCGGCATGGAAGCGCTAGACAGGCTGTTGCGCGAGTCGCTTGGCACGATCTACACGGCGGCGCAGGTCGAGGTGCGTTATCGCAACGCCGTCCTCTATCGCGCCGAGTTCGGCACGCTCGATGCGGAGGGTCAGGCGGGCGAGGGCGCGCCCGTGACGCGCCACACCCGCTTCGATTACGCCTCGCTGACCAAGCTCTTCACGACGCTCGCTTTCTTCCGCTTGGTCGATGCGGGCAGAGTTCGGCTCGATCAGCCTGTCTGCAGCGTCCTGCCCGCCTTTGGCGGCGCGCGCGCCATCCGACCCTATCCCGATCCGCTCAAGGCGGGCGCTTTCGTTCAGGTCGTGCCGCCGACCGATCAAACCGTAGACGCGGCTCACGTGACCTTCTACCACGTGCTGACCCACAGCAGCGGCTTGCCGGCTTGGCTTGACCTGCGAGCGGCGCCCGACATTGAGACGCGCCGCGCCGTGTGCCTGCAGACGCCTTTCAGCGCGCCGATAGGCGAGCGCGTCCTCTACAGCGATATCGGCTACATCCTGCTGGGCATGGCAATCGAGGCGCTGACTGACCGTCCGCTGCGCGAGGCGATGCAACGCCTCGTGCTGCGCCCGCTGGAGCTGAGCGCCGCCTACAGCCCCATCGAGCCGCCCGACTCCGTCCCGCCGACCGAGTTCTGCGCTTGGCGCGGCAAGCGCGTGCAAGGCGAAGTCCATGATGAGAACGCCGCGACGCTCGGCGGCGCCGCCGGACACGCCGGGCTGTTCGGCACGGCGAGCGATATGGCGCTGATCGGTCAGCTCTACCTTGATGAGGGCGGCGGCTTCATCAGCGCGCGCCTCGCCCGCGAGGCAGTCCGTCCGCAGGTGGGCGATCGCGGCTTGGGCTGGCAGCTGCGCGCCGCCGATCCCGAATCGACCGTCTACGCCCTCAGCGCGCGCAGCTACGGACATACAGGCTTCGTCGGCAACTCGCTGTGGGTTGACCCTGAGCGGCAACTGGTCGCCGCTGTGCTGACCAACAACGTCTTCTTCGGCAGGCAGGATCGGCAAATTTTCTCCTTCCGCCGCCGCTTTCACGATCTGCTCATCAAAGCACTGGAGACGCTTTGAGACATGGTTGAGACGGGTCTGGAGGTTTTCTTGGAGTCGCCGGACGTCTACGGCGCTGTCGGCTTGTTGGCGACCGTCGCCAGCCAGACGAGCGAGGGCGTGACGGCGTTGCGCGCCCTGCGCGATTTCGGCATCAACGTCACCGCCGTCTTCGCGCCCGAACACGGCTACTTCGGGGTCGGCAGCGCCGGCGAGCACATCGCCGATGAGGTGCTCGGCAACTTGCCGCTCTACAGCTTGTACGGCGAGAAGCGCGCGCCCAGCCTTGAGGTGCTGCGCGGGCTGAACACGCTCCTGATCGACCTGCAGGACGTCGGCGTGCGCTGGTACACCTTCCTCGCCACCATCCTGTATACCCTGCGCGCCTGTCAGGAGGTGGGCGTGCCCGTGCTGCTGCTCGACCGTCCCAATCCGCTGGGCGGCGTGGTGGTGGAGGGCTTGCGCGCCAACAAAGACTTCTTCTCGATAGTTGCGCCAGCGCCCGTGCCCGTCCGCTACGGCTTGACGCTGGGCGAGGCGATCCTGTTCCTCAACGAGGCGATCGGCGCGCAAGTCGACGTCATCCCGATGCGCGGCTGGCGGCGCGAGATGCTCTACAGCGAGACTGGGCTGTTGTGGTCTGCCACCTCGCCCGCCATGCCCGATCCGATCACGGCGCTGGTCTACAGCGGCACCTGCCTGCTGGAGGGGCTGAACATCAGCGAGGGGCGCGGCACGGCGCTGCCCTTCATGCAGGTCGGCGCGCCCTTCGTGGAGAGCGAAGCCTTAGCGGAGATCATGAACGGGCTCGGCTTGGCGGGCGTGACCTTCCGTCCGTGCTGGTTCATGCCCAGCGCGGGCAAGTACGTCGGGCAACGTTGCGGCGGCGTGCGCTTCTTCGTGACCGATCCAAGCAACTATCTCGGCTTTGCGAGCGGCTTGCACCTGATCGCCGCCTTGCGCGCCATGTATCCGAGCGAAGTGACCTTCCTTCAGCAGGACGGGCGCTACTGGTTCGATCTGCTGACGGGCTCAAGCTATCTGCGGAGCGCCTTTGAGCAAGGTCAGACCGTCGCGGAGATGCTTGAGGTCTGCAACGAGGAAGCGCGCGCCTTCCAAGCCGCCTCGGCGCCTTTTTGGCTCTACGAGTGAGGGCGGCGCTGAGGCGCGGACGGGCTTCACTTGTTGATCGCCTTGATCGTGTAGACGATATCGCCGTCGGGCGCCTTGACCACGACTTTCTCGCCGACTTTATGCCCGATCAGCGCCTTGCCCAGCGGGCTCTCATTGGAAATTTTGCCCTCGCGCGGGTTGGCTTCCGCCTGCCCGACGATCTGGTAGACCTCTTGCTTGCGCTGCCCTTTCTCCTGAATCCAGACGCGGTCGCCCAGCTTGACTACGTCTGAGGGCGCGTCTTGATCGATCTCGATCAGGCGGGCGTTGCTGAGGATGGTCTCCAAGCGCATGATCTCGCCCTCTAGGAACGCCTGTTCGCTCTTGGCGTCGTCGTATTCGGCGTTTTCGGTCAGCTCGCCGCCCTCCGAGAGCGCCTGATGCAGCCGCTCCGCCACCTGCGGACGGCGCACGTTGCGCAGATAGTTCAGCCGCTCCTCCAGCTCGCGCAAACCTTCAGGCGTCAGGTACTGAGGTTGATCAAACATTTCAAAAAGCCTCCTTTATTTGTAGCAGTTCAAGGTTTCTGCACAAGAAAACAAAATCGCCTCCACTGTGGCGATGCTCTAAGGTCTATTGGGCGCCTACGCGAAAGACTGGTGCGCTATATGTGATGCTTGTAATTCTATGCAAGGCGCGTTAAAAATCAAGGCTCAGTTGCGCTCATTGAGCAACTGTTACAGCCTTGTGCAAACTTCCAACAAGCTTGAGCCGCCCGCTCAAAGCAAAAGCGCTGACGATTCGCTCGTCAGCGCCGATGAGCAGCCGCTGGCGCTCAGCTACTCGTCCAGAGCGGCGGGCGGGATGTCTTCGGCGGCGCTGCTGATCAAGTTGGCGGGCAAGGCGGCGCTATTCTCGCGGATGAGCATCTCAATCTCGTAGGCGACGGAGGGATTCTCGCGCAGGAATTGCTTGGCGTTCTCGCGCCCTTGCCCCAACATGCCCTCGCGGAAGCGGAAGAAGGCGCCGCGCTTATCGATGATGCCCATGCTCACGCCCAGGTCGAGGATATCGCCCGCCTTGCTGATGCCTTCGTTGTACATGATATCGAACTCGGCTTGGCGGAAGGGCGGCGCGACCTTGTTCTTGGTGATCTTCACGCGGGTGCGATTGCCGACGACCTCCTCGCCCTGCTTGATGGCTTGAATCTTGCGGATATCGATGCGCACGCTGGCGTAGAACTTCAGGGCGCGCCCGCCGGTGGTGGTCTCTGGGGAGCCGAACATCACCCCGATCTTCTCGCGCAGCTGATTGGTGAAGATCATGGCGGTATCGGTGTTCTTGATCGCCCCGACCAGCTTGCGCAGCGCCTGACTCATCAGGCGCGCCTGCAAGCCGACGAACGAGTCGCCCATCTCGCCCTCAATCTCGGTCTTGGGGACGAGCGCCGCCACGCTATCCAGCACCACCACGTCCAGCGCGCCGGAGCGCACCAACGCTTCGGTGATCTCCAGCGCCTGCTCGGCTGTATCGGGCTGGGCGATGTACAAGTTGCTCACATCCACGCCGATGCGCTCGGCGTAGACCGGATCGAGGGCGTGTTCCATATCCACGAAGGCGCAGATGCCGCCGCGCGCCTGCGCCTCGGCGATGGTGTGCAGGCAGAGCGTGGTTTTGCCGCTGCTCTCGGGTCCGTAAATCTCGGTGATGCGCCCGCGCGGGATGCCGCCGATGCCCAGCGCCAAATCGACAGCCAGCGAGCCCGTCGGCACGACGTTGACGCGCAAGTGTTGCGCCTCGCCCAGCCGCATGATCGTGCCTTCGCCGAAGCGCTTGGTCAACTCTTGGACGGTCTTCTCAATCGCCTGATCGCGCGGATTGGGATCGGGCGTCTCAGGCGTGACGGGCTTTTCTTTCGGTTGTTTGGGTTCTCTCGGCACGGTTTATCGCTCTCCCGCAGACGCGGCAACTGGAACGGACGTTCTAGATAGTAGCGCAAAGGCGCCTGAAAGTCAAGGGCGCCTCAGCCGACTTTGAAGGCGCGCACGGCTTCGATCACGCGCGCCTGCATCCCTTCATCGAGGTCGTTGAAGAACGGCAAGCGCACCAGCTGATCGCTGATGCGTTCGGTCACGGGGCAATCGCCGACTTGCCCGCCGAATTTCCTGCCCATATCCGAAAGGTGCAGCGGCAAGTAATGGAAGACGGCTAAGATGCCCTGCGCCTTCATATGGGCGATGAACGCTTGGCGCGCCTCCAGCGAGGGCATGAGCATGTAGAACATATGGTAGGCTTGCTCGCAATGCTCAGGCACGTGCGGCAGCTGGACGCCGTTGGCGGCTGCCCAGTCGCGCAGTTCGGCGGCGTAGGTCTGCCAGATGCGGCGGCGGATGCTTTGGATGCGCTCGTGCGCCTCGAATTGGGCGTACAGGAAGGCGGCGAGGATATCCGAGGGCAGGTAGCTGGAGCCGATATCCACCCACGTATACTTATCGACTTGCCCACGGAAGAAGCGGCTGCGGTTGGTGCCTTTCTCGCGGATGATCTCGGCGCGCTCGGCGTACTGCGTGTCGTTGATCAGCAGCGCGCCGCCCTCGCCGCAGGTGAAATTCTTGGTCTCGTGGAAGCTTTGAGTCGCCAAGGCGCCGAAGGTGCCGAGATAGCGCCCGCGATACTTGCCGAACAAGCCGTGCGCGTTATCCTCCACCACGACGAGATCGTAGCGGGCGGCGAGCGCCAGGATGGCGTCCATCTCGCAGCCGACCCCGGCGTAATGCACCGGGACGATGGCGCGCGTGCGCGGCGTGATCAGCCGCTCCAGCTGCCGCTCGTCGAGGTTGAGGGTATCGGGGCGCACGTCGGCGAAGATCGGGCGGACGCCGCGCAGCACGAAGGCGTTGACCGTCGAGACGAAGGTGAAGGACGGGAAGATCACCTCATCGCCCGCGCGCAGATCGAGCAGCAGCGCCGCCATCTCTAGGGCGTGGGTGCAGCTGGTGGTCAGCAGCGCCTTCGGCACGCCCAGAGTCGTCTCCAAAAAGGCGTGGCACTGCTTGGTGAAGGCGCCATCGCCCGCCGCGTGACCGTTCGTGATCGCCTGCAGGATATACGCCTGCTCGTTGCCCATCAAGCACGGGCGATTGAAGGGAATCGGGATGCTCATGCCTCATCAAACCATTTGTGGAACGTATAGTAAAAGCGATACGGCTCAAAGCCCAAGCGCACCCAGACTTTCTGAGGCGCGAGGTTGACGATTTGGGTGGAGACGATGATCTCCTGTGCCGCCCAAGCCGCGCCTTGCTGCAGCGCTCGGCTGACCAGCTCGCGGTAGACGCCTCGCCCTTGCGCTGCGGGCGTCACGCCGTTCAAGACGATCTCAGTTTGCTCAGGCACATTGCGACGCAAGGTCAAAAAGCCGACCAGCTGCCCATCCAGCTCGGCGACCAGCACCTCATCGGCGAGTGAGCGATCCGTGCAGGATCGCTCCGCCCAAGAGATGTACGCCGCGTCGCAAGCCGCCTGATCGAGGCGCGGGTCGGCGTGGTAGTGACCGAAGTAGCCTTGAAACGACTGCGCCGCGATCTCGCGCACAACGGTCTCTTCATTGGGGCGCACTGCGCGGATTAAGGCTGCATCTTGCGTCTCTGGGAGGGGCGTGCGTAACAAGTCGCGCCGATAGTAGACGAGCGTATCCATCAGGCGGAAGCCCAAATCTTCAAGCTGTTGAACGAAGCGGATGTGCTGATCCAAGACGCGCGCGATCAGCATCTGGACGCTGTTGGCACGACAAAATTGCAGCGTCTCTTCGAGCGAATCGGGCGTTAGATCGTGGATACGCGCGATGCGAACGCCGAAACGCGCTTCATCGATAGCCGAAAGTGCCACGTGGGACGTTTTCATGACTCTTTGACCT
>CALKXH010000110.1 GCA_938005675.1 uncultured Anaerolineae bacterium
TGTACGTGGACTTGCGCAACGTCTTTGAGCATCCCGAGGTGCCGCAGACGGGCGCGCGCTTCCGACTGGGCATCCGCGAGGGGCGGGCTGTGCGGACGCTCTACGAGGGCGACTTCGACGTGCGGACTGCGCGCGCGCCGATCCCGATTCGCGTCGATCTGAGCGCGTGGCGCGCCCAGTCGGTCGTCTTGGTCTACCAGACCGAAGTGCGCGAGGGCATCCCGTTCTATGCGTGGGCGATGTGGCGCAAGCCGCGCCTCGTCGCCCAGCCGTGACTTGGAAGGCGCTCGTTTCGGCGCTATGATTGAGCTTAAGTGAGGCGTTGCCCGTATCGTAAAGTGAGTTGAGAGTGGCTGAGAAATCCTGATGCAATTTGCGACCCCTGCAGCGCTGCTTTTGGCGCTGGTGATCCCGTTTTTCGTCTGGTACGGCCTGCCGCGCCTGCCCTATCGCCGTCGCCGCGATACGACCAGCTTGATTCTGCGCCTGATCATCGTGGTGCTGATCATTTTGAGCCTCGCCGGGCTGCAGACCACCCAAGCCTCCGATAAGTTGGCGGTCGTCTTTTTGGTGGATGCCTCCGATAGCATCGATGCGGCGGCGCGCGCGCAGGCGGAGGCGTACCTCCGCGCGGCGTTGGCGCGCATGTCGCCCGAGGATCGGGCGGGCATCGTGGTCTTCGGCAGGAACGCCCTAGTGGAGCGCCCGGTCTCGGCGGCGAAGGAGTTCAGCGGCATCGCCTCGACCCCGGTGCGCCTCGATACGAACCTGAGCGAGGCGATTCGGCTCGGTCTGGCGATGTTCCCCGCCGATGCCGCCCGCCGCTTGGTCATCCTGAGCGATGGCGTCGAGACGCTCGGCAACGCCCTTGAGGCGGCGCGCCTCGCCGCGGCGCTGGGCGTGCAGATCGACATCGTGCCGTTGCGCCGCACGCCCAGCCCAGAGGTCATGCTCACCGAGCTGCGCCTGCCTTCGCGCGTCAATCAGGGCGAGGAATTCGATCTGGGCATCACCATCGAGAGTTCGGTCGCCACGCCCGCCAACATCACCGTCCTCTCGCGCGGGACGCTCATCCGCAGCCTGACGGTCAATTTGCAGGCGGGCGTCAATAACTTCGTGCTCTCGCCGCTGCGCGTGCCGCAACAGGGCTTCACCGACCTGCAAGTGCGCGTCGATCCGCTGCAAGCTGAGCAGACCGATACCTTCTATCAGAACAACGCGCTCTCAGGCTTCGTGGAGGTGAGCGGTCCGCCGCGCGCGCTGATCATCGCCAAGCGCCCTGAGGAGGCGCAAGCCCTCCTGCCCGCCCTGCGCGAGGCGGGCTTGACGGTCGACATCCAAGCGCCCGCCGATCTGCCCATCGGCGTGGCGCCTTTGGCGGCGTACAAGGCGGTGATCTTGGCGAACGTCTCCGCCACTGAGCTGACCGAGCAGCGGATGCGCGCTCTGCAAGCCTACGTGCGCGATCTGGGCGGCGGCTTGGTGGTGATCGGCGGACCGGACAGCTACGGGGTGGGCGGCTACTACCAAACGCCCCTCGAAGAGACGCTGCCGATTGAGATGCAGCTCAAGGATCAGCAGCGCATCCCGCGCCTGACCATCATCTACGTGATCGACCGCTCAGGCAGCATGGAGGTGGCGGCGCCCAGCGGCGTGACCTTGCTGGAGCTCTCCAAGGAGGCGGCGCGGCGCTCGATCAACTTCCTCTTCGAGCGCGATAGGGCGGGCGTGCTGAGCTTCGATAGCAATCCGCAGTGGCTGGTGCCGATTCAGTTCGTCGCCAATCGGGCGGCGATCATCCAGCAGATCGGGGCGTTGCGTCCGGGCGGCGGCACGGATATCTACGCCGCCATGCAGGAGCTGCTGCGCACCTTGCCCAGCGATCCCTCCACCCTCAAGCACGTCATCCTGCTGACCGACGGCATCGCCGATGAGCGCGGCGTGGTGGAGACGGCGCGCGCCCTC
Source organism: uncultured Anaerolineae bacterium (assembly GCA_938005675.1). Classification (GTDB taxonomy): domain Bacteria; phylum Chloroflexota; class Anaerolineae; order Aggregatilineales; family UBA2796; genus CP2-2F. The sequence goes on from CALKXH010000110.1 coordinate 1,966, forward strand.
AACGAGCAGCACGGCGTGACCATCACCGCCATCGGCGTCGGCGTCGGCGTGCCGCCCTTCATGCAGGAGATCGCCCGCGTGGGCAAAGGCAGCTACTACAACCTGCTGGACGTCCAGAACATCCCGCAAATCTTCGCCGCCGAGACCGTCCTCGCCACGCGCTCCTACATCGTGGAAGAGCCCTTCGTGCCCGCGCTGACCGCCAACAGCCCGATCATGCGCGGCATCGAGGCGGTGCCGCCCTTGCTGGGCTACGTGGCGACCAGCGCCAAGCCGACCGCGACCGTGATCCTGAGCGCGACGGCGCAGGGCTACAACGATCCGCTCTTGGCGACGTGGCAGTACGGCTTGGGGCGCGCTGTGGCGTGGACGTCCGACGCCACGACGCGCTGGGCGAGCGCTTGGACGGAGTGGGCGGGCTTCCAGCGCTTCTGGAGTCAAGTCATCCGCTCGACGATCCTCGAAGGGCTGAACAGCGCCCTCGATATGCGCGTGGAGCAGCGCGAAGGGCGCTCGGTGCTGATCGTCGAGGCGCGCGACGATCAGGGCGCCTTCCTCAACGGGCTGGACTTGGGCGGCTCGCTGGTCGATCCGACGCTGAGCGGTCAGACGGTCAGGCTGCGCCAGGTGGCGCCGGGTCGCTACGAGGCGGAATTTGACGCCAATCGAGAAGGGGCGTATTTTATTCGTGTGGCAGGCGGGCAGGGCTCGGCGGAGGCGGGCTTGGGCGTGGCGCAAACGGCAGGTTGGGTGCTGAGCTACTCGCCGGAGTATCGCCTGCGCGAGACCGATACCGCGCTCTTGGAGGCGCTGGCGGAGCTGACGGGCGGGCGCAACGTGAGCGACTCGGCGGAGCGGGTCTTCCGCCGCGAGACGAGCGAGGTGCGCGGCACAGCCTCGTTGGCGCCGTGGCTGCTGATCGTGGCGCTGCTGCTCTTGCCCTTCGATATCGCCGTGCGGCGCGTCGTCATCACGCCGACCGACCTGCAAAAGCTGCGCGCGTGGGCGCAGAAGCGCTTGGGCGTGCGGCTGGGCGATCAGCAAGCTGAACAGGTGCAATCGGCGCGCCTGGCAGCCCTGAAAGGCGCCAAGATGCGCGCCAGCAGCCCCGCCTCCACGCTCGGCGGCGGCGAGTCGCCCGCGCCGCCCCTCGGCGAGCCGAGCGCGGCTGAGCCGAAAGCCCGTCCCGCGCCCCGTGTGCCTAAAGAGGCGCCCAAGCCGCCCGCTGCGCCGCAGCCGTCCGCCCAGAGCGGCGCTCTGGCGGCGCGCCTGGCGGAGAAGCGCCGCCAACAACGTAAGGATGACGACTGAGGCATGATCAGGCTGAAACGTTCGCTCTTCATCGGCATTTTGCTGGTCGCTCTGGTGGCGTGCCAAGAGGGCATCGGACCCGGCGGCACGCCAATCGTGATCTTCCGAACGGCGACTGCCCCGCCGCCCACCTTCGTCGGCGGCGCGACCTTGCCGCCGAGTCCGCTCGGCACGCCCACGCCGCCCAACGTGCTGGAGCCGAACTGGAACCCGATCCGCGCGGAGTTCCCCGGCGCGGCATGGCGCACCTTCACCTTCAGGAACTTCCAAGGCGCCAGCGTCGGCGTGGTGGTGGTGCGCATCGATCCGCGCTTCTCCACCTTGCGCGTCCACCACTTGCCCGGTCAGGTGCGCACGATTCAGCAGTGGCAGCAGCTGCTGCCCAACGCGCTCGCCATCGTCAACGCCAACTACTTCGATACCAACAATCGTCCTCTGGGCTTGGTGGTGGCGGATGGCGGCTTCTTCGGGCAGATCATCACCCGCAACGACGCCGGGGTCTTTCAGGTGAAAGATGGCATCCCGCGCGTGCGCTCGTTGTGGCTGGAGCCGTTCCGTCAGGGCGAGCAGTTTCAGCAGGCAGCCCAAGCCTTCCCGATGTTGATGTCCTACGGCTACGTGGCGCCGATCAACCCGGATGTGGCGCAAGTGCGCGCGGCGCGCACCGTGATCGCGCAGGATAAGCTCGGTCGCATCCTGATCATCGTGACGATCTACGCCGGGGTCACGCTGGGCGAGCTGGCGAACTGGCTGGGCAACAGCGGCTTGAACATCGACTTCGCCCTGAATATGGACGGCGGCTCGTCGACCAGCTTGTACATCGCCACGGGCGGACCCAATCAGTTCATCCCCAGCCTGAAGGCTGTGCCGGTCGTCATCGCGCTCTACGCGCGCTAGAGAGGGCTCTCATGAGCATCCCCATCGCCATCCTGACGCCCGACGGCTTGCGCGAGGCGCCTTACCGCGCCAATTCGCTGGCGGAGGCAGTCCCCTTTGAGCCTGAGGGCGTCTACACTATCACCCGCACCTTCAACCGCGACTGCGTCCTGATGCTGGACGAGCATCTGGATCGGCTTGAGGAGTCGGCGCGCTTGGAGGCGATCCCCTTGCAGCTGGATCGGGCGGCGTTGCGCCGCGCCCTGCGGACTCTGATCGAAGGGAGCGGCTACGCCGAGTCGCGCTTTCGGATCACGGTGCCGCGCGCGCAGCCCGATCACATCTATCTGAGCGTCGAGCCGTTCAAGCCCATCCCGACGGAGCTGATCCAGCAGGGCGTGCGCGTGGTGACCGTCCCGTTGGTGCGCCACAAGCCCGCCGCCAAGACCACATCTTGGCTGACTGAGCGCACGGCGGCTCAATTGCCCGAAGGCGCTTATGAGGGCATCTTGCTCTCGGCGGAGGGCTTCCTCTTGGAGGGGCTGAGCAGCAATTTCTACGCCGTGATGGACGGCGTGTTGCGCACGGCGGGCGAGGGCGTGCTGAGCGGCATCGTGCGGCGCGCCATCCTCGAGTTGGCGCCGCAGTACTTGCCGATGCGCCTTGAGCCCGTCCACAAAGACGAGCTGTGGGCGCTTGAGGAGGCGTTCCTGACCAGCGCCTCGCGCGGGGTGGTGCCGATTGTGATCATCGATGGGCAGATCATCGCCGACGGCAAGCCGGGCGTCCAGACCATGTGGCTGCGCGAGGCGTATGAAGAGTGGGCGCAAGCCCATCTGACGCCCTTGTGAAATCGATGCTGTACAGAAGCGCCCTAGCGCGCTAAAATAGGGAACGGCTCAACAGGCGGCGAGAACGCCGCGAGAGAAGGAATCTGAATGCCTGAGACAATTCAAGACAACGTCGTGGTCGCCCTTGCCTACACGCTGAAGCTGGAGAACGGCGAGATCGTCGATGAGGCGAGCAGCGAAGACCCGCTGGAGTATCTGCACGGCGCCAACACCATCATCCCCGGCTTGGAGCGCGCCCTGACTGGGATGCGCGTCGGCGAGCGCAAGCAGGTGCAAGTCGCGCCCGCCGATGGCTACGGCGACTACGACCCGGAAGACGTGGAAGTCGTGCCGCGCCATCAGTTCCCCAGCGACGCGCCTCTAGAGGTCGGCATGGCGATCACCCTAGCCGACGACAACGATAACTACATCGATGCAGTCATCAGCGCCCTCACGCCGGAGAGCGTCACGCTGGACTACAATCATCCGCTCGCCGGCAAGACCCTCTTCTTCGATGTGCAGGTGCTGGACATCCGCGAGGCGACGCCCGAAGAGATCGAAGCGGGGCACGTTCACGGCGCGTTCTTCGATTTCGCCGACTTCGATGAGGAAGACTTCGACGACGAAGACTTCGAGGACGAAGACTTCGAGGATGAAGACTTCGACGATGAGGAAGAAGACCTCGACGCCTTGCGCAAAAACTGAGCGCGCCGACCATGCCGCCGCTCCTGCTCGGCTCTAGCTCGGCGCGCCGCCGCGCTCTGATCGCCGCCGTCGGGCTATCCGTCGAGGTAGCCCGCCCGGAGGTCGATGAGAGTTCGCTGCCGGCGGAGCCGCCCGACGCTTACGTCCTGCGCTTGTGTCGCGCCAAAGCCATGGCGTTCCCGCCTGAGCGCCTGATGCCTGAGACGTACGTCCTCGCCGCCGATACGACCGTCGTGCTGGACGGAGTCATCGTCGGCAAGCCAGAGACGCCCGATCAGGCGCGCGCCATGCTGCGCGCCCTGCGCGGCAGGGCACACGAGGTCTATACGGGCGTCGCCCTGCGCGATTTCGCCACGGGCGAGGTGCAGACCTCGCTCACCGTCACGACCGTGCAGATGCGCGCCTACAGCGACGCCGAGATCGAGGCGTACATCGCGCGCGGCGAGCCCTTCGATAAGGCGGGCGGCTACGCCGTGCAAGATTCGATCTTCAAGCCCGTCGCGCGCGTGGAGGGCTGCCTGAGCAACGTGATCGGCTTGCCGTTGTGCGCCGTCTGCGCCATGTTGCGCGTCAAGGGCGTCGCCGTGCCGCAGGCGCCCAGCTGCTCGCCCCAGAACTTGCCCTGCACCTTCGATGCCGCCCTCGCCGACGGCGCGCGCTGAGTCCCCTCGCCCCGCCCGCCCGATTCGGCTATAATCCGCCGCGTCTCAATCTGACTCACAACCGGGAGTGAACACAATGCACATTCAAGCTCAAGCGCGCGCGCTCAGAGCGCTGCTGCCCGTGCTGCGGATCAGCCTCGCCGTCTTGCTGCTGAGCGCCTCCGCCAAAGTGAGCGTCAACTTGCCCAACACGCCCGTGCCAATCACCTTTCAGGTCTTGGCGGTCTTGCTGCTGGGCTTGACGTTGGGCAGCCGCGAGGCAGCCCTGAGCGTCGCCGCCTACCTCGCCGCCATCGGGACGGGCTTGCCGCTCGATGCGCGCGGGCTGGGCACGGCGGCGTTCCTCAGCCCGACGGCGGGCTACTTGCTCGCCTTTTTGCCCGCGGCGGCTTTGGCGGGCGTCGGACGGGGGCGCGGCACGTGGAGCGCCTTCGCCATCGGCTGCGCCGCCGTCGCAATCATCTATCTGGGCGGGACGGCGCTCTTGGCGGGCTACACGGGCAGCTGGGAGCGCGCCCTCGCGCTGGGCGTGGCGCCGTTCATCCTCGCCGATCTGGGCAAGGCGCTCTTGGCGGCGGCGCTGGTGCAGCTGGGGCGGGCGGCGCGTTTGCGCTGGCTGCTGTGAGGCGCGCTGCGCTACAATCGGCGGCAAAAAGCGCCTCAAAAAAGGAGTTTTTGAGCATGGCGAGACCAGTCACTTTGTTCACCGGGCAGTGGGCAGACCTGCCGCTGAGCGTCTTGGCGGAGAAAGCGGCGGCGTGGGGCTACGACGGGCTTGAGTTGGCGTGCTGGGGCGATCACTTCGAGGTATCGCGCGCCCTCAGCGAGGACGGCTACATCCAATCGCGCTTGGATATCCTCGCCGAGCACGGCTTGCGCTGTTTTGCCATCAGCAACCACTTGGTGGGGCAGTGCGTCTGCGATCCGATTGACGAGCGCCACAAGAGCATCCTGCCGCCGCACGTCTGGGGCGATGGCGAGCCTGAGGGCGTGCGGCAGCGCGCCGCTCAGGAGATGATGGATACCGCCCGCGCCGCCGCCAAGTTGGGCGTCAAGGTGGTGAACGGCTTCACCGGCAGCAGCATCTGGCACTTGCTCTATCGCTTCCCGCCCACCAGCGACGCCCTGATCGAGGCGGGCTACGCCGACTTCGCCGCCCGCTGGCAGCCGATTCTAGACGTCTTCGACGAGGTCGGCGTGCGCTTCGCCCTTGAGGTGCATCCGACCGAGATCGCCTACGATATCGTCACCACGCACAAGGCGCTGGCGGCAATCGGGCGGCGTCCCGCCTTCGGCATCAACTTCGATCCGAGCCACCTCAACCACCAATTCATCGATCCCGTCGCGTTCATCGAGGAATTCGCCGACCGCATCTACCACGTCCACATCAAGGACTCGCTCAAGCGCCTCGACGGGCGGCGCAGCATCCTCGCCTCGCACCTCGCTTTCGGGGATCGGCGGCGCGGCTGGGATTTCGTCTCGCCCGGGCGCGGCGAGATCGACTTCGAGCAGATCGTGCGCAGCCTGAACGCGATTGGCTATAGCGGTCCGCTCTCAGTGGAGTGGGAGGATAGCGGCATGGCGCGCGAGGCGGGCGCGGCGGAGGCGGTTCAGGTGGTGCGCCGCGCCGATATCGCGCCCTCAGCCGTCGCCTTTGACGCGGCTTTCCAGAAAGATTAGCGCCGCAGCAGCGCCTGATAGGTGCTGGGCAGGTAGGGCGTCAGGATATCGGTGAAGTAAGGGCCCATCGGCAGGTCGTTGCCGCCCAGATTCGGGATATCCGCGCCGCGCAGGATCACCACGCCGTTCAAGCACGCGCCGATGGCGACGAATGAGCCGTCGGCGCGCGCGATCAGGAAGCGCACGTGATCGGGGCAGCTGAAATCGGGCGCGGTGATGGCTTGCGCGATGTTGAAGGCGGTGATGAACTGCTGCATCTCCAGTGTATTAGCAGTGACGGGCGCGCTGCGCACGTAGCCGCCGGTGACGGGGTCTAGCACCTCGATGACGAGCGCTTGCATCCCCTCCAGCTGCGCGTCGATGAAGGGATTCAGGAAGCTGCCGATGCGCGAGGGGTCGTAAGGCGGCGCGGGCGAGATTTCCGGCGTGGCGGTCACGATGATGGGCGTGACGGTGGCGAGGGCGGCGGCGGTCGGGGCGCTTGGGCGCGGGATGGCGCTCTCGGAGAGGACGATCAGCAGACACAGACCGAGCAGGCAGAAGCCCGCGATGGCGAAGGCGGCGAAGACGGCGCCCAAGACGAGCGGATCGCGCGGCAGCCACGCGGGCAAGCCCGCCAGGACGCTCTCGTAGAGGCGGCGGGGCGGCTGATCGGGGTGAGGCGCGCCCAGATAGTCCTCAGGCTTGTAGCCGCGCGGCGGCTCGGGCTCGCGGGGCGGTTGTTCGGGCGGCTGATTGCGGTAGAATTGGCTCATGGCTCAAAGCGTACCTTGTTTGGGTCGGCAATTTGGGCTGAGTGTAACGTATTGTAGCACGAAGGGAGTGTGTGATGACCCCTGAACAGATCGAACGCCACCTAGACCGTCTGCTGCCCTCGGTTGTGAAGCCGGGGCGCTATGTGGGCGGCGAATATAACAGCGTGCGCAAAGATTGGCAGTCGGTCGCTTTTCGGGCGGCGCTCGCCTTCCCGGATATCTACGATCTGGGCATGTCCAACCTTGGGCTGATGATCCTCTACGACATCCTGAACAAGCAGCCCGACATGCTGGCGGAGCGGGTCTACTGCCCGTGGCTGGATATGGAGGCGCTGATGCGCCAGCACGCCATCCCGCTCTACAGCCTAGAGAGCAAGCGCCCGATCCGCGAGTTCGATCTGCTGGGCATCAGCCTGCCCTACGAGCAGCTCTACACCAACGCCCTGAACCTGATCGACCTCGCCGGGCTGCCCGTCCGCGCCGCCGAGCGCGACGAGCGCCATCCGCTGGTCATCGCCGGCGGGCACGCCTGCTACAACCCTGAGCCGATGGCGGACTTCATCGACGCCTTCGCCATCGGCGAGGGCGAGGAGGTCATCCTCGAGATCGCGCGGGCGCTCATGGCGACGCGCGGCAAGCCGCGCGAAGAACAGCTGCGGGCCTTAGCTCGCATACAAGGCGTCTACGTGCCGCGCTTTTACGACGTGCGCTACCACGCCGACGGCACGGTCGCCGCGGTGACGCCCAACACGCCTGAGGCGCCGCCGCGCGTCCTCAAGCGCGTCGTGCCGATCCTGCCTGAGCCGTTCACCCGCTTCATCGTCCCGAACGTCGATACCGTCCACAACCGCGCCCCGATTGAGATCATGCGCGGCTGCACGCGCGGCTGTCGCTTCTGTCACGCCGGCATGGTCACGCGCCCGGTGCGCGAGCGGACGGTCGAAGAGGTCGTGGCGGCGGTCGATCAGGTCGTGCGCAACACCGGCTTCGAGGAGATCGGGCTGCTCTCGCTGTCTTCGTCGGATTACACGCACGTCAAGCGCCTGGTGCGCGAGATCGGCGACCGCTGGGGCGCGCAAGGCTTGAGCATCGGCTTGCCCAGCCTGCGCATCGAGACCATGAGCGCCGATCTGATGGACGCCCTGCGCGATACGCGGCGCAGCGGCTTCACCTTGGCGCCTGAGGCGGCGACCGAGAAAATGCGCGCCATCATCAACAAGTTCGTGCCCGACGCCCAAGTGCTGGAGACCGCCCGCGAGATTTACAAGCGCGGTTGGCGCACCATCAAGCTCTATTTCATGATCGGGCATCCCAGCGAGACCCTCGAAGACGTGCAGGCAATCGCCGATCTCTCGAAGGCGGTCTTGGCGCAAGGGCGCATCTTTCACGGCAACAAGGCGAACGTCAACGTGGGGGTCAGCACGTTCATCCCCAAGCCGCACACGCCCTTTCAGTGGTCGCCGCTGGATAGCCTAGAGCAGATTCACGCCAAGCAAGAGCTGCTCAAGCGCGAGCTGCGCGGCGGCGGCTTGCGTCTGCGCTGGAACAATCCGCAGGAGACGCTCTTCGAGGGCTTTCTCTCGCGCGGCGACCGCCGCCTCGGCAAGGTGATCCTGCGGGCGTGGCAGAACGGCGCCAAATTCGATGCGTGGCAGGATCAGCATCAGCCCGAACTCTGGCGGGAGGCGTTCGCCGCCGAGGGCTTGACGATCGCTTTCTACACGCATCGCCCGCGCCCGCTCGACGAAGTCTTCCCATGGGATCATATCGACGCCGCCGTCAAGAAGAAATTCCTCTTGGAGGATTACTTGATGTCGCAGCGCGGCGCGACGCGCGTGGATTGCCGCAATCAGTGCTTCGCCTGCGGCATCCTGCCCAAATTCGCCGAGCTGCGCAGCCAGACGCCCGCCGAGGCGTGGGAATGTCCGCCCGTCAAGCCGAAAGCGCTGCGCGGCGCCCACCTGCCGCCCCCTGATGAGGTGATCCCGCTCTTGCCCGCCCAGTGAAGCGCCTGAGGTGCAGCGTCCCGCGCGCTGCACCTGCCCTCGCCCGTGAGGAATCCGCCCAGATGTGGTATGATTCTGCCGCGCTGCCGACCGACAGCGCCCGCAGCGCCCATGAAAGTAGGATGTCATCCGTGTCCGAGCAAGTCTCAACGCCGCCCGCCGAGTCTGAGCGCCCTTTCCTCTCGATCATCATCCCCGCGCTGAACGAAGCGCTGCGCCTGCCCGAAAGTCTGGGCAAGATCGACGCCTTCCTCAAGCAGCAGCCCTATCGCGCTGAAGTGATCGTGGTCGAGAACGGCAGCACCGACGCTACGGTCGAGGTGGTGCGCGCCTTCATGCAAGAGCATCCCTATGTGCGCCTGTTCGCGGGCGAGCCGCGCGGCAAAGGGCGCGCCGTGCGGCGCGGCATGTTGGCGGCGCGGGGCGAGTACCGCTTCCTGTGCGACGCTGACCTCTCGATGCCGATTGAGGAAGTCAGCAACTTTTTGCCGCCCAAATTGCAGGGCTACGACGTGATCATTGGCTCGCGCGAGGCGAAAGGCGCCCGCCGCTACAACGAGCCGTGGCATCGGCACGTCATGGGGCGCGTCAACAACTGGATCATCAAGCTGTTCGCCGTGCGCGGCTTCGAGGATACCCAGTGCGGCTTCAAGGCGTTCACGGCGCGCGCCGCCCAAGACCTGTTCGGCGTCAGCGTCATCAACGGCATCGGCTTCGATGTGGAAATCCTCTTCATCGCTCAGAAGCGCGGCTATCGCATCGCCGAGGTGCCGATCAACTGGTATTTCGATCCGGATAGCCGTATGCGCCTCGTCAAGGACTCGCTGGGCATCCTCCGTGAGATTTTTGCGATACGGCGCAATTGGCGGCGCGGATTGTACGCGCCAAAGCTCTGAAGGGCTGCAGCTTGCTCAGGCGCGCGCCGCCGCGCTTGGGGAGCGAGTCGCCCGCGCGCGGCGTTATTATGCGTTTGTGATGCAATTGTCAAGAAAACGTCTGAAGGCTGTAGGTTTTTTTGAACAATTCCGCTTTTTTACAAATTTCGTTTTATACTTAGATTTGTGAAGTTTGTGCAGAGACCTGCCACAGGCTGATCCATTCCAAAAAGCTCATTTAGAGAGGAGAAGTGCGCGGTCTGACCGAGCGCACACCGTGAAACCAATGAATCACAAGCGACTGTACGTAGGTGATCTATCCGCCGAAGTGACCGAAAAGCATCTGAGCGAGCTGTTCGCCGAAGTGGGCGACGTCGAGGCGATCAACCTCGTGCGCAACGGACGGCACGGGTTACATAGCTTCGCCTTCATCGAGATGAGGGAGCCCGAAGCCGCCCGCCTCGCTGCGCAGCGCTTGAACGGTCGCACCTTATGCGGTTCGCGCCTGATTGTCTACACCGTGCCGCCGCGCAGCCGCCCGCGCACCGCGCCACGCGCCTGAGCTGATCTAAAGCTATCTGACCTGAAGAGGCGGCGTCCACAGCCGCCTCTTTTGAGTCATTCGTCGCCGGGCAAGCCGAAGGTGTAGACGCGCTTTTTGGCATCTAGGGCGTGCTGGAGCTGCGTGGTGCCCTCCGCCGAGCCCTTCGAGCGGCGCACCCGCCACGTGGTGCGGATATCTTTGGCGAAGCTCGCCAGCAGCTCGAAGGCGAGGTACTCGAAGTTGGTGGCGGCGATGGCATCCGCCACGCGCGGCCAGCCGTAGCCCCAAGCGAACCACGAGGCGTCGGAGAAGATCAAAAAGTCGTAGAAGGACTCGCCGGTCGGCTCGTCGCCGATGAAGAGCGCGATGCGCCCGCTGAGTTCCTTGAAGCGCGCGTTGGGCAGGCGCGCCTCGTCGCGCACGTTGGGGCGCGCCGCGCCCACCAACGGCACGATCACCACGAACCAATCCTCGATGGGCAGTTGCAGCGCCTGCCGCCAGCCGCCCGCCGGATGCGGCAAGCGGCGCGGCTTGTACAAGCCCTTGATCCCCGCCTTGAGAGCCGTCTCGACGGCGTGTTCAAAGCCCGCGTAGAGCTTCTCGGTGAATTCTTGCAGCAATTTCTCGATCTGCTCGCGTTGCTTGCGCTGCTCGTTCAGCTCTCGGCGCAAGGCGTGGATCGGATGCCGTTCATCATCCAGCGTCGGCAGGTCTAGCACGTCGGTCATACGTACCTCTCCCTATGGCTTGAAAGCTCAGCTGCGATCAAGTCTAGCACACTCGGCAAGCCGCTTTGAGCGTTCAAGCGCCCTTAAAAATTTGATAGCCCTTTGAGTCAAGAGTCGCCGCCGCCCTGTGCGAAAATTTACGCAAAATTGAGTCTAGAATGGAGTTTCTAAATGAGTCACCCCGCTTTGAACGATATCGCCACGATGAACGAGTTCGGACGGCAACTGCTCTCGGACTATCGCAGCAGCCTGCAGACCTTCGATCAGGCGGCACAGGCGATTGTGGAGCGCATCCACCAGACTTTCCGCACCCCTCAGGGCGACTCGATCTTCGCCCTCGTGCGCATTTTCTACCTCGCCCGCCCCGCTCACGCGCCGAATGCGTGGCGCGTGAGCGCCGATCCGACCGATGTATTGCTGAGCTTGGCGGGCAGCTACGGCGATGAGCCCGCTTGGTGCCATCCCACTCAATCGCAGCAGCACAAGACCGTCCTGCTCAGCACGCAAGCCACTCCGATGATGTTGGAGGCGTTCAGGCAGCTGGGCATCCAGCCGCGGCTGGGCGCACAGGGCGAGCCCGCCCAGCAGATCATGAGCGCCGATCTGCGCCGCTTCTACGTGCCAGAGGCGCTGGGCAGCCCCTTCATCCCCGATCAGAAGCAGTTCGTCAAGCCTTACGGCATCCGCTCGGTGGTGGGCGTGGGCAGCCAGTTCGTCTCCGGCAACGCCTACATGCTGATCAGCTTCAGCAAGCAGTTCATCGACGATCAGCAGTCGCTCAACTTCACCGCTCTGGCGCCGTACGTCGCCACGCTGTTGGCGATCTACGAGGCGAAAGAGCCGCTGTGGAGCTTCTAGGCGCTCGCCATACGGCGGCGGCGCAGCCCTAGCGCCCCGCCGCCAAATCTGCTAGAGTTGCGCCATGACTTTGCACGCTTGCGTGCAACGCACTTGAGGTGATCGCTTGCGAAAGCAGATTCGGATGGCTTGGGGCGGGCTGCTGGCTGCAGCGCTGCTGGCGAGCGCCGCCCTCGCCTGTACTTTTCAGTTGGGCGGCTCGCCGCGCGCCCCAGTCGGCACGCCGACCTGGTCGCTAGAGTTCATCGCGCCCGAAAACAACAGCCTCGTCATGCTCGGCACGACGCTCAACCTCGCCGTCAGCGCCACCGATCACGGCGGCGGCGTGGCGCGCATCGATTTCAGTGTGGATGGCGTGCTGATCGGCAGCCAGAGCGCCCCGATCCCCGAGGGGCAGACCCGCTTCAGCGCCCAGCAGACTTGGCAGCCCCGCGAGCCGCGCGGCTACCTGATCACAGCGGAGGCGTTCCGCGCCGATGGCAGCCGCATTGGGGAGGCGGGCGTAGTCGTGCAAGCCGTCGGCGCCCTGACCGCTCAGGCGGCGCTGTACAGCACGCCCGTCGCCACGCAGTTGCCGCGCCCCAGCACGCCCACGCCGCTCCCGACCGTCGAGACGGTCGACGCGCCCTTCACGCTCAACACGCCCACGCCCTCGCCCGCCGTCGCGCCGCCCTTCAGCCCTGAGGCGCCGCGCTTGCGCGTCACCTTCGACTTTCTGAACGTGCGCGCCCGTCCGGACGCCACCTCCGAGCTGATCGGCAGGCTCAGCCGCGGCGAGGAAGCCTTGATCATCGGGCGCAACGAGGCGCGCACGTGGTGGGTCATCGAGCGCGACGGGCTGCGCGGCTGGGTCATCAACAACCCCGAATGGATAGCCATCAGCGGCGAAACTGCCCCCGTGCCACTGGCTGCCAGCCTAGAGGCATTGCCGACCGCCACGCCCTCGCCCGCGCCGCCCGGCGGCGTCGCCCCGACCAGCACAGTCGCTGGCACAGCCGACTTGATCATCCTCTCGGCGACCATCGTCGGCGGCACGCCCAAAGTCAACCAGACTTTCAACGTGCTGATCACGGTGCGCAATCAAGGCACGCTCGATGCGCCCGCCTCGCTGATGGAGGGCGTCTTCCAGCCCGATGGCGAGCGCAGTCAGCTGGCAGTGCCGCCCATCGCGGCGGGCACTTCAGTGACCTTGCCGCCCATGCCCGTCACCTTGCGCACGCGCGGCACGAACCTGATCGGCACGCTGACCCTAGACATCAAAAATGAGGTCGCCGAAGGCGCCAACGGCGAAGCCAACAACGTCTACACGCTCACCTATAACGTGGAGTAGCCGTCGCGCGCGTACAGCTCGGCGCCCTCGCCGAAGTCGCGCGCCAACAGGTCGGGCGGGAAGCGCTGACAGATCGAGACGAACCACAGATCGCCCACGCTCCCGCCGATGTTGGCTGCGCCGATCAGGGCGATCAGCGTGTTGGTCTCGCCGCCCGTGAGCGCCATCAGCGCCGCCGTGAGCAGCGTGAGGACGATCAGCGGAGCGAGGGCGACGACGGTATAGGCATCGCGGGTCAGGTAGTGCCGATCCGCCGCCGCGAACGCCACGCCTTTCTGCAAGTTGACCCCGTAGCGCGGCTCGGCGCCGAAGAGCGCCAAAGTCACGCCGTGAATCAGCTCGTGCACGGCGAGCATCAGCAGCAGAGCCAGCAGGATCAGCAGGCTGAAGAGCAATGTATGCACGCCCTCCAGCAGGTTGATGCCCTCAGCCAAGCCGCGCGCTCGCAGCAGGTTGTAGAAGAGCTGATAGCCCACAATCGCGCCGATCAACAGCGCCAAGCCCGCCAGATTTAAGACCGCGATCAGGCGCGGCGACTCAAGCGTGATGCGCCGCACCAATCGGTAGCCTTCGGGCAGGGCATCTAGTGCGGCGAAACGAGGGATGGCGTTCATCGGGGCGCTCCAAGCAGATTTTCGTCCATTGTAGCACACGGCTGAGCCGCCTTCAGCCCTCATCCGCTTGGATCGGTTATAATAAGCGCCATGATTCGTCTATTCCAACTCTGTTCAGGAGTCAGTTCCCCGCATGAAGAACATCACAGTCATCGGCGTCGGCTACGTCGGCTTGGTGACCGGCACCTGCTTCGCCGATCTGGGCAACCGCGTGGTGGCGCTGGATATCAACGCGCAGCGCATCGAGAACCTGAAGCGCGGCATCCTGCCCATCTACGAGCCGGGCTTGAAGGAAGTCATCGAGCGCAACGTCAAGGCGGAGCGCCTGCGCTTCACGACCGATTACGCCGACGCCCTGCGCGAGGCGGAATTCGTCTTCATCTGCGTCGGCACGCCGGAGGGCGTCGATGGCGAGGCAGACCTGCAATACGTGCGCATGGCTGCCGAGTCGATTGCGCAGGTCATGGATCACGAGATGATCATCGTCAACAAGTCGACGGTGCCGGTCGGCACGGGCGATTGGGTCGCCAACATCATCCGCGAGCATCAGCCGCGCCCGATCCCCTTCTCGGTGGTCAGCTGCCCGGAGTTCCTGCGCGAAGGCTCCGCCGTGCGCGACTTCTTCAACCCGGATCGAACCGTGCTGGGCTCGACCGATAAGGAAGCCGCCAACAAAGTGGCGCAGCTCCACCTGCCCCTGCGCGCCCCAATCGTCATCACCGACCTGCGCACCGCCGAGATGATCAAGTACGCCTCCAACGCCTTCCTCGCCACGCGCATCAGCTTCATCAACGAGATCGCCAACATCTGCGAGGCGCTCGGCGCCGACGTCAAAGAGGTGGCGCAGGGCATGGGCTACGATAAGCGCATCGGACACCACTTTTTGGAGTCGGGCGTGGGCTATGGCGGCAGCTGCTTCCCCAAAGACGTCAAGGCGCTGGCGCACATGGCGCAGGTTCACGGCACCAATCCGGAGCTGCTGCACGCCGTGATGGGCATCAACCAGACCCAGCGCAAGCAGATCGTCATCAAGCTGCAAGACTTGCTGGGCGATCTGCGCGGCAAGACCATCGCCATGCTCGGCTTGGCGTTCAAGGAGAACACCGACGACATCCGCGTCTCGCCGGCGCTGGAGATCGCCGAGATGCTCCACGCGCAGGGCGCGATTGTGCGCGGCTACGATCCGGTGGCGATGGAGAACGTGGCGCGCGCTTACCCGTTCATCCAGCTCGCCAACGATCCGTATGAGTTGGCGCAAGGCTGCGATGCGATTGTGGTCGCCACGCCGTGGAACGAGTTCAAGGCGCTCGATCTGGAGCGCATTGGCTCGGTCATGCGCCAGAAGATCATGGTCGATGGGCGCAACCTCTACGAGGTGGATCGCCTCAAGGCGCTTGGCTTCGTCTATCGGGGCGTCGGGCGCGGCTACAACGGCGCGCTGGAGTCCTAGCGCCGCGCGCAACTGCTCGTGAGCGCCCTCACGGGCAGTTGACTAACCCAACAGACGTTTTCGGTTGTACAATAAGTGTGCCTGTCACAAGTTGCGCTCTTTTTCAACGAAGGCGGCTCGCTCGTGTTACTGACAAACGCTACGCTCATCAACTGGACGCCGCGCCAAGTCCTGCCCGATCACGCCCTGCTCATCCGCGACGGACAGATCGCCGAGATCGGGACGGCGGCTGAGCTGGAGGCGCGCCATCCCGACCAAGCCCGCCGCGACGCAGGCGGGAAGCTGGTCTTGCCGTCTAACATCTGCGCGCACACGCACTTTTACGGCGCCTTCGCGCGCGGCTTGGCACTGACGGGCGATCCGCCGCGCAACTTCCCCGAAATCCTGCAAAAATTGTGGTGGAATCTGGATCGAGCGCTGACTCTAGACGACGTGCGCCTCTCGGCGCTGGTCAGCCTTGTGGATGCCATCAAGCACGGCACGACGCTGCTGATCGATCACCACGCCAGCCCGAACGCCATCGATGGCAGCCTGAGCGTCATTGCGGAGGCGGTGGAGCAAGCCGGCGTGCGGGCTGTGCTGTGCTACGAGGTCAGCGACCGCAACGGCGAGGCGGGCGCCCGCGCCGCCATCGCCGAGAACGTGCGCTTCCTCAGAGCGGTCGGCGAGCATCCGCGCCTGCGCGGCGCCTTCGGGCTGCACGCCAGCCTGACCCTCTCCGATGAGACGCTCGCCGCCTGCGCGCGCGCGATGGAGGCTTTCGAGACGGGCTTTCACATCCACGTGGCGGAGCACGAAGTCGATCAGGAGGATAGCCTGAAGCGCTTCGGGGTGCGCGCCGTGCGCCGCCTGAAGCGCGTCGGCATTCTGGGCAGGCGCACCATCGCCGCGCACGCCGTCCACATCGATGCGTGGGAGATGGAGCTGCTGCGCCAATCCGAGACGTGGGTGACGCATCAGCCGCGCAGCAACATGAACAACGGCGTGGGCGCCATGCCCTTCGACGAGCTGCTGCGCGGCGGCGTGAAGGTTTGCCTAGGCAACGACGGCATGGGCAACGCCATGTTCGATGAATGGCGCGCCGCCTACCTGCTGCACAAGGTCGTCACGCGCGACCCGCGCGCCGCCGACGCCGAATCGATAGTCCGAGTCGCCGTCGATCACAACGCGGCGCTGGCGGAGGTCTTCTTCCCGGATGAGACCTTCGGCACGCTCGATGTCGGCGCGGCGGCAGACCTGATCCTGCTCGATTATCAGCCCTACACGCCGCTGACCGAGTCGAATTTGGCGTGGCACGCCCTCTTCGGCTTCCAGTCCTCGAACATCGTGGCGACTATCGTCGCGGGCGAGGTCTTGATGTGGGATCGGCAACTGCTGACCCTTGACGAAGCCGCCATCGCCGCCGAGGCGCGCGCTAAAGCGCCTGAGGTCTGGGCGCGCTTTCGGGCGCTCGCAGCGAGCTAGTCGCTGTAGCCGCCGCCACTGTCGCTGCTATCGTAGTCGCTGCCACTATCGTAGTCGCCGCCGCCGTAGTCGCCGCCGCCGTAGTCGCCACCGCCGTAGTCGCCGCCACTGCCGTAGTCGCCGCCACCGCCGTAGTCGCCGCCGCCGTAGTCGCCACCATCGTAGTCGCCACCTTCCCAACCCTCGCCATAGTCTAGATCGCTATCGCCATAGCCGTAGTCGTCATAGCCTATGTCTGGACTGCCACCGCCATAATAACCACCACCGAAACCGATACTGAAATCCTCGCTTTCCAGCCCATAGGCGTAGCTTAACCTCTCGGTCTCGTCGGCAGTGGTGCGCTTGCGGCGGGATGGAGGGCTCTTGAAGACCTGAGTGGCGCGTGCGGCTAACCACACCCCCCAGCCGACGATCGGAATGAACACCAACAAATTAAAATTGAATGCGAAGACCAGTATCAGGCTGACGATCAGATAAACGAACAGATGTTGATAGAACTCTCTGCGAATTCTGCTCCGCTTTTTGGCAGCTCTGTGAGCATCTCTACGTTTTTGATAGTCCACAGGCACCCCCTCGAGGCAAAGCCCTCACAAAGCATGGCGCTATATCTGACAGAACGCGCCATGAGCATCCTTTCAGATTGTGCGCTCAGAGTTGTGTAGAACTACATCACAAACGCCCGCGCCTGCTCGCCGCCTCGCCCGCCTCCTCGGCGTCCAGCGCATCCTCATAGACCAGCTCGCCATCTTCAACCAGCCTGACTCGGTCGCGCTTGGGCTTCTCGACCTCTAGGTCGGCGGGCGCGTGGCCGAGTTTCTCCATCTCGCGGGCGATGGCGCGCTCGCGGCGCGTCGGATCGTCCCAAAAGACCTCGAAGCCGTGCATGAGCAGTCCGGCGCCCCAGCCGAAGGTCACGAAGATCATCCAAAAGGGGAAGCCGAACGCCAAGCCCAGCATCAGGTTGATCATCACGTAGGCGATCAGATGCTGGTAGAACTCCATGCGATTTTTGACCCGCTTTTCGGCGGCTTTGCGGGCAGCCTCGTAACTTCGACTTTTCATGTGCGCCTCCTAACTGACTAAACGCGCGCTCAAGGCGCTGAGCGAATTATTTCCTATCCGACTCAGTACGTCAGAGGCGCTCTTCGGGTTGCGCGCTCAGAATCGTGTAGAGCAACACGCCACAAGCGACCGCCACATTCAGCGAGTCGCAGCGCCCGCGCATCGGCAAGCGCACCATGAGGTCGCAGGCTGCCTTGAGCGGCTCGGGCAAGCCTTCGCGCTCGCTGCCCATCAGCAGGATCAGCGGTTTGCTGTAGTCGGCGGCGCGGTAGTCGGTCTGGGCGGCGTCGGAGGTGCCGATCAGCCGCGCGCCGCAACGCGCCCGCCACGCTAGGAAGTCGGCGTAGCTCGCGCGCGCCAACTTTTGGCTGAAGATGGCGCCCATGCTGGCGCGCACGCCCTGCGGATCGTAGGGATCGGCGGCGTTGCCCAGCACAATCGCGCCCGCCGCCCCGACCGCATCGCAGGTGCGCAGAATCGTGCCGATGTTGCCGGGGTCTTGCGGCGCATCAAGGGCGACCCAGCACAGCTGCTCAGGCGCGAAGGTCACCTCGTCCAGCGAGAGCCATTTTTGAGGCGCCACCGCCGCCAAGCCCGTCGGATTGTCCTTATCGGAGAGGCTCTCGAAGACCGCCGCGCTGACCTGCAAGATGCGCACGCCCCGTTCGCGCGCCTGCGCCACGACTTGGTGAGCGAAAGGGCTGCTGAGCAGCTCAGGCGCGTAGATGAGCGCCTCAAGCGGCGCGCCGACCTGCACCGCCTCCGCCACGAGGCGGATGCCCTCGACGAGGAACAAGCCGCTCTGGGCGCGGGCTTTACGTTGGCGCAGGGCGCGGTACGCCTTGATGGTCGGGTTGGCGGGATTGCTGATGCGGGTCATGGCTTGCGCTGAGCCAGCGCCACGGCTTGATCGCGCACGAGCGGCTCAGGGCTATCGAGCGCCTCGGCGAGGAGCGCCTGCGCGCCCGACGCGTTGAGGCTCACGGCGACGTAGAGCATGTACGCCTGCACCTCAGGCTCAGCTTCGGCGCGGTAGGCGGCTTCCAAGAGGGCGGCGGCGCGCGGCTGGGCGATGCTCGCCGCCAACCAGATGGCGGTGCGGCGCACTTCGGGGTCGTCATCGCGCAGGGCGACCTCAAGGGCGGCGAGGACGGCATCGCACTGAGCGCTCTCGCCGATCTGGATGCCCAGATAGTTGGTGGCGTTGAAGATGCCGCGCAAGATCGCCGCGCGCGCCGCGCCCGTCCGCCGCAGGAGTGCCTCCGTCAGCGTCGAGAGGGCTGCCTCCGCCAGCAAGTCCAGCAGGGCGGTCGCCGCTGAGTAGCAGACTTGCGGCGCGGGGTCGTCTAGGGCGCTCTGAACGCGCTCCAGATGGGCGACGCCGCCGCGCTCCGCCCAGTGCTCCAAGATGGCGGCTCGCAGGCGCGGCGAGCGGACGGAGTCGTAGTGCTGGGCGAGCAGATCGAGGGCTTCGGGCGCGTCGACCTCGAAGAGGGCGTGAATGGCGGCTGTGCGCACTTGCGCATCCGAGTCGGCGAGGGCGCTCGCCCAGAGCGGCTGCGCATCCTCCCAATCGAAGTCGGCGAGGCGGCGGGCGAGGGCGACGCGAGCGGCGGGCGCGCAACTCTGCAGCGCTTGCTGGGCGGCGGCGAGCGCTTCCGAGTCGGCTTGCTGGGCGAGGCTGTGGGCGGCGGCGCGGCGGACAGCCCGCCCCGCGTGGCACAGCAAGGCGCCCAGCACCTCAGCCGAGACGTTCTCTAGGTGTTGCAGGCGATGGGCGAACTGCGCATCGGTCAGGCGGCGGCTCAAATCGGGCGTTTGGGCGAGGGCGGGCGCGTAAGTTTGGCTCATAAGCGCTCAGTACAAGGTGGTGATCACGGCGTCATCGGCGAGCAGGTCGCCCGTGCGCAGATCGGTGGCGGTCAGGCGCAGTTGGCGCTCTGAGTCGAGGCGGAAGGCGGCAGCGAGGCGCGGCTCGGCAGCGCGCACGGGCGGCGGGAGGGCGACGCGCAGCGGCGGGGCGAACTCGTTCAGGGCGAGGGCGCCCAGCTCGCTCGGCTCAAGCGTGTAGCTCAGGCTTGTCGCGTCGAGGGTGATGTGTCCCTTCGCTTCGGGATCGAACATGCCGATCACGAATTCGAGGGCGGGCTGATCGTCGTGCGCCGCGGCGAGGCGCACTGTGCGCAACGCGCTGGGGAACGGCGTGCCGCTGGGCGCCAACTCGATGTAAGCGTAGCCGCCATCGGCGGCTTGGTAGCGCAAGCCGTAGCTGTTCTGCAAGTGGGCGGGCGTCTGGAGCAGCCCCTCGGCGAGGGCGCGCACGCCCGTCGTGAGGGCGCAACGCGCCGCCCACGCCTGCTCAGCGGCGGCGAGGGGCGCGGGAAACTCAGCGCAGTCGCTCAGCAGCAGGTAAGTCAGGTCGCTCGGAGAGAGCGCCTGCTCAGCGGCGTAGGCGAGGCAATCGGCGAGGGCGTCTTCAAAGCTTTGCAGGCTGAAGCGCTGGCTCAGCAAGCTGGCGAAAGGCACGCCCTCGCGCAGCGCCTGATCGAGGCGGGCGCTGAGCGCGTTGGCGGCGCTGAGATAGCCGAAAGTCGCCACGAAGGAGTCGGGCGACTCGGCTTGTACGCACACGAGCGGCGCCTCAGCCGACCAGACGCCGCCGCTCAGGGCGAGGGCGTCCAGCTCGCTCATCAGATACAGGCGAGTCTGGGGCAAGCCGAGCGCCGTCAGGCTCTCGCTCAGCCAGCGGACGTAGCGCGTGGCGCTGTGGGCGTTCTCAAAGGGCGGCGCGCTGAGGATCAGGCGCTCGATTTGATCGAGCGGGAAGGGCAGCGCCGCGAAAATCGCCTCAAAAAAAGCCGCCCCGACCTTGCGCGCGTCCCACGCTGTGCCATCGAGCAGGCGCGGCGCGGGCTCTGGCTGCGCCCAGACCAGAGCGGGGATGCGCCCGAAGAAGCGGCGGCGCTCGGCGCGGAGAGGCAACGCCGCCGCCCCGACTCGCACTGAGCCGTCCGCCGCGCAATAGAGCGCCGTCGGGATGCAGCCGTCGGGCGCGCTGAGGGCGGGCAAGTGCAGAGCTTGCGGCTGTCCGCCGCGCTCTCGGTAGGCGAGGGCGCACTGCTCGGCGCCGAGCGCGAGGGCGAGCGTGTAGGTCATGCGTCGGCGGCTCCGAAGGTCGCCTCGAAGGCGCTGCGCAGCGGCGCGCTCAGCTTGACCGCTTCCGGATCGCGGCACAGGGCGATGCCGCGCGCCATGACCGCCTCGTAAGGCGTGCCGCGCAGGGCGGCGACGCCCGCCTCGCCCGCCGCCATCGGCAGGAGCGGGGCGAGCGTGTTGGCGACGATGAAGGCTTCGGCGCCGCGCTCGACCTTCTCGCGGCGCGCCACGCCGCCGAAACCCACGAACAAGTCCACCACCGAGCGCGTGTGCAGGTCGCTGACGCCATCGCCGACGAAGAGTTTGCGCCCCCACAAGCCGCGCGCCAGCTCGCAGACGATCTGCGGCTTGCCGACCGAGACGGTCAGCGGGCTGCGCTCATAGGCGAGGTACGCTGCGCCATTGACCGCCGCCTGATCGTAATACTTCCACCACGCGCCGCTCAGCTCGTTGAACTCCAGCTCGACGGCGCGCACGTGCTGCGGCGGGATGCCCAGCCGTCTGCCCAAGCCGCGCACCGGCTCCGCCAAGCCGCCGCTGATGATGAAGACGCGCTTGCCCAAGTGCAACAGCGCGCCGATGACCGCCTGAGCATCCGTCACGAGCGTCTCCCAGTAGCGCTGCTCGATGGCGGCGATCTGAGAGCGGGTCGGGCGGATGGCTTGCAGGCGCTTGCCGTAAACCTCCGCCAAGTCGAGGTCGCCGTCCATAGCTTTTTGGGTCAGCAAGCCGACGCGCCAATCCTTGCCTTTCATGCGCGCCAATTCATCCACGCCCTCAAGGGCGGAGAGCGTGCTATCGCAATCGAAAAAGATCAGATCGAAGCTTGTCCAGCGCGTGTGAGCCGCCACTGCCTCATCCCCTCAGCCGAGTTGTCTTCAAGGTCGCTGCGCAGCCTATTATAACGCAAATCGGGCGTTGGGGCATAGCGCAAGGGCGCTGCGTCGTGTAGTGGTCAAGCGTAACGTCTCGTGTTAGAATGGCGGCGCGTGGCTTCACAGCGCAACAGGCAGGATGCTGAAGATGGCGAACGAACAGGCGGGGCAATTGCTCCAACAGGGGATTGCGGCGGCGAAGGCGGGTCAGCGCGAGGAGGCGCGCCGTCTGCTGCAGGAGGCGATTCGGCGCGACGCGGCTAACGAGACGGCGTGGCTGTGGCTGTCCGGCGTCGCCAATACCGACGAAGAGCGCATCTTCTGCCTGATGAAGATTCTGGAGATCAATCCGGGCAATCAGAACGCCCTCAAGGGCTTGGCGAAGCTCGGCGTGAAGCCGCCCAGCAGCACGGGCATCCGCCGCTTGAAGGATCAGCCGCCGCCCGAAGGCTTGTCGGCGACCGTCCGCCCGCCGACCGCGCCCCTGCGCCGCCTCAGCGAATCCGAGCCCGCCCGCCCGCCTGAGCCGAGCGCGCCCAAGCCGTCCTCCAGCGCCCGTTTGGAGCGCCCGCAGCCGCCCGTCCCGATCCTTGACGAGCGGCGCATCGCCGCCTTGAACGAGCAGGTCAGCCGCTTCTTAGAGGGCTATCAGCCGCTGCCGCAAGCGCCTCTGCCCTTCGCCTGGACGCGCAAACGGCGCGCTAGAGTCGGCGAGCTGAGCGATCAGGCGCTGCGCCTGCGCATCGGCGCGGCGCTGGTCGGCGGAATTGGCGTGTTGGCGGGCGTCGTGTTCCTGCTCCTCAACCTGTTCGATGGCGGCGGCGCCATCGCCCTGCGCGGCACCAACACGCCCACGCCCACTCAGACGCCCAGCGCCACGCCCACGCTCGGCTTGACCAACACGCCCAGCAACACGCCCGCCCTCCCGCGCAGCGCCACGCCCACGCCCAACTTGCCGCCCGGCAGCATCTACGGCTCGACCAGCACGCCCGCCTTCCCGGAGGTGCGCTCCGCGCCGATGCGCACCGCCATCGCCCTGCTGAGCGCCCAAGATTACGACGCCGCCCTGCCCATCCTCGAAGACGAGCGCAAAGGGCTCGAATTGGCGCGCGATGAGCGCTACTACGAGATCATCTACTACATGGTGACGGCGTATCTGAGCCAGAATCGTCCCGGCGAGGCAGCCCGCCTGCTGGACGCTAACCGCAATCCGGGCAGCCCCGCCTTCCACGCGGCGCGCGCCCTGCTCAGCTACGCCCGCGGCGACCTCGAGACCGCCCTGAGCGACGCCCTGACCGCCCTGCGCGCTGATCGGCGCTGGGCGGAAGCCGCCGTGATCGCAGCGCGCGTGCAGGCGCGGCGCGGCAACCTCGCCGCCGCCCGCGATGTGCTGCGCAACGCCCTCAGCGAGAATCCGCGCAACGTGACCCTCCTGCTGGCGCGCGCCCAACTCAACCTAGAGGGCGGCGCCCTCAACGACGCCCTCAGCGACGCCGAACTCGCCCTCTACCTCGATCCGCTCAACCGCAGCGCCTATCAAGTCCGCAACGAAGCCCTGCTCAGCCTCGCCGCCGCCCAAAGCGATCCCGTCGCCCGCGTCGAGGCGTACGGACGGGCAGTCATCGGCGCGCAGGCGTACCTGATCTACTATCCCGGCGATACCGAGGCATGGTGGCAGCTCGGTCGCGCCCGCCAAGGCGAGGGCAACCTGAACGAGGCGCTGGACGCTTACGCGCAAGCCGTCGTGGTCGATAGAAGCTCCGAGACGGCGCGGCAGGTCTTCCTGGCGCAGGGCGAGCTGCTGATGAACCTGCGCCGCTACGCCGAAGCCCGCGACGCCTTCGAAGCCGCCCTCGTCATCCGCGAGAGCGACGACGCCCGCCGCCGCCGCTTCGAGGCTGCTAACGCGCTGGGCGACTACACCACCGCCCTCGACGACGTGACGATCCTGCTGCGCGATAATCCGAACGATGCCAGCCTGCTCGCCGCGCAGCTGGACGCTCTGCTCGCCGCGTGGATGCGCCAAAACATTGACGAAGAACAATTCACCGCCGCCGCCGCCCAACTCAACGATAATCAGCTGGCGACGCTCCCGCCCCAAGCCCGTCACAGCGCCGTCCTGTATCGCGGCGTGGTGCGCTACCTCGCAGGCGATTACCCCGCCGCCCTCAACGACTTGAATCAAGCTCTCGTCCTGCGCTCAACGGGGGCGGGACATTACTACCGCGCCCTGACCCTGCGCGCTCTCAACCGCCCCGCCGAAGCCGTCCGCGACCTGCAATGGCTGGCTTACTTCGAAGAGTTCGCCACCCTGCCGCGCCTCGCCGATGTGCGCTCCGTGCTGGCAGCCCTCGTGACCGTCCTGCCGACCGAGACCGCCAC
>CALKXH010000111.1 GCA_938005675.1 uncultured Anaerolineae bacterium
GCCGACTGAATATGCGCATACGCTGCCGCGATGCCCTCCCGCCGCGCCTTGCGCAGCAGATCGAGGTGCTGCACTAGGACAGGATGATTCTGATTGCCCTGAATGAGCAGTTGCAGGGCTGTCTCAGCGTCGTCGGTCAGCAGCTCGGCTTGATGCTCCTCGAGATAGGCGCGCGAGGCATCCCAGTCGGGCGTCTGTACCCACGCGATGAGCCTGTCGGCGAGCCCCTGCAAGCGCGCCGCTTCCTCAGGCGAGGACAGCTGCGCATACGCCGCCGCGATGCCCTCCCGCCGCGCCTTGCGCAGCAGATCGAGGTGCTGCACCAGCTCGTCTATGCCTGGAGCCATCTGAATTAACATTTGCAGGACTGTCTCAGCCTCGTCGGTCAGCAGCTCGGCTTGATGTTCCTCGAGATAGGCGCGTGAGGCACCCCAGTCGGGCGTCTGTACCCACGCGATGAGCCTGTCGGCGAGCCCCTGCAAGCGCGCCACTTGCTCAGGCGAGAGATCGCCTGCATCCGCTTGCAACCATTCAGGCTGTGGCTGACCGATAGCCTCCTGCCACAGCGCGTCAAAGTCCGAGCCACAGGCGGACTTGATCGCTCGGAGCGCTCTCTGGCTGATCTCAAAATAGACTGCGTGCTGATGGACTAGGAACAGCTGTGAGGCTTCCCACGCCTCTCGCAGCGCCGCCAGCAAGCGCGCCCGCCGATCCTCGCCCGGCAGCCCCGCCACCTCACTCAGCAGATTAGCACGGTTGGTGAGCGTCGTCGCGTAAGCGAGCGGGACGTCGCGGAGAAGCTCGAGGGCGGTCGTGTAGTCTGCCAGCGCCGCCAGCAAGCGCGCCCGCCGATCCTCGCCGAGGACGACGGTCGCGGCGGCTTGGTAGGCGTTCCCACGAGTGACTAGCGCCGCGCCCAAGTCCCCGCCGCGCGCTCGCACCAGCGCCACCAAGCGCTCCGCTCGCTCGAGGTATTCCTCGCCCAGATTGAGCATACTCAGCAAATTGGCAGTGTTGCCCAAGAGGTTTTGGGCTAGGGCGGGCTGTTGGGTCTGCACCGCCCAATCGAAGGCGGCGCGCAGCTGGGGCAGGTCATCGCGCATCGTGTAGTAGGTCTGGGCGTCATTTGCGGCGCGCATCCGGGCGAGGTAGTGGTCGGCGTGGCGGGCGGCGGCGGCGTCCAGCTCGTCGGCATCGCGGGCGAGGCTGCGGGCATAGGCGCGCAGCAGGCTGTGCTGGCTGTAGCGCCCGCCCTCGTCGCGCGCGGCGAGGGCGAAGTTCACCAGCAGATTGAGCTTGCTCTGCGCCGTCTCAACAGGCTCTTCCCACACGGCGGCGACGGCGGCGGCGTCGAACGATCCCTCGGCGGCGAAGACGCCCAGCAGCCTGAAGCGGCGCTGCATCGCTTCGTTCAGGTCGGCGTAGCTCAAGTTGAGCGCAGCGGCGAAGTGCTGCTCAGGGTCGTTCGGGTCAGCGGAGGGGTCGTCAGGATCGGCGAGCGTGAGGTGTTCAAGCGGGTTTTGGGCGCTCTTCAGGCGCGCGAGGTACTCCGCAGGCGTCAGAGCGTCGTTCTTGATCTTAGCGGCAGCGATGCTGACGGCGAGCGTCAAGCCGTTCAGGGCGCGCGAGATATCCTCGCAGACGGGGCGCTGATCCTCGCTCAGCTCGGCGCGGCGCATGATCAGCTCGCCGCCCTCTTGGGGCGAGAGCAGATCGACGCGCACGCTGTGTCCGAGCGCGTTAGCGAGGTTCACCAAGCGCGTGGTGACGATCAACTTGACGCCATCAGCGCCGCACCTCAGCGCATCGACCACCTCTCTGTGCCAGACGTTATCGAGGATGATCAGCATTCGCTTGCCGCGCAGGGCAATGCTGAGCTTTTGGCGGTTCGCTTCTAGGTTTGACGTGAACTCCTCGCTGCGCAAGCCCACCAGCTCGCCCAGCCGCGCTTGTATCTGCGTGGGCTCGGGCTTGCTTTGCTTGCCGACTTCAATTCGGGCGATGCCATCGGGGAAGATGCGGCGCGTCTCGCAATCGCGGGCGACCATCGCCGCCAGCACGCTCTTGCCGACGCCGCCCAAGCCGTTGATGGCGCTGATGGCGACGGTGTTCTCGTAGCCTAGCCCGCTCAGCGCTTGGATGACTTGGCGCTTGGGCGCGCTCCGCGCGAGGTACCAGCGCTCGATTAGGGGGATGTTGGTCAGCGGGGCGAGCGGCAAGGGCTGACCGCGCACTTGGCGCAGCAAGTAGGCGAATTTTCCCTCATAGGCGGCGTCATCGCGCATATCGATGGCATCGAGGGGGTTGGCGCTGAGCTGCTCGAGGATCGGCGGCGGGAAATCGCCCAGCCGTACGACGGGGCTGATCGGCTTGCAGTGGATCAGGGCGTGTTCGCATTCCTTACGGACGTACTCTGAGGCATCGGCAGCGGGTCCGCAGACGAGGATCAGGCGGTCGGCTTGCTCGATGGCGTGGGCGATCTCTTGTGTGAAGCCGCGCCCGTGGTTGGGCATACTGACTCGGTCGTACCAGACGTTGAAGCCGTGCGCTTTCAGGTCATCGTAGAGGCGGCGCACGAACGGCTCGTCGTCGGCGCGGGCGTAGCTGATGAAGAGCGTCAGGGGCAAGTCGGGCAAGGTGGCGCCTTCGGGCAGGGCATCGATGCTGGGCAAGAGCACGTCGATCTGGACTTGAACGTCCGTGCCGTACTGCGTCTTGAGCCAGACGAGCAGCGTGCGCAGCGGATGCTCGCCGTTATAGCGATGGATGTTCAGCAGGGTGCGCAGCAAGTGCGGCACGAAGTCGGCGGCGGCGCCTTCCCAGTTGATCTGGTTGCGGAAAGGCGCATTGCTGAAAACGCGATCGAGGCAACTGTTGCGCGCAGAGACGGTCTGCATGTGCGGCGCGCACAGGTCTACGATTTGGCGGAACTGGGCGGGCGTGAGCACGGGTGACTCCCTTTCTTCACAACGGCGCGGTAGCTCTATTGAACAACGAGATAAGCATTCAGTCAAGAAAGTGCTGTCTGGCAGGCTTTTGGGCTAGGGCGCTGATGAATTGAATTCACTAAGCGGTAAAGTGTCTCGTCAGAGCGGCTGGGCGGGCGGGTTGCGCGTTGGCAAAGCGGCTTGCGCAGGGCTATAATGATCGCGCATCGCGCGAGGGCAGCGCCAATTTTTCGCATTGGCGGCGAGTGGTGCTACAATATGCGCAGTTTGTCACAAAAGCGAGACGGGTCCAAGTCGCTCAGGAGCGCAGCGGCGACTCTGAGCGCCTTGGATGGGCTTGAGCAAGGAGTCCTTCTCTATGCAGCCGAACGAATGGTTGTTCATCGGGATATTTTTCGTCGTGGCGCTGGTCATACCGACTGTGCCGATTGTCTTGGCGCAGCTGCTCAATCCGAAGCGTCCGAGCAAGATGAAGCAGGAAGCCTATGAGTGCGGCGTCGAGACGGTGGGCGACGCTTGGGTGCAATTCAAGGTGCAGTACTACCTCTACGCGCTGATCTTCCTGATCTTCGACATCGAGATGCTCTTCTTGTTCCCGTGGGCGGTCGCCTACAATCAGCTGGGCTTGTTCGCCTTGGTGGCGATGGCGGGCTTCGTGGGCATTCTGGGCGTCGCCCTGATTTACGCATGGCGCAAAGGCGCGCTAGAGTGGCTCTGAGAGGGTAGCAAAGCATGGCAGAATTCTTGATCAACTCAGGCTGGAACCCCAATCTCGCCCAGATCGTCGCCTCGACGCTGGGCGCGGTTGTGTTGGCGTCTTTTGGCTTGGTCTGGGTCATCTTCTCGATCTGGTTGGAGCGCAAGTTCGCCGGGCGCGTGCAAGATCGCATCGGTCCGAATCGGACGGGTCCGTACGGCTTATTCCAGACCTTCGCCGACATCGGCAAGTTGCTGACCAAAGAGGACATCACGCCCAAAGGCGCCGATAAGCACGTCTACAATTTCGCGCCGATCTTGGCGGTGGCGGGCATCATCGCCATTTTCGCCGTGATCCCTTTCAATCACGCGTGGGTGGGCGCCGATTTGAACGTCGGCGTGCTGTACTTTGTAGCCGTCGGCTCGTTAGCGACTTTGGCGATCCTCTTGGCGGGCTGGAGCAGCAACAATAAGTATGCGCTTCTGGGCGCCTTCCGCGCCATCGCCGCGCTGATCAGCTACGAGGTGCCGATGATCCTCTCGTTGGCGGTGCCGGTGTTGCTGGCGGGCTCGATGAGTATGCAGGATATCGTCAAGGGGCAGAGCATCGCCTACGTTTTCGTGGTGCCGGTCAGCGCGCTGATCTTCTTCGTCTCGCAGCTGGCGGAGGTCGGGCGTTCGCCCTTCGATCTGATCGAGGCGGAGTCGGAGATCATCGCCGGCTTCAACATCGAGTACTCCGGCATGAAGTTTGCGATGTTCTACGCGGGCGAGTTCATCCACGCCTTCGTCATCTGCATCCTGACTGCGGTGCTGTTTTTGGGCGGTTGGCGCGGCTTGGGCGCCGGCGAGCCGGGCTACGAACTCTTCGGCTTCCTGATGCTGATGGCGAAATCGGTCGCGGTCTACGCCTTTGTGATGCTGCTGCGCAACACGCTGCCGCGCATCCGCATCGATCACATGATGGCGTTCAACTGGAAGTTCCTCGTGCCGCTCGCCCTCGTCAACTTGCTGGTGGTGACCTTCTTGGCGCGCCCCTTCGTGCCGGATTATGCGGCGGCTGAGGCGCTGGTGGCAGAGGGCGGCTTGGCGGGGCTAGTCGGGACGATTTTCGGCGCGGGCTTCATCGCCGAGCTGCCGCGCGCGGTCGTGTTGCTGGTGGCGAACGTGATCCTGTTCATCGTTGCGACGCAGCTGCTGCATCGCTATGGCGAGGCGCAGCGCAGCAAGCTGGGCGTGCAAGCCGTGCCGCCCATGCGCGCCACGGCGATGGCGTCGGACTGAGCGGCGCAAGACCCAAACAAGGAGACTCTTCATGCAACCTGAGTTCGGACAGTGGTTCATTTTCGGGTTATTCACGGTGTTCATCATCGGCGGCGGCATCGGGACGGTCACCAGCAGCAATCTGTTTCACGCCGCGCTGTGGCTGATCATCAGTTTATTCGGCGTGGCGGGCTTTTTCGTGCTGCTGGCAGCGCCGTTCCTCGCCGCCATTCAAGTCTTGGTTTACATCGGCGCGATTGTGGTGCTGATCATCTTCGCCATCATGCTGACGCGGCGGCTGATGGGCTTGCGCGAGGCGCCCAACAGCCAATGGGCGTACGGTTTGGTCGGCGCCATCGTCACCTTCGCCGTGCTCGCTTTGGGCTTGGTGCTGGCGAGCACGGGCGAGTCGCCCTTGCTGGTCAGCCAGCCGATCAGCGAGATCACGGGTGAGAGCATCCGCGACTTGGGCATTGCGCTGGTGGATGTCAACCAGTACGTGCTGCCGTTCATTGTGGCGTCGCTCCTGCTGGAGGCGGCGATGGTCGGCGCGATTGTGATCGCCCGTGAAGATGAGTGAGAGGTGCCCATGTTGCCGTTAACCGCCTTTTTAATCGTCGGCGCGCTGCTGTTCTGCATCGGCATGTACGCGGTCTTGGCGCGCCGCAACGCCGTCGCCATCTTGATGGGCATCGAGCTGATGCTGAACGCCGTGAACATCAATCTGGTGGCTTTTTGGCGCTACCTGACGCCCGGCACAGCTGCCACCGCTCAAGGGCTGCAAGTGGGCATGGCGGGGCAGAGCTTCGCCGCCTTTGTTTTCGTGGTGGCGGCGGCGGAGGTCGCCGTCGGCTTGGCGTTGGTCATCTCGATCTACCGCAACCGCCGCACCGTGATCGCCGAAGACGTCGACACGCTGCGCTACTAGGCGCTGAGGAGCATTTGCGATGTTCGCACGAGTCTCAACCTTTCAATATCAGCGCGGCGCGTTGGATGAGCTAACCCAGCTCTTCAACGAGGCGATCATCCCCGCCAACCGCGCGCGCGTAGGTCACTTGCGCACCTACTTTCTGGTCGACTCAGCCGCCGAGCAAGCTATGGTCATCACGGTCTGGGAGAGCCACGCGGCGCTCGCCGACGGCGAGCGCGATGGCTTCTACCAAGCTCAGGTGGGCAAGGTGCAACACCTGCTGGCGAGCGGCGTAGCCCGTCACGTCTACGAGTTGAAGGCACAGAGCTAACGCATTAAGGATTCACAGACTTATGGACTGGTTGAATGCCAATTTTCTGCCATGGCTGATCCCCCTGCCGCCTTTCATTGCCTGCGCGGCGATCCTTCTGGTGGCGGGGCGCAGCCGCGTGGTAACGCAAATCATTGCGTTGGTGGCGATGGCGATCACGTGGCTGCTCAGCTTCTCGCTGGTGCTGCGCGCCTTCGCCATCAGCGATTTGGGCAAATACTCGCGTGGGATTTTCGGCAGCAGCCTGAGCGACATCGTGGGCGGCAACGGCTGGCTGGTCAATGGGACGGGCAACGGCGCTCTGAACATGGGCGTTGCCGTCGATCCATTGACGGCGGTCATGCTCTTCATGGTGCCGCTGGTGATGATGATGATCTTCATCTACACGCTCGGCTACATGGCGAACGCCCAGCGCGAGGCGCGTTTCTACGCCTACTTGAGCCTGTTCGCCGGCGCGATGCTCACCTTGGTGGTGGCGGATAACCTGCTGCTGCTCTTCGTGGGCTGGGAGGTGATGGGCTTGTGCTCGTACCTGCTGATCGGCTTCTGGTACGACCGCGCGCCTGAGCAGGAGGTCGACCGCGTCGCGCCCTATCAGGCGGCGATGAAAGCCTTCATGACCACGCGCGTCGCCGACGTGATCATGTTGATCGGCATCGCCTACCTGTGGGCGACGACCGGCACGCTCAATTTCCGCGAGATTTTCTTCAACGAAGCGACGCTGCAGAGCCTCGCCACGACGCCGGCGATAGGCGGTTTCTTGGGCTTGAGCGCGGCGGGCTTGATCGGCATCTGCATCGTGATCGGCACGGTCGGCAAGTCGGCGCAATTCCCGCTGCACGTCTGGCTGCCCGACGCCATGAAGGGTCCGACGCCCGTCAGCGCCATGATCCACGCCGCCGCGATGGTCTCGGCGGGCGTGTACCTGATCATCCGCATGTTCCCGATCCTCTCGGCGGGCGCTAACATCGAGGAAGGCTTGCTCAGCGCGCCGATGGTCTTCATGGCGGTGGTGGGCGGCTTCACAGCCATCTTCGCCGCCAGCATCGCCGTGGCGCAGAACGACATCAAGAAAGTCCTCGCCTACTCCACCATCAGCCAGCTGGGCTTCATGGTGGCGGTCTTGGGCGTGGGCGGCTTTGCGCCGGCGTTCTTCCACCTGATCACGCACGCTTTCTTCAAGGCGCTGCTGTTCTTGGGCAGCGGCTCGGTCATTCACGGCATGGAACACGGGCATCACGTGGCGCACGGGCATCACGACGAGCACGCCCACGCCGAGTCAAGCGCCGAACACGCGCACGCGGCGCACGGCGAGGAGGCTCACGCCGAACACGGGCATGAGGCGCACGGCGAGGCGCACGGCGAGACTCACGAGGTCTTCGATCCGCAGGACATGCGCAACATGGGCGGCTTGATCCGCACGATGCCGGTCACGGCGGTCACGTTCATCATCGGCGGCTTGGCGTTGGCGGGCGCGCCGCTCATCACAGCCGGCTTCTGGTCGAAAGACGAGATTTTGCTGGAGGCGTGGCACCTGATGGGCAAGAATCCGATTGGTTTGCTGGTGCTGGTGCTGCTCTCGCTGGCTGCCGTGCTGACCACGCTCTACACCTTCCGCCAAATCTGGCTGACCTTCTTCGGCGAGCCGCGCACTGAGGCAGCTCGCTACGCCCAGCACTACAATCCCGCGCGCGGCGAGGGGCGGCAGGAGGCGTTCAACTCCGCCACGATGACCATCCCGCTGATCGTGCTGGCGTTCTTCGCCCTCTTCGCGGGCTTCGTGGGCGTGAATCCGTCCTTCCCGATCATCGGTCCGCTGCTGAAGAGCTTCGGCATCGAAAAACCGCTGATCCTCTACATCAAAAACGCGCTCCTAGAGCCGCCGCCATTGCCCGACTTCAACATCCTGCCCGTCCTGCTGTCCTTCGCGATCTTCGGCGTGGGCGTGTACGGCGGCTATGTCCTGTACGCGCGGCGTCCCTACGCGCTTGGGCAGCCCGATCCCGTCGAGGGGATCGTCGGGGCGGATGCCTACCGCATCCTCGTCAACAAGTACTACATCGATGAGTTCTACGAGCGCGTTTTCATCAAGCCGATGCAGCGCCTCGCCGAGGGTTACAGCCGCGTGGTCGATCAGGGCATCATCGATGGCATCCTGCACCTGATCGCGCGAGCGGCTGGGCGCATCGGTGACGTGCTCAAGGAATTCAACCGCGTGGTGATCGACGGCGTGGGCGACGGCATCCCGGAGGCAATCGGCGACGCCGCGCGCAGCCTGCGCTCGGTGCAGACGGGGCGCGTGCAGCAGTACATCTTGTTCACGCTGCTGGCGGCGCTGGTAGTGGGCGCGAATCTGATCCTGCTGGCGGTCGCGCCGAATTTGGTGCTGCCCGCCTTGATTGTGCAGGGCGGTATCGCGGTAGTGTTGGTGCTATTCTTCGGCGCGGGTGGCGCACAAGCCACCGGCAGCGGTGACTAGGAGCGATTGCGATGACGCTAGACTTTTTGACCCTGCTCACCTTCCTGCCGATGATCGGCGCGGGTGTGGTGATGCTTCTGCCGCGCAGCCAGAAGACCCTCGCGCGGCTGGTGGCGCTCGCCTTCAGCATCGGGGTGTTGGGCATGGCGATTGCCCTCTTCGCCGCCTACGCCAACGGCAGCTGTCCGGAGGGCAACCTGCCAGAGGAGATGCGCGTAGCCGCCGCCAACGCGCCCTTCACCTTCGTCTGCCAGCACGTGGCGGAGTTCTTCCCGCTGCTGAACTCGAAGTGGCACGTCGGCGTGGACGGACTGAGCGTGGCGATGATCCTCTTGGCGGCGATCCTGACGCCCTTGGCGATCTTGATCAGCTTCGAGGTGACCGACCACGTCCACGAGCATATGGCGCTCTTCCTGTTCCTTGAGATGGGCGTGATCGGGCTGTTCGTGGCGCTCGATCTGATCATCTTCTTCATCTTCTGGGAGATCGGCTTGGTGCCGATGTTCTTCTTGATCAACTACTGGGGCGGCAAGGATCGCCAATACGCCTCCTTCAAGTTCTTCCTCTACACCATGGCGGGATCGCTCGGTCTGCTGCTCTCGCTGCAGCTGATCGGCATCATGGCGGGGACGATGGACATCCCGACCTTGTTGGCGACCTTCCCGCGCGGCTTGAACGCGGCGGGTCAGCCCTTGGAGTTCCCCTTCGGCGCGGACTTGGGCTTGGTGAAGGCGCTGGTCTTCGCGGCGTTCTTCGTGGCGTTCGCCATCAAAGTGCCGATCTTCCCTTTCCACACTTGGCTGCCCGATGCGCACACCGAAGCGCCGACGGCGGGCTCGATGCTCTTGGCGGGCATCCTGCTCAAGTTGGGCGCCTATGGCTTCCTGCGCCTCGTCGTGCCGATGTTCCCGGTCGAGTCGCAAGCTTTTGCGCCCTTCCTCGCCGCGCTCGCCGTGGGCGGGATCATCTTCGGGGCGTTGGCGGCGTGGGGCATGAACGACTTCAAGCGGCTGGTCGCCTATAGCTCGGTCAATCACATGGGCTTCGTGGTGCTGGGCATCGCGGCGTTCGCCGCCGTCTACAACGGGCTGCTGACCAACGCCACCTTCGAAAACGCCGAGATCGTCGGGCGCTCGGTGGCTATGGCGACCAACGGCGCCGTGTTGCAGATGTTCACGCACGGGCTCAGCTCGGCGGGCATGTTCTTGCTGGTCGGGGCGCTCTACCACAAGGCGCACACACGCGATCTGCGCGAGTTCGGCGGGCTGTTCGCCTTGGCGCCGGTCTACGGCGGCTTGCTGATCTTCACCAGCATGGCGAGTCTGGGCTTGCCGGGCTTGGCGGGCTTCGTGAGCGAGTTCCAAGTCATCGCTGGCAGCTGGTGGATTTTCCCATTCTGGGTCGCCATCGCCATGATCGGCTTGTTCCTGACCGGCGCTTACATCCTGAAAGGCATTCGGGCAGTGCTATACGGTCCGACCAATGCGCACTGGCACGGGCACGCCCTTGAGATCGAGTTCCGCGAGGTGGTGGCGCTCTCGCCGCTGGTGGTGCTGATGCTGATCACGGGCTTGTACCCGAACTGGATCGTCGAGATCATCAATCAAACCGTGACGCGGCTTCTAGGCAGTTGACTCAGGTAGGCAAAGCATGTTACTCACAGCAGTTCTGGTCGTCCCGATTGCGGCAGCGCTGTTCATGCTGCTGGCGCTCAAAGACCAACAAAAGACGGAAGTGCGCCTGTTGGCGGCTTTTTCAACGGGCGTGTGCTTAGTGCTGTCGTTCCTCGTCTACATCGAGGCGAGCACGCCCGCAGCCCTCGCCGCCGCCGCCGAGCGCGGCGCGCGCGGTCTATCGTACTTTGTGCAGGAGATCAACCTGCCGTGGGTGCCGGCGATAGGCATCAATTACCACGTCGGCGCCGACGGCACGACCGCCCCGATGGTCTTGCTGACTGGCTTGGCGGCTTTCACCGGCGTGTTGATCTCGTGGAAGATCGAGGAGCGGGTGCGCGAGTTCATGGCGTTCTTCCTGCTCTTGGTGGCGGGCGTATACGGCGTGTTCGTCTCGCTGGATATGTTCCTGCTGTTCTTCTGGTACGAGTTCGCCATCTTCCCGATGTACTTCTTGATCGCCGGCTGGGGCTGGAAGCCGATCCGCGAGTACGCCGCCATGAAGCTGACTTTGTATATCCTAGTCGGCTCGTTCGTGGCGCTGATCGGCTTGCTGGTGATGTACTTCTCAGCCGGCGCGTTCTTCGCTGAGAGCCCGCAGCGCCTTGAGCAGCTACGGCAAGTTCTGAACAATGCGGAGGCGCCCGCTTACAGCTTCGATTTCTACCACTTCGAGGCGGCATCGCGTTGGCGGCTGCTGACGGGCGCCATCGGTCCGTTCGATATCACGCCGGCGGGCGGCATCAGCGTGGCGAAGCTGTGGTTCCCGCTGATCTTCATCGGCTTCGGCGTGTTGGGCGGCTTGTTCCCCTTCCACAACTGGTCGCCCGACGGTCACGTGGCAGCGCCGACCGCCGTCTCGATGATCCACGCCGGGGTGCTGATGAAATTGGGCGCCTACGCCGCGTTGCGGGTGGGCGTGCAGCTGCTGCCGGAGGGCGCCAAAGTCCACTTGCCGTGGATCATCCTCTTGGCGACGGTGAACGTGGTCTACGGGGCGTTCATCGCCTACCGCCAGCGCGATTTCAAGTACGTGATCGGCTTCTCGTCGGTCAGCCACATGGGCTTGGTGATGATCGGCATCGCCACGATGAGTCCGCAGGGCTTGACCGGCGCCGGCTTGCAGATGTTCAGCCACGGCGTGATGACGGCGCTGTTCTTCTCGTGCGTCGGCATGGTCTACGACCAAGCCCACACGCGCGACATCCCGTCGCTGGGCGGCTTCGGCAAGCGGATGCCGCTGGTGGCGCTCGCCTTCATCATCGGCGGCTTGGTCTCGATGGGGATGCCCGGCTTGAGCGGCTTCGTGGCGGAGTTCCCGATCATGCAGGGCTTGTGGGCGGGTCCGGTCTTCGCCAACGGCGCAGCCTCGCCCTTGCGCCTCGCCTACTTCCCGACCTTCGATTACTACCCGATCTTGGCGATGATCACGGTCTTGGGCATCATCCTGACGGCGGGCTACGTGTTGAAGGTCACGCAGCTGGTCTTCTTCGGCGAGTTCAACGAGCGCCGCTTCCCAGAGGTGCGCGACGTGACGATTATCGATAAGACGGCGTTGGCGCTGCTAGTCGTTTTCTTGGTCCTGCTGGGCGTCTTCCCGCGCTTCATGACTGGAATCCTCGAAAACGGGATGCAGCCGATCCTGACTGCGCTGCTAGGGAGATAAACCATGGAGACTCTCACGACAAGCATCGTCCTGAACAGCGATCCGACCACCAACCTCTTGGCGGCGCTGCCCGCCCTCCTGATGACCGTCTTGGCGGTGGCGAGCGGCTTGATGGACGCTTTCTTCCCCGCCAGCCGCCGCCGCCAGATCGGCTTGATCGTCGGGCTGAGCTTGTTCGGCATCGCGCTGGTGGCTCTGCTGGTGCCGCCGCCCAGCCTCGCCACCGAGCAGCTGGTCTTGGGCGGGATGTTCCGCTTCGACGGCGTGACGCAAATCTTCACGGTCATCACGCTGATCGCGGCTGGGATTGTGTGCCTGATCACGCTCGACGCGCCGCAGATCGGGCGCATGGGCGAGTTCTACGCCGTCTTGGTGGTGGCGACGCTCGGCGGCATCCTGATGGCGGGCTCCGCTGACCTGATCATGGCGTTCCTCGCCCTTGAGACGCTCTCGATCAGCCTGTACATCCTCTCAGGTTTCTTGGTCAAGAGTCCGCGCTCGGCTGAGGCGGGCATCAAGTACTTCCTCTTCGGCGGCTTCACCTCAGCCATCATGCTCTACGGCTTCAGCCTGCTGTACGGCTTCACCGGGGCGACCAATTTCTACGCCATCGGCGAGCGCATGGCGGCGCTCTCAGTCGGCACGCCCGCCCCTGAGACGCTCGTGCCGATCCTGATCGCGTTGGTCATGACGTTGGTCGGCTTCGGCTTCAAGCTGAGCGCCGTGCCCTTCCACTTCTGGACGCCGGACGTTTACGAGGGCGCGCCCACGCCCGTGACGGCTTACATCAGCGTGGCGAGCAAGGCAGCGAGCTTCGCGCTCTTCGCCCGCTTTTTGATCGTGGTCTTCCAAGGCGACGATCCGACGCGCTTCTGGGTGCAGAGCGTCGCCATGATCGCCGTGGTCACCATGAGCATCGGCAACTTGTTCGCGCTGGTGCAGAGCAACATCAAGCGGCTGTTGGCGTATTCCTCGATTGCGCAGGCGGGCTACGCGCTGATCGGCGTGGCGGCGATTGCCGCGCAACCGGGCGTGCAGCCGGGCTTGGGCATCGCGGCGGTCACCTTCTACATGGCGATGTACATCCTGACCAACTTGGCGGCTTTCGGCGTGGTGATCGTGTTCGTCGGCGCGAGCGGCAGCGAGAAAATCTCGGATATGGCGGGCTTGGCGCGCCGTAACTTGGGCTTGGCGCTGGTGATGACGGTCGCGCTGCTCTCGTTGGCGGGCGTGCCGCCGGCGGCGGGCTTCTTCGGCAAGTTCTTCCTCTTCCGCGCCGCCGTGGACGCCGGCTTGGTCTGGTTGGCGATTGTCGGCATCGTCAACTCGATGGTGGCGCTGTACTACTACCTCGTGGTCATCAAGGTGATGTTCGTGGATCGGAGCGAGGCGGACGATCAGCCTGTGGCGGTCGGTCAGCCGATGGCGTGGGCGTTGGGCTTGACCACGCTGGGCGTGCTGCTGCTCGGCACGTTCTTCGCCACGCCCGTCTTCGATTGGGCAGCCAGCGCCGCGCGGCAACTCTTCTGAGCGGCTCAGCAGAGGCGGGAGGGCTCCCGCCTCTGCTTCTCTCTCAGCCATTCCTCAACGCCCTGCCTGTGAATTCGCTTGATTCGCCGTTCCCTGCTAGACTAAAGGCGCGGAAGAGTCTTCATTCAGTAGGGGAGGGTGTGCTACCTTGCACCACAAGCACCTCTTTAGATGGCTGACGATTGCGATCCTCTTGGCGCTTGCCACCCTCAGCGCGGCTGTGCCAGCGGATCAGCGCGCTTTGGCACAGGGCAACCTGCTGCAAAATCCCGGCTTTGAAGGCGAGTACGCGCCTTTCGGCGGCGATACCAGCCGTCGCGTCGCCCCCAACTGGACGCCCTGGAACGCCTCGCGCGGCGCCGGCGACCCGACTTGGGCGAACATCACGCCGCAGTACAGGCGCGCCGCCAATCCGAAGCGGGTGCGCAGCGGCAGCGCCGCCCAAGAACTCTTCGAGCTCTTCGCCACCTTCACTGGCGGCGTCTATCAGCGCGTCAACGTGGCGACGGGCGCGCCTTTGCGCTTCAGCGCCTTTTTGAACGTCTGGTCGACCACGCGCGACAACCCCGATCAGAGCCTTGAACCCGCCGCCGTCAGCCTGCAGGTCGGCATCGATCCGACGGGCGGCACGGACGCCGCCAGCGGGAGCATCGTCTGGTCGCCGCCGGAGCGCTTTTATGACGAGTACCGCCAGCTCTCGGTGAGCGCCACCGCCGCCGCCAATACGGTCACGGTCTTTGTGCGCGCCATCATGCTGGAGCCCGTCCGTCACAACCACGTTTACATCGACGACGCCTCGCTGGTGGTCACCAGCGGCACGCTGCCGACCTCCACGCCGGTGGCGATCCTGCCGAGCGCCACCAACACGCCCGCCGAGCGTCCGACCGCCACGCCCGAAGGCGTGATCCCGACCATCGCCGTGACGCTCCCGCCGCCCTCGCCCACCCCGGAAGGTTTCGTCGCCTCGCCCACGCCGGAGGGCGTTTTCGTGACCAGCACGCCCGGCGGAGTCCTCATCACTAACACGCCCTTCTTCCCGACGCCCACCTCCGATTTGCTGAGCGCTTTGCCGGGCAGAGTCGAGTACACAGTGGTGGCGGGCGATACGCTCATCGGCATCGCGGCGCGCTTCAACAGCCGCGTGGACGCCATCGTGCAGCTGAACAACTTGAACATCAACGCTTTCCTGCGCATCGGGCAACGCTTGGTCATCCCTGTGCCGGCGGCGCAGCCCACGCCGACTCAGCCCGTCCTGTTCGGCACGCCAACCGCGCCTGTGGACGTCGCCATCCTGAACGGACCGACCGTCAGGGGCATCGGCACGTACATCATGCAGCGCGGCGATACGCTGGAGGCGGTCGCGCGGCGCTACAACACCACCGTCCAGTACCTGATTCGGCTGAATGGCATCGTCAATCCGAACGCGCTGGTGATCGGGCAGGTCTTGGCGGTGCCTGGTCCGGGTAACAATCCGCCCGGCGGCACGGTCGCCCCAACGGTGATCCCCACGCCTATCGGGGCGCGCACGCACGTGGTG
This sequence comes from uncultured Anaerolineae bacterium, assembly GCA_938005675.1. Taxonomy (GTDB): domain Bacteria; phylum Chloroflexota; class Anaerolineae; order Aggregatilineales; family UBA2796; genus CP2-2F. Next base: position 15,034 of record CALKXH010000111.1, read on the forward strand.
CAGGCGGGCGAGAATCTGTTCCGCATCTCGCTGCGCTACGGCACGACCATCAACGTCCTGATGGCGCTGAACGGCATCAGCAATCCGAATCGCATCTTCGCGGGGCAGGTGCTGCGGCTGCCATGAGCGCCTTTCGCGCCTTGCGCAACGAGAAGGGTGACGTGCTTCTGGCACGCGCCAAGTGGTGTAGCAGCTTCTGGTGCAAGCTGCGCGGCTTGATGTTCCGCCGCAGCTTGCCCGATTCGGAAGGGCTGATCTTCGTCTACGGGCGCGAGAGCGTGCTAGAGACCAGCATCCACATGCTCTTCATGGCGTTCCCGATTGCGGCGATCTGGCTGGATAGCGAGGGGCGCGTGGTCGATAAGGCGTTGGCGAAGCCGTGGCGGCTTGCCTACGCGCCCAAGCGCCCCGCCCAGTACGTGATCGAGGCGCGCCCCGCCTTGTTAGAGCGCGTACAGCTGGGCGAGCGCCTGATCTTCAGCGCCTGAGGACGCTTGAAAAGCGATGTTGGATCGGATCGAGTGGCTGGGCTACGCGAGTTTCCGCCTGATGGGCGATCCGATCATCTACATCGACCCGTGGCGCATCACGCGCCCCGATCACGTCGCCGATGCGATCCTGATCTCCCACGATCACTTCGATCACTGCTCCCCGGCGGATATCGCCAAAGTCCGTGGGGCGCACAGCCAGATCATCGCCAGCCGCAGCGCCGCCGCACAGCTAGAGAACGCTCTCAGCGCGCGCCCGTGGCAAGTCTTCCGAGTCGGGCGCGCCCTGATCCGCACGGTGCCCGCCTACAACGCGGCGCATCCGCCGACGTTGGAGCATCTGGGCTTCGTGATCGGACTCGACCACTACGACCTGTACTACGTCGGCGATAGCGGCGCGATCCCTGAGATGGCAAAACTGCAGCCTGATATCGTGATCCTGCCCATCGGTGGCGCGCACAGCATGACGCTCAGCGCCGCCATCGAGGCTGTGCGCCTGATGCGCCCGCGCTACGTCATCCCCAGCCACTGGGGCAGCGCCCACGAAGGGGCTACCATCCTCGATGCCCGCGCGTTAGCCGAGCAGATCGGCGACCTCGCCGAGGTGATCATCCCTCAGCAAGTCAGGTAAGAGAGCGGCGCGCTGTCATCTTTGATGAGAGGCAGCGCGTCGGCGTGCTCCTCGCTCAGATCGACGGGGTCGATCAGAGCGGTCTGGCTGACCGTGGTGTGGCAATGGGGGCAGCTCCATAGCGTCACGACGCTCGGCACGCCCAGCTTGTGGGCGACTGCCTCGGGCCAGCGCTGCTCGCCCAGCCACACAAAATGCCCCTGACGCTGACAGGACGGACAAGTGGCAAGAATGTATTTAGTCAAGTTGGCTGCCTCTCTCAAGAATCAGACCGTGCAATGGCAGTTCTTTATGCGCTTTATAAGTCTAGCGCGTTTTCCCTTTAACACTGACTGAACGCTTCAGGATGCAGCCAAATCTCATACCGACTTGAAACCTGATCGGCGGAGAGTGCCTTGCGCTATAATTGAAATGTGCGTTGATTGGAGAGACTCACCATGCAGACTGACTTTTCTCAGGATCGGCGGGCTTGGCAAGCCATGCACAGCCAACTTGCTCAAGAATATGCCGCGCAGCGCGACGCACTCGCCCTGCCGCTGCGCGATGGCTTGCGCGACGAGCGTTGGCAGGCGCTGAACTTGGCGTGGCTGCATCACTGGCTGTGTGCGCACGCTCAGCGCGCCCTGACCATCGCTGCTGATCAGGTGCTGCATACGTTCGATCCCGGCTCGCCCGACGACTACGACGAGCGCCTCGCCCAGACCTTGCGCAGCGCCGCCGAGTCGCTCGCCGATCCCGATCTGATGGCATTCAGCGCACTGTGCCTCGAGGGCTATGCCGCCAACCTTGAGAAACGCTACGAGGCGGTGCTCCCGATGCTCAACAGGCTGCTGGAACTCAGCCGCGCCTTGCCCGCCGAGCGACAAGCCATCGCCCATCGCACGCGCGGCTTGCGCTACCTCTGGCTGGAGCGCTACGACCAAGCTCTGATCGATTTCGATCTCGCCATCGCTTTGAATCCGCAACGCGCCGATCTGTACTTCCATCGCGGACGGACGCGCCACTTTCTGGGCGACTCGCTCAACGCCCTCGCCGATCTGACTCAGTCGCTCGCCCTTGAGCCGCAGGCGCCTAACAGTTACTGGTTTCGCGGCTTGGTGCATTACAACACCAACAATCACGCCGCCGCCCTTGAAGATTTCAACCGCGTCATTGCCCTGCAGCCCGATGATGCCGCCAATTATCGCTGGCGCGGGCAGACCTACTACGCACTAGGGCGCTATGAGGAAGCCCTCGCCGACTTCGACCGCGCCGTCGCCATGAACCCAGACGATAGCTATAACGTTCACTGGCGCGGCACGCTCTATCACGGCATGGGGCGCTACGCCGAAGCCCTCGCCGACCTCGACCGCGCCGTCGAGCTGGCGCCCAACAATCCCAGCAACTACCGTTGGCGCGGGCAGACTCACCTCGATATGAGCAACTTCCCCGCCGCCCTCGCCGATCTGCACAAAGCCCTCGATCTGCAGCCCGATAACGGCTACGTCGCCTACCTGCTTGGGCGCGCCTATTACGCCGTCGGCGATAAAGAGAGCGCCCTCGCCTATTTTGACCTTGCCGTGCGCCTGCAGCCCGATGATCGCTTCAACCATCATTGGCGCGGCACGCTCTATTACGAGCTAGGGCGCTACCCTGAAGCCCTGGAGGACTTCACCGTCGCCATCCGCCTCAAGCCCGATGAAGAGGAGAGTTACTACCTGCGCGGGCGCGTCCTCTACGCCATGAACCGCAAGCAGGAAGCCCTTCGCGACTTCACGCGCGCCGCTCAGCTCAATCCAAATGGCGGGTTCAACTTTCATTGGCGCGGCAGCATCAGCTATGAGCTGGGCAACTATCCCGCCGCCCTCGCCGACCTCAACCGCGCCATCGCGCTGCAGCCTAACGACGGCATGAATTACAATTGGCGCGGGCGGACGCACTACGCGCTCGGCGACCCGCAAGCTGCCCTCGCAGACTTCAGCAAGGCGATTGAACTGCAGCCCGACTCCGCCGATTTCTACCTTTTCCGCGCCCGCACTTACCTCGATGTGCGCCGCTACGCCGAGGCGCTGGACGATTGCAACCGCGCCGCCGAACTGCAGCCCGAAAACGGCTACGTCTACTCCCTGCGCGGGCGAATCTACCTGAGCATGGGCGACCGCGAGGCTGCGCTGGCTGATCTCAACCGCTCGTTGGCGCTGCTGCCCGATAACGGCAATAGCTACTTCTTCCGCGCCCAAGCCTACCTGAGCATGGGCGACCGCCAAGCCGCCCTCGCCGATATCACCCGCGCTGTGGAGCTGCAGCCTGAAGATGAGGAAAATCTGTTCCTGCGCGGGCGCATCTACTACGAGCTGAACGATCTGCACGCCTCCCTGAACGACTTCAACCGCGCCATCCAGCTGGCGCCGCGGAACGGCTTCCTGTGGCACTGGCGCGGCACCGTCCACTACGGCTTGGGGCGCTTCCGAGAGGCGCTCCAAGACCTAGATAAATCCATCGCGCTCGGTCCGGAGAGCAGCCTAGACTACAGCTGGCGCGGGCGTACCTACGCCGCTATGGGCAACTGGCAAGCCGCCCTGAGCGACTTCAATCGCGCCATCGCGCTGCAACCCGATCACAGCGCCAACTACTTTCTGCGCGGACGCGCCCACGCCGCCATGGGCAACCGCTCGGCGGCGCTCGACGATCTCGGACGCGCCATCGAGCTCAATCCGAGCAACGGCGATGTCTACTACTTCCGCGCCCAAACGCTCTTCGAGATGAACGAGCTGAACGCCGCCCTGACCGATATCAATCGCGCCGTGCGCCTGCAGCCCGATGACCTCGCCAACATTGTGCTGCGCGGGCGCATCTTCTACGCGCTGGGCGAGACCCAAGCCGCCCTCGCCGATCTCAACCACGCCGTCGAGACGCAGCCGCACAACGGCAATAACCTGTTCTTTCGCGGACAGGTGCGCTTCAACATGGGCGATTTTTCAGAGGCGCTCGAAGATTTCCGCGTCGCTTGCCGCCTGCAACCTGAAGATGGCTACAATTTTCTGTGGCTTGGGCGCGCCCTGCGCGAGCTGGGCGAGCACGAAGCCGCTCTGGAGGCGCTCAACCGCGCCGTCGCCCTCAAAGTCCCCGATCCGTCGGTCTACTTCTGGCGCGGGCTGACCCTGCTGAGCCTTGAACAGCCGCGCGATGCCCTCTCCGACTTCGATCACCTGATTGCCTTGCTCGGCGCGCAGGGCATCGAGAACGATAGCGTCTATTCGGTGCGCGGCAGAGCGCACTACGCCCTCGAAAACTATCCTGCCGCCCTCGCCGACCTCAACAAAGCCATCGAGCTACAGCCTCAGGGCGGCATGTACTACTACATGCGCGCGCTGGTCTACCACAACCTGCGCGAGTTCGCCCAAGCCGAGGCGGACTTGAATCGCGCGGTCGATCTGCAGCCCGCCGACCCGTACATCTTCTTCTGGCGCGGGCGAGTCTACTTCGAGCAGCGCGAGTACGCCTCCGCCCGCCTCGACTTCACGCGCGCCATCAAACTGGAGCCCGAGAACGGCTACAACTGGTATTGGCGCGCCCAAATCAACTACATTTTGCGGGATTTCAACGCTGCCATCAGCGACCTCCAAGAAGCCGTGCGTCTGCAGCCTGAAAACGACGCTAACTATCAGCTCTTCGGCATCATCTACTACGCGCAGGGCGATATGCCACGCGCGCTGGAGTACTTCAGCAAAGCCATCGAGGCTGAGCCGAAAAACGACATCAACTATCAATGGCGCTCAGGCATCTATCAGGATAGCGGCGATCTGGATAAGGCGCTCGAAGACCTGAACACAGCTCTAGAGGTGCGCTCGGGCAACGCCTCAACCTACTTTTGGCGCGGGCTGGTCAGGCTCGATCAACGGCGCTACGCCGAGGCGCTCAACGACTTGAAGCGCTCGGTTGCGCTCGATTCAACCGTCGTGCGCAGCAACTTGTGGCTGGGCGTGGCGCGCCAATTGCTGGGCGGCTACGAAGATGCCCTGCTGGACTGGGAAAAAGCGGCGGCGCTGGCTGCTGATGAGAAAGATGTCCTCTTGCAGCAGCGCGACTTGGCGAAGCTCGCCCTGCTCAACGGGCAGTTCCAGCAGGCGCAAGAGCATTACCGCCGTGTGCTGGAGGATATCTGCCCGCTGGATAAGCTGCAGACCGAACTGGGCTTCCTGCGCCGCCTGACGCGCCTCTTCAGCGCCCGCGAGGATATCCGCAACCTGACGGCGTGGTTCGAAGAGCAGATCAGGCGCTAGGCGCGCGGCGGAGCAGACCGACTCCGCCACGCTGAGCGCGCTCAGGCTTGCTTCTCGGCTTTTTGAGCGTCGGCTAGGGCTGCTTCGCGCTTGGCGAGCCACTCTTCAGCCGCCATCGCCGCCGCCGTGCCTTGCCCGACCGACGTCGCCACTTGCTTCCAGATCGGGTCTTGAATCTCGCCGGCGGCGAAGACGCCCTCCACGCTCGTCATCATGTGCCGATCCGTGATCAGGTAGCCGTGTTCGTCCATAGCTAGGACGCCCTTGAACAAGGCGTTGTTCGGCTCGTGTCCGATGAAGACGAAGACGCCTTCGGTTGGGTATTGGCGCACTTCGCCCGTCTGCAGGTTGCGCAGCTGCACGCTAGTGACCTTACCGTTCTCGCCTTCGATGCGCTCCACGACCGTATTCCAGATGAAGCTGATCTTCTCGTGTTCGAAGGCGCGCCGTTGCAGCTCAGCTTCGGCGCGCAGCGTATCGCGGCGATGAATCACGTCAATATGGCTGGCGAACTTGGTCAGGAAGAGCGACTCCTTGATGGCGCTATCGCCGCCGCCCACCACCACGATGCGCTTGCCGCGAAAGAAGAAACCATCGCACGTGCCGCAATAGCTCACGCCGCGCCCGGTGTACTCCGCCTCGCCCGGCACGCCCAGCAAGCGCGGCGAGGCGCCCGCCGTCACGATCACGGCGTCCGCCACGTACTCAAGGTTGCCGGTGCGCACGCTGAAGGGCGAGCCGTGACTGAAGTCGACGCTCAGCACCACGTCCATATCGATGCGCGCGCCGAAGCGCTCCGCCTGAGCCTTCATGATCTCGATCAGCTCGGTGCCGCTGCCGCCCGGAAAGCCCGGATAGTTCTCGATCTCGTGCGTGAGCGCCACCTGACCGCCGAACTGCGGTCCGGCGATGACCACGGGACTCAAATTGGCGCGCGCCGTATAGAGCGCTGCCGTCAAGCCGGCGGGACCGCTGCCGATGATAACGACTTTCTCGCGTTGCATCTTGGGAATTTCTCCTGTACGTTGTTTACATGCCTACAGAGCAACTGGACTGTGCTGATCTTACAGCATCAGCAGCCCAGTTGCCGAGCGCTAGGCGATTTGGCGTTCCCGCTCAGGCTGTGGCTCAGGCTCAGCCGTGATCAGGCGGGCGGCGCGGTTGCGCGTGAAGTAGTTCCACGCCCATTGCAGCAGCACCAGCAACCGATTCTGGAAGGCGACCAGCGCCATCAGATGCACGAACAGCCAGACCAGCCAGCCCAACCAGCCGTGCAGATGCACTCCGCGCAGATTGGCGACGGCGGCGGCGCGCCCGATGGTTGCCATGTAGCCCAGATCGACGTAGCGGAAGGGCTTGGGCGGGCGCGCCTCGCCGCGCAGCCGCGCCCGAATCAGCCGCGCTGCGTAACTCGCCTGCTGGATGGCGACTTGCGCCAAGCCGGGCAAGGGCTTGCCCGTCTGATGGGCGTAGTGCGCCACGTCCCCGATCACGAAGATTTCGGGATGGTTGGGCAGGGTCAGATCGGGCTGCACGATCAGGCGTCCGAGCCGATCCTGTGGCGCGTTGGTGGCGGCGGCGAGCGCATCGGCGAACGGCACCGCCCGCACGCCCGACATCCATAGGATCGTCTTGGCGCGCACAGTTTCCTGCTGGTCGCCGCTCTGCAGGACGACACGGTCGGGCTGAATATCGCTGACCAGCGTGTTAGTGCGCACAGTGACGCCCAACTTGGCGAGGCTCTCCGCCGCGCGCGCCGAGAGGTTAGGCGGGTAAGTCGGCAAGACGCGCTCCGCGCCTTCCACCAGCAAGACTTTAGCTTGCGTCGGATCGATGCGGCGGAAGTCGCCGCGCAAAGTGTGATGGGCAACCTCGCCGATGGCGCCTGCCAGCTCGACGCCGGTCGGTCCGCCGCCCACCACCACGAAGGTCAACCATTCCTGAACGCGCTCAGGGTCGCTCTCGCGCTCAGCCGCCTCGAAAGCCAGCAGCACGCGACGGCGTATGCGCGTGGCATCCTCGATGGTCTTCAGGCTGGGCGCGTGAGCTTGCCAATCGGCGTTGGCGAAGTAATGCGGGCGCACGCCGACCGCCACGATCAGATAGTCGTAGTGCAGCTGTGTGCCATCGTGCAGCGTGAGGCGGCGCGCGGCAGCGTCAATCGATTCGGCGCGCGCCAGCAACACCTCCACATTAGCCTGATTCTTCAAAATGCTGCGCAGCGGCGCTGCAATGTTGGCGGGCGAGAGCCCGCCCGTCGCCACTTGGTAGAGCAGCGGCTGAAACAGATGGAAATTGCGCGAGTCGATCAAGGTGATCCGCACGGGCGCGTGGCGCAAGGCTCGCGCCGCCCGCAGACCGCCAAAACCGCCGCCCACGATCACCACGTGCGGTCTAACTGACTGCGTGGCAGAAGATAGGCTTTTCATGGCACACCCCTTTGCATAACTTAGACTTATGTGAATTTTATCACAAGTTTGATCAGCCGCCAAGCTCTGAAAAATTAGCTGCGTTCAGTTAATCGAAAAAGAGCAGGAAGAGCAATTCAGATGAACCCATCAACTGAGCCTGTAGATGACAATTTGCCCATGCGCGAGAGCGGGCTGTGGGCGAAAGATAAGCTGCGCGTCTTGGAAGCCTACATGCGCGTTTTTGGCATCTCAATGCGCGAAAAGGGCTGGTGTGCTTTTCATTATGTAGATATCATGGCGGGCGCTGGCAAAAACCGCATCCGCGAGACGGGCGAGATTGTTCTGGGCTCGCCCTTGATCGCGCTCAATCAAGAGATTTTCACGGGCTATTTCTTCTGCGAGGCAGACCCAGTGGCTTTCGAAGCGCTGCAGACGAGAGTGCGGGCGCATCCGCGTGGCAGAAGCGCCTCGCTCTACCAGCAAGATGCCAACTCAGCTATTGGCGATATCTGTGACCGAATCAAAGCCGTCGACCGCAATCGCGGCAAGGTGTGGGGATCGCTCAACCTCGCTTTCATCGATCCCGAAGGTCCGAGCGACGTCAAATGGTCGACGGTCGAGCGCCTTGCCGCCGTCAATCGAATGGACATGATCATCAACGTGCCGACGAACGGCATCAGCCGCCTGTATGGAAGACAGAACTACAAGGCAGTGGATGACTTCTTCGGCACAGACGCGTGGCGACGCAACGTCCGCCCAGAGGACAATGCAGCCACCAAGCGCCGCCACTGGCTCAATCTGTACAAGCAGCGCTTGCAACCGTACGAGTACACCGCTCTGGATGAAGACGACATACCCGTCCTGAAAGAGTTCATCGCGCGCAACTCGCGCGAGGCGCAACTTTACACGCTGATCTTCGCCAGCAAGCATCCGCTGGGCGATCACCTGTGGGAGCAGGTCTTAAGGCATCTCAATCAGCGACCGCTGTTCTAGCGCGGGGAAAGCGGCGCGCCAAGCCGACGCATCCCATTCGAGGTTGCCCTTGAAAAAGACGGGCGTGCCGCGCGCATCAAAGAGCGCCAGCAAATTCTCTACCCAAGCCCGTTCGGGCTGATAGACGCGCCGTCCGTTCGTTGCCGCGCCAATGACCGCCCATTCGAGCGGCGCGCCTTCGAGATACGGCGCGATATCGAAGCTGAGCGGCTCGATGCTCATCCAACGCACGGAGACGTCTAGCTTGCGCAGCACCTCCAGTTGGCGTTCCAGCATCTTGAGCCGCTGCGCATGGCTCAGGCGCTTGCCAAGCATCATGCTGGGCGGCGCGCTCACGCCAATCCAGATGTTGGGCGGGAACTCAAAGTGCAACAAGCGCGGCGCGTTCTTGGTCAGCAGTTGGAAGGTGTGCCAATGTGCCGCTCGGCATATCGCCAGCACCTGTCTGACCTGATCATCCGGCACCCAATGCCCCATCAGGTCGGACATCGAGTCGAGGAAAATTTTTGCGGGCGTCTTGAGCTTGAGCGGCTCGGCGAGCGCCTGCGGACGCCAATAGTGGTGGGCGAAACCGCGCGGATAGCCACTCGTGAAGCGCTCGGCGATTGTCTCAGCGTAGCAGACCGCCCACGAGCCATCGGGCATTTGCCAGCGACAGCCGTGCTTACAACCGCCGACCGGATTCCACGTATAATCCGTCCACTCGATGCCCCGTTGTTGCGCAGACTTGTGCTGCTTGTTCATCACCTCACCTGATGCTTTTCTCTGAGTGTAGCGAACAATTGCTCTACTGGGCAAAAAGCTTCATATTTTAGGCAGCAGGGCAAGTTTTGCGCGCCGCGATGTGACATTCTTCACGCCAAAAATATGATCAAGATAGGGCGGAATCGCGCGATCTGTCAATAGGCGAGGCTTGTGGCGCGTGGCACAATCACTCCATAGCACAGGTCTTGCGACCAAAAAGATTATCACCCGCAGTTGGTTAAGGAGTGTTGAGTATGGCAAAGGCAACGACTGCCGCCTCTGTCAAGGAGAAGCCTGAGTCGAACGGCGCCGCCCAGACCCGCTGGGTCTACCTGTTCAGCGAGCTGGACGAAGCGCAAGCTTCGGTCGGCGGCGTGTGGGATAACGTCCGCGCGCTGCTGGGCGGCAAGGGCGCCAACCTCGCCGAGATGACCCGCATCGGGCTGCCCGTCCCGCCCGGCTTCACCATCACCACGCGCGCCTGCAACGCTTATCTGGAGGCAAATCAGACCTTCCCCGAGGGCATGTGGGAGCAAGTTCTGAACGCGCTCAAGGCAGTTGAGGCGAAGACGGGCAAAAAATTCGGCGATCCGAGCAACCCGCTGCTCTTCTCGGTGCGCTCCGGCGCCAAGTTCTCGATGCCCGGCATGATGGATACCGTCCTGAACTTGGGCATCAGCGACGCCGTCGCCGACGGCATGATCGCCCTCACCAACGATCCGCGCTTCGTCTACGACGCCTACCGCCGCTTCGTGCAGATGTTCGGCTGCGTCGTGATGGGCATTGAAGACGAGGCGTTTGAGGACTACCTGACCGAGACCAAGAAGCGGCGCGGCGTCAGCAGCGATACCGAGCTGACCGCTGAAGACTGGCAACAAATCACCGCCGAATTCAAGCTGATCTACCGCAAGCACGTCGGCGAGGATTTCCCAACCGACCCTTACACGCAGCTCAGCAAGGCGATTGAGGCGGTCTTCAAGAGCTGGAACGGCAAGCGCGCTGTGGATTACCGCAACGCCGCCGGCATCCCGCACAATCTCGGCACCGCCGTCAACGTGCAGATGATGGTCTTCGGCAACATGGGCAACGATAGCGGCACCGGCGTCGCCTTCACGCGCAATCCCAGCACCGGCGAGCGCAAGCTCTTCGGCGATTACCTGATGAACGCGCAAGGCGAGGACGTGGTGGCGGGCATCCGCACGCCCAAACCGATCAGCGAGCTGGAGAAAGATAGCCCCGCCGTCTACAAGCAGTTCGTCGAGGTCGCCGAGAAGCTGGAGCGCCACTACCGCGACATGCAAGACGTCGAGTTCACCATCGAGCGCGGCACGCTCTACATGCTGCAGACCCGCGATGGCAAGCGCACCGCCCGCGCCGCCGTCCGCATCGCTGTTGAGATGGCGGAAGAGGGCTTGATCAAGCGCGAAGAGGCGGTCTTGCGCGTCTCGCCCGATCAGGTCTCGCAGCTGCTGCATCCGCAGTTCGATCCCGACGCCGTGCGCGATGCCAAGCGCAGCGGCAAGCGCATCGCCACCGGCGTGAACGCCTCGCCCGGCGCGGCGGTGGGCGTGGTCGCCTTCGATGCCGATTTGGCGGAGAAATGGGGCAAGGCGAAGAAATCGGTCATCATGGTGCGCCCAGAGACCAAGCCCGATGACGTTCACGGCATGTTGGCGAGCAAAGGCATCCTCACCTCGCGCGGCGGCGCGACCAGCCACGCGGCTGTGGTGGCGCGTCAATTCGGCGTGCCGTGCGTCTGTGGCGCAGAGATGCTGGAGATCGATCTGCGCGCTCGCCTGATGCGCGTCGGCAACATCGAGGTGCACGAGGGCGACGTGATCTCGATTGACGGCACGACGGGCGAGGTCTTCGTGGGCGAACTCAAGCGCGAAGTGCCGGACTTCATGCGCGAGACCTACCTGCAGACCCTGCTGGGCTGGGCGGATCAGTTCCGCCGCCTGAACGTCTACGCCAACGCCGACTACCCGCAGGACGCCCGCCGCGCCCGCGATTACGGCGCGCGCGGCATCGGCTTGTGCCGCACTGAGCACATGTTCTTCCAAGAAGAGCGCTTGCCGATCATGCAGGCGGCGATCCTCGCCAAGCCCAACAGCCCTGAGGAGCGCGCCGAGCTGGATAAGCTCGAAGTCTTCCAGTACGACGACTTCTACGGCATCTTGAAGGCGATGGACGGCTTGCCGGTCATCATCCGCCTGCTCGATCCGCCCCTGCACGAGTTCCTGCCCGATCACGAGCAGTTGGCGCTGCGCGCGGCGGGTCTGCGCCTGATGGGCGACCGCCCCAAAGAGTTGGAGCGCGTCGAGGCGCTGATGAGCGCGGTCGAGGCGCTGCGCGAGTTCAACCCGATGATCGGTCTGCGCGGCTGCCGACTCGGCATCACGCGCCCCGCCTTCAGCGAGATGCAAGCCCGCGCCCTCTTCCGCGCCGCCTGCCAGCTGACCAAAGAGGGCTACGACGTCCATCCTGAGGTCATGATCGCGGTCACCAGCACGGCTGAGGAAGTCCGCGAGCTGCGCCAACTGATCGAGCGCGTCGCCGCGGAGGTGATGCAAGCGATGGATTGCCGCGTCGACTATAAGATCGGCACGATGATCGAGCTGCCGCGCGCCGCCATCACCGCCCACAAGATGGCGGAGTACTCCGAGTTCTTCAGCTTCGGCACCAACGACCTGACTCAGACCACGTTCGGCATCAGCCGCGACGACGCAGAGGGCAAATTCCTGCTCGATTACGTGGAGCGCGGGCTGCTGCCGCGCAATCCTTTCCAGCAGCTGGATGAAGAGGGCGTCGGCTTCTTGATCGAGATCGCTGTGGAGCGCGGGCGCAAGGCGCGCCCCGACCTAGAGGTCGGCATCTGCGGCGAACACGGCGGCGACCCCGCCAGCATCGCCTTCTGCCACAAAGCAGGCTTGGACTACGTCAGCTGCTCGCCCTTCCGCGTGCCAGTGGCGCGCTTGGCGGCTGCGCACGCCGCCCTGAAGGAAGCCGGGCGCAGCGCCAAAGACGACTGAGCCTCTCCCAACCTCCTCACAGCTTTCTTGTCTCTCGTTCAGGGGTTTGCCGCACGGCAAGCCCCTGAACGCGTCTAATCGGGCAGGCGCACCGCATCGACGCGGAAAGGCGGCTTGACCTCCACGCCGCCGATCAGCCCGAACGCCCCAGAGCTGACCACGTAGGCGCTGTTATCGACCACGACCACGCCCGTCGGTTGGCGGAACCCCTCCGCCAACGCCACCAGACCGTTCGCCTCATCGAAGCGGTAGAGCGAGCCGTTATCGCCCTGCCACACCGCCACCAACAAGCGCCCTTGCCGATCCAGCGCCAGCGCGCGCGGATCGAAGCCCTGTTGACGGTAGAGCAACTGACCCTCCACGCCCGTCTCGGTCTCGATCAGGCGATAGAGGCTGCCCGTGCCTGAATCTGCCACGATCACTGAGTCGCTTCGTGGGTCGTAGACCAGACCCGTCGGGCTGGGGCGCGCGTTAGCCACCGACGATGCCGTCCAGAAGAGCGTCGCCCTGCCATCGGGCGTGATGCGCCACACCGAGCCGTTCTCAGGGTGCGAGAGATACACTGTGCCCTGTCCATCGGCGGCTAGGGCGGCGAAGAGCGGCAAGCCGCGCAGCGAGGGCGAGTCGCCCACGTTGCTGAGCGTGCCGTCGGCGGCGATGGCTTTCAGCGCGCCCGTGCCGAAGGCGCCGACTTGGTTGTAATCGATCACATAGAGCTTGCCGCGGCTGTACGCCAAGGCGCCCGGCGCATCCAGCTGCGCCATGAAGCGCATAGCGCCCTCAGGCGTGACTTTGCGCACGGCGTTGCCGCCCAGCAAGCTCAGGTAGAACTCGCCGTCCGCGTAGGCGATGCCGTAGGGGAAGATACGCTCGTCGTTCAGGCTCAAGAAGGGCGCGATCGTGACGCCCTGCGCGAGGGCTTTCGGCTCGCGCAGCGGACTGCTATTCCAGCGCCCGAACAGATCGCCCAGCAGCAACGCCGCCGCGCCTACAACAATGCCGATCACGACCGCGCCGAAGATCACGAAGTACAGGATGCGCCGCGCCGCGCTCGGCTCGCCGCGCTCGGACGCTTGATCCGTCTTTGAAGGTGCGCTCACAAGAATTCTCTCCCGATTGTCAGATGCTCAGATCATACGCGCAAGGCGCGGACTCTGCCCAGTCTGAGCCGATGTGTGACGGTGTGGCAACTTTGGAGGTGCGCTGCAGCAGATCGAAGCGTTAATGCAGCTCAAGCAGGGCGCGATCCACGCCGATCTCAAGGCAACGGGCGATCAAACGCTGTACGTCGTAATAGCGTTGATATTCCTCAGGTGGCGCCCCCTGAAAACTGAGCAGCTCAAGGCTCTGCGTGATGAGCGCCAAGCCTTCGGGCGTCGCCACGCTGGGGAAGCGCTCCACCAGTTCGCGGGTCTCGTCGGCGTCTTTCGCCATCGGCAGGAGCAGCACGCCCATCTCGGTCAGCAGAGCCCGATCATCGCCTTCGGCGGCGAGGGCGCGCGCGTGCTGCGTCGAGCCTTGTTCGATGCCCAAATCGGCGACTTTGCGCCACAGATCGGCGCGTTGGCGCACCCGCCGATAGCGCCCGACGTCGGCAGCGCGCGCCGCCTTGATCAGCTGCTCCTCCAAGAGCGCGTCGACCGTCTCATCCTGAAGAAAATCGGGCGCCGCCTGCAAAAATGCCAGCGCCTGAGCGGGCGTGCCAGTCTTGAGGTAGGCGAAGACCTTGCTGAGCAGCTGAGCGCCCTGCAGCACGCTCTGATAGATGCTGCGTAGCTCGGCGACCTTGCCGCGCGCGCCTTCGACGCCGTGCTCGCGGGCGACCATCAAAATGGCGGATTTGTTGGCGAGGTTGCGCACGGCTTCGGCGTCGTTCGCCTCAACAGCGCGCGCGAGCTCGTCATCTAGCCACGCTAACAGAGCGTCGTCGCGCAGGAGATCGGCTTGTTCAGCGAGGTATGTCAGAGCGGCGTCGAGGCTGGGCGCAGCGAGGTAAGCCCGCCAGCGCGGCGTATCGTCCTGAGTGGCGCGTATGCCCGCCTCCTTGAGCAGCAATTGGGTGTACGCCTCGATCTGCGCCTCATCGAGCGGCTCAGCCAGCGATGAAGTTGACTTGCCGCCGAACAAGCCCTTGCGCGGCGCGGGACGGGGCAGGGCGCGCGCCTCTTCCTCTAAAATTTGCAAGCCGACCAACCAATCCCAGGCGCGCTCGCGGCTGAGGCGGTGCTTGAGGAAGCCGATCACGCCGAAGAACAGGTTGTTGATGGACTCGACGGGCAGTTGATCGAGGCGCGCCTCGCCCTGAAAGACGGCGCTGAGCTGTTGGGCGAGGCGCGGCGCTTCCTTGACGGGCGGCACCTCAGGGAAGCGCAACAGGCTGCGGGCGGGCTTCCAAAGGGCGAGGGCGCGCGCCTCGCCTTGCGTGCGCAAGGTCGCCAAGAACTCGCGCAGCCGCCGAATCTTGCCGCGCACGTAGTAAAGCGTTGCGAGGCGCTCCTGCGCGGCGAGGAAGTCCGCAAAGCCTTGCGAGAGCGCTTCGAGGTTGGCGATGCTCTCCAAGATTTGCGCGCCGTGTTCTGCCAGCAGCATCAGTTCGAGCGTCTCGGTCATCCAGCGCTGCTGGCGCGGGTCGGCGGCTTGCATCTGGGCGGTGGTGCGGGCGATCTCGCTGCTGAGCGCTCGGCTGCCGCTCAGGACGAGGTAGCTGGTCTTGGGATCGCCGGTGTTGACGACCTTGAAGTAGTCGGCTTGCTCGGCGGCGCGCAGAAAATCGCGCCAACTGCTCAGCCCGTAGGCGCTGAGCGAGAAATTCGGGAACTTATCTTGCAGGGCGGTTTGGAGGGCGCTGAAGGTGAAGGGGGCATCGGGCGGGCGCTGGCTGATCAGCCGCGCGATGTGCTCAAAAACGGACTCTAAACGTGGGGTATTCATAGCGATCTGCCGCTCCTAGCTGGCTACAAATCGTTTTGAGCGTATTGTACCAGCTCGGCGCAGCCGAATCAGCGCCCGCGTTTGTAGGGGGTGTAGGTCTCGAGGATCGAGCCGCCGATGAACTCGCGCAGCAGCGAGTTATCCGGCACGTACTCGGCGCTGGCGGCGCTGACCCACTCCAAGAAGGCGAGCAGGCGTTTCGCCTCGACGTAGTGGGGCGAATCGGGATCGACGCGGCGCAGGAGCGGCTCGGCGAAGGGCTTCAGCACGGCGAGTTCGTAGGCGAGACCGCTGTTGAAGATCATGTCGGCGTGTTCTTGATAGGGGAAGATGTTGCGCTTCTCGCCGCGCCGCACGCTCTCCCAGCGCTCGATGGTCTGTTCGGCGTTGTAGCCGCGTTTTGCCGCGTCGCGGATGATGCGCCGCAGCAGGCGCACGTCGGTGGTGGCGACCCGATTGTGCAGATCGAGGTTGAGCGCCGTGAGCAGCGAGACGTACACGCGCAGCACGCGCTCGGAGTCGACTTCGGGCAGCAGATCGGGGTTCAAGCCGTGGATGCCTTCGGCGATGATGATTTGATCGTCGCTCAGGCGCACGACCTCGCCGTCTTCGGGCTTGCCCGTCTTGAAGTTGAAGCGCGGCAGTTGCACTTGCTTGCCTTGAATGAGCGCCCGCACGTCGTGATTCAGGCGCTCCAAGTCCATAGCGCCGAGCGCCTCGAAGTCGTAGGCGCCGTGTTCGTCGCGCGGGGTGCGGGAGCGCTCCACGAAGAAGTTATCCATCTCCAGCGTGTAGGGCTTGATGCCGTACGCCATCAGCTGGACTGCCAAGCGCTTCGAGGTGGTGGTCTTGCCGGAGCTGGACGGACCGGCGATCAGGACGAGGCGCGTGCCGCGCTGATGGGCGAGGGCGATCTGGCGGGCGATCTCATCGAGGTGGCGCGTGTGCAGCGCCTCGGCGATCAGCACCTCCTCGCGGAAGCGCCCGTTATTGACGGCGTCATTCAGCTCGCCGATATCTTCTAAGCCGATCAGGCGTTGCCACACCTTGTGCTGATGGAAGACCGCCTCCAGCTTGTGGGAGGGCTGATAGGGCAGCAGGCGGTCGGGCGTCTCGGGGCGCGGATAGCGCAAGATGAAGCCCTCTTCGGCGCCGATCAGCTCGAAGCGGCGCAAGCAGCCCGTCGAGGGCGCCATGTAGCCGAAGAAGTAGTCGAGCGCGCCGCGCAAGCTGTAGACGGTCAGGTAGTCTTTGGCGCGATTCTGGAGCAGGCGCAGCATGGCTCGATCGCCGTGCCGCTCGAACCACGCCATCGCCTCTGAGAGCGGCATCTCGCGGCGGACGATTGGTTCGTCGGCGGCGATGATCTGCGCCATGTGCGCTTGCAGCCGTTCCAGCTCGGCGGCGCTGAAATTCGAGCGCCCGACGACCTCGCAGTAGAAGCCGCCCGACGGGATCGAGTGCTTGACGGCGATCTGGCAGCCGAACAGCTCGTCGGCGGCGGTGGTCAGCACGAGGACGAGCGTGCGCCGATAGATTCTGCCGCCATCGCTGTGGCGCAGCGTGATCAGCTGCACGCGCACGTCGCTCTTGATCGGGTAGGTCAGCTCCACCAGACGGTTGCCGATCAGGGCGGCGAGGATGGGCTGCTCAGGATGATCGGGCGGGTAGGCGGCTTGCACGTAGGCGAGCAGCGGCGTGCCGAGCGGTGCGCTGAACGTCCGTCCGTCGGGGAAGGTGACGAGGGCGTCGGAGCGCGGGGCGGCGATGACGGGCGTGTGAAGCTGGGCGGACATAAGCAACCTCTGGTGTGCTGAATCGCTGCAAGTGTAGCGCCGATGGGCGCGCCTGTCTAGGTTGAGCGCAGCACGCCGCTGAGCTGGCGCACTTGCGCGGTGATATCCGCCGCGCGGACGATAGATTCGCCCACCAGGATGGCGTGCGCGCCGTGCGCAGCCATCTGCGCCACGTCCTGAGGCGTGTAGATGCCGCTCTCCGCCACGAGGGTCACCTGAGGCGGCACGCGCGGGGCGAGGCTGCGAAAGACGTTCAAGTCGACCTTGAAGGTGTGCAGATCGCGGTTGTTGATGCCGATCAGCGGCGCTTCAAGGCGGAGGGCGCGCGCTAGCTCGGCGTGGGTATGCACCTCGACCAGCGCCGCCATGCCGTAGGCGGCTGCGGCGGCGTGCAGATCGCGCAGCTTGGCGTCATCTAGGATGGCGACGATCAGCAGGATGGCGTCGGCGTTGTGGGCGCGCGCCTCGGCGATCTGGCGCTCGTCAATGATGAAATCCTTGCGCAGGACGGGCAAGTTGGCGGCTTGGCGCGCCGTTTGCAAGTCCGCCAGACTGCCCATGAAGAAGTCGCGGTCGGTCAGCACGGAGAGGGCGGAGGCGCCGCCCTCGGCGTATTGCTGAGCGAGGCGGGCGGGCTGAAAATCCGCGATCAGCACGCCCTTGCTGGGCGAGGCGCGCTTGATCTCGGCGATGAGCGCCACGCGCCCGTCGGGGCGGCGCAGGGCGGCGGCGAAGGGGCGCGGCGGCGAGTCGGGGGCGGGCAGACTCGCCCCCGCGAGGCTCGCCAACTCCTCGATTTTGCGCGCCACGATGCGATCCAGTATGGTGTTGGTGCGCTGAATACCCGTCGCCATGTTCACCTCTACATGGGCAGTTGCTCAAAGCGCTGCGAGTAGGCGATCAGCGCCTCCAGCTTGGCGAGCGCCGCGCCGCTGTGCAGGCTCTCGCTCGCCAAGCGCACGCCGTCTTCGAGCGAGTCGGCGGCGCCGCCCGCCACGAGCGCGGCGGCGGCGTTCAGCAGCACGGTATCGCGCTTGGCGCCCTCTTCCGCGCCGCTCAGGATGCGCCGCGTGATGGCGGCGTTGGTCTGCGGATCGCCGCCGCGCAGGGCGCTCGGCTCGCAGGGCGGGAAGCCCAACTCGCGCGGATCGAGCGTGTAAGTGCGAACCGTCCCGTCGCGCAGCTCGCTGACTCGGTTGATGCCCGCCGTGCTGAGTTCATCCAAGCCGCCCGCGCCATGCACCACAAACGCCGCCCGCGCGCCCAGTCCGTTCAGGACGTGCGCCAACGGCTCGGTCAGCGCTGCATCGTAGACTCCGACGAGCTGCTGGGCGGCGTCGGCGGGATTGGTCAGCGGACCGAGCACATTGAAGAGGGTGCGCACGCCCAGCTCGCGGCGGGGCTGTACGGCGTGCTTCATGGCGGGATGAAAGAGCGGCGCGAACAGGAAGCCGATGCCGATTGCATCGATGCAGGCGCCGACCTGCTCTGGCGTCAGATCGATCTTGACGCCGAGCGCGCTCAGCACGTCTGCCGAGCCGCTCTGGCTGCTGACCGAGCGGTTGCCGTGCTTGGCGACTGGCACGCCCGCGCCCGCCACCACAAAGGCGACCGTCGTTGAGATGTTGAAGGTGTGGGCGCCATCGCCGCCCGTGCCGCAGGTATCCACCAAGCGGCTCGAATCGCGCACGGGCGTCTTGTGGGCGGCGGCGCGCATGGCGCGCGCGCCCCCGATGATCTCGTCGACCGTCTCGCCCTTCAGACGCAACGCCATCAAAAAGCCGCCGATCTGGGCTGGAGTCGCTTCGCCGCTCATGATGGCGCCCATCGCCGCCTCAGCCTCAGCGATGGTCAAGTCCTCGCGGCGCGCCAATTTGCTGATCGCGTGTTGAATGCCCATGTCAGCCTCCTCAAACGCGAATGGGCGTCCGCACGTTCAGGAAATTCTGCAGCAGGCGCGGACCGAAGGGGGTCAGGATGCTCTCAGGGTGAAACTGCACGCCGAAGACGGGATATTCGGTGTGCTGCAAGCCCATGATCTCGCCCTGATCGGTGAAGGCGGTCACTTTGAGGCACTTGGGCAGGCTGGCTTCCTCCACGATCAGGCTGTGATAGCGCGTTGCCTCGAAGGGATTGGGCAGCTCGGCGAAGATGCCGCCGTTCTTGTGATAGATGAGCGAGGTCTTGCCGTGCATCAGGCGCGGCGCGCGCTTGACCACGCCGCCGTAGGCTTGCCCGATGCACTGATGCCCCAAGCAGACGCCCAGAATCGGGATGCGAGCGCCCAGCTGACGGATCACCTCCAGCGAGATGCCGCCGTCGTCGGGATCGCCCGGGCCGGGCGAGATGACGATGTGCGAAGGATTCAAGGCGGCGAGCTGCTCGACGCTCAGCGCGTCGTTGCGGAAAACTTGAATCGGCGCGCCCAGCAGCCCAAACGCCTGCGCAAGGTTATAGGTGAAGCTATCGTAGTTATCGATCAGCACGATCATGGTCAGATTCTCCTAGATCAAGCCCTGTTCTGCATTCTCGATGGCGATGGCGACCGCCCGCGCCTTGTTGATCGTCTCTTGGTACTCCTTAGCGGGCTCGCTATCGGCGACCACGCCGCCGCCCGCCTGCAGATAGACCCGCTTGCCGCGCATGACGAGCGTCCGAATGGCGATACAAGCGTCCATGCTGCCGTCGTAGCTGAAGTAGCCGATGGCGCCGCCGTAGATGCCGCGCCGCGTCCCTTCGAGCTCCTCGATGATCTGCATGGCGCGGATTTTGGGCGCGCCGGTGAGCGTGCCAGCCGGAAAAGCGGCGCGGAAGAGCGCGTAAGCGTCCAGATCGGCGCGCAGCCTGCCCTCCACGTGCGAGGTGATATGCATCACGTGCGAGAAGCGCTCGATGAACATCATCTGCGGCACGCGCACCGTGCCGAAGTCGCAGACGCGCCCCAGATCGTTGCGGGCGAGGTCGACCAGCATGACGTGCTCGGCGCGCTCTTTGGGATCGTTGAGCAGGCGCTCGGCGTTCGCCTGATCGACGGCGTGATCGAGGTCGCGGGGGGCGGTGCCGGCAATCGGGCGGATGGTGGCAGTCCGCGTCGGCGCGTCAAAACGCACCAGCATCTCAGGCGAGGCGCCGATGACGTGCAAGTCCTCGCTGGGGAAGCGCAGGAAGAACATATAGGGCGAGGGATTCAACATGCGCAAGGCGCGGTAGATGCTGAAAGGATGCGCCTCGGTCTCGCGGGTGAAGCGCTGCGACGGCACAATTTGAAAGGCGTCGCCGGCGGCGATGTACGCTTTGGCGCGCAGCACGCGCTCTTCGTACTCCGCCTGCGTGAAGTTGGCGATGAGCGGCGGAGGCTCGGCGGGCGGCGGCGCAACGGGCAAGGCGGGCAGCGGCTGCTGCAGACGCGCTACAATCGCCTCGATGCGGCGGATGGCGTCGTCATAGGCGGCGCGCGGATCGCCCGTGTTGTGGGCGTTGGCGAGCACCAGCACCTGATGCTTGACGTGATCGAAGATCACCAGCGTATCGACCAGCATCATGCCCACGTCGGGCAGATTCAGCTCGTCGATGGCGGTGGCGGGCAGGCGCTCGAAGTGGCGCACGATGTCGTAGCTCAAAAAGCCGACCGCCCCGCCCACGAAGCGCGGCAAGGCGGGCAAGCTCACCGGCTGGGCGGAGCCAATCGCCGCCTTGATGGCATCGAGCGGGTCTTGATCGGGCGGCAAGGTGCGCTCGGTCACGCTTTTGCCGCGCCGCTCGGCGACTGTGCGCCCGCGCGCGGTCAGCACCGCCGATGGATTGACGCCCAAGAACGAGTAGCGCGCCACCTGCTCGCCGCCTTCGACGCTCTCCAGCAGGAAGGACGGCTCATCGGGCTGCGCGAGTTTCATGTAGACCGAGACGGGCGTCTCCAGATCGGCGGGCAGGGCGCGATAGATCGGCACGCGGTCGCCCTGCGTGAACAGCTCGCGGACTTCCTCAAAGGTCAGGGAGTAGGGGCGCGGCGGCGCCGCGCGAAAAGTGATGGCTGAAGCAGTCATGGCACGCTCCTGAACGGACAAGTAAAAAGCGCTCCGCCCAGCTAGGGACGAGAGAGCGCTTCTCGCGGTGCCACCCTACTTAGCCGCCACACGGCGACTCACTCTTGTGCAGGCACAGCCCACAGGCGATGCCCTCAGCCCTGATAACGGCGGCGATCCCGTCACGGACTACTGGCGCGCGGCGCGTTTGCCCGTGCAACTCCCCGACCCATTCAGCAGCCGCCCTTGTACCGCCTTCACAGCCACCTGAACTCAGGTCGGCGGCTCTCTGAACAAGCGCCCTGCTGCCTACTCGCTCGGATCAACGTCTTTGGAGGCGTTATGCGATTGTGCCGTCGATCCTAGCGCGCCTCCGCCGCCTTGTCAAGAGCCTTGACGTTTCGGCGCTGATCGCCTACAATCTACACAGTTGGCCCTATAGCTCAATGGTAGAGCAGCGGACTTTTAATCCGTTGGTTGTAGGTTCGAGTCCTACTAGGGTCACACGCCGCCCTATCCGCCGTCAATCGCCCAGCAGATCAGCGACGCTGGGCGTTGTGCGCTCGCCGAGCAGACAGCGCAGAGCGCGCCGCGCGTCCTCTAAGATGCCTGCCGCGCCGCAGATCGCCCGCCCGCGCCGATAATCCGCCTGTGCCAGCGGCAGCGCCGACGCCTCGCCCAGCAGGAATAAGCCGACGCGCGCAAGCCCGCGCACGTAGTATGCCCGATAGTTCTGATCGCTGCGTTGGAGCAGCTCACTCGCGTGAGCGATGGCAGCTTGGAAAGCTGCGCGCGCTTCGTCGGGCGCGGCTTGGCGCAACGCCAAGACCCCGTGCCAGCAGCGCGCCGCGTGCTGATTCTCCGCCACTTCGTGCGCTTGCGCCGCGCGGATGACCGCGAGGGCTGCCTCGCTTTGCCCTGCATACGCCAACGCCTGCGCGAGGTACGTTCCCATATAACTCATCAAGCGAGGCGACTTGACTTCCTCAGCGATGCGCAGCGCCTCGCGCAGGCGCTGTATTGCCTCCTCATGGCGACCCAAGCGCGATAAGGCGTAGCCCAGATTGCCGAGCCACGCGCCCTCGCCACTGCGGTCGTTGATCGCGCGGCTGATGGCGAGGGCTTGCTCGTAGCATTCAATCGCCCGCTCCACTTGCCCCAAGTGGCGGTACGCAGTGCCCAGATTGCCCGCGCTCAGGCTCGCCAGCCGCTTATTCTGCAGCTTGCCTTGCAGCCGCTCGTGCAGGGCGCAGACGCGCTCGGCGTAGCCCCACAGCAGTAGATAGTCGAAGTCGATGTCGGTCAAGATACTGGCGGCGGTGTCGTAATCGCCCAGCGCGCAGCGATGCTCAAACTCCTCCAGCTGGGGCTGCAAGTCATCTAGGCTCTTCCACTCCTCTTGGGGCTTGCGCTGCGCTCGGTGGTAGCGCGCCATGCGCTCGTGCAGGGCGCAGCGCGTGAAAGCGGGCGGCTCTGCATCGGCGCTCGGCACGTCGGCAGGGCTGCTCTCAGGCAGTTGAGAGAGGACGTAGGCGCGGTCGTAAGGGTGCAGGCTGTAGGTGCGGGCGGGGCGGTTGAAGGCGAGGAAGAAGCCCGCCACCAGCCGCTCCAAGAGCTTGGGCAGCAGCTTCACATCGAGGTAAGGCGCCAACAGATACTCCAGCATGGGCTGGGTGGTCGCCTGTCCGGCTACCGCTACGCCTTGCAGCACCCTCATCAGGGCGGGCGGCAAGC
>CALKXH010000112.1 GCA_938005675.1 uncultured Anaerolineae bacterium
GCACCTTAACAACTGAATAGTGGTAAGAAACAGCAAGTAAACAAGCAGCAAGGGTAACACACAGACCCCGTACAGCGCTTCGGCGCTGTTTTGCCCGCGAGGGCAAACTTTACGGAGAGTTTGATCCTGGCTCAGGATGAACGCTGGCGGCGTGCCTAATACATGCAAGTCGAACGGGGATGCAGCGATGTATCCTAGTGGCGACCGGGTGCGTAACACGTAGCTGACCTGCCCTTCAGCGGGGGACAACATGCCGAAAGGCGTGCTAATACCGCATAGACTGGGGGTGCTTAGAAAGCCCTCAGGAAACTTCCGGGGCTGAAGGAGGGGGCTGCGGCTCATCAGGTAGTTGGTGGGGTAACGGCTCACCAAGCCGACGACGAGTAGGGGGCCTGAGAGGGTGACCCCCCACACTGGAACTGACACACGGTCCAGACTCCTGCGGGAGGCAGCAGTAAGGGATATTGGGCAATGGGCGCAAGCCTGACCCAGCAACGCCGCGTGGAGGAAGAAGGTCTTCGGATCGTAAACTCCTTTTGAGAGGGACGAGGAAGGACGGTACCTCTTGAAGAAGTGACGGCTAACTACGTGCCAGCAGCCGCGGTAATACGTAGGTCACGAGCGTTATCCGGATTTACTGGGCGTAAAGCGTGTGCAGGCTGTTAGGTAAGTGGTGTATGAAAGCGCTCGGCTTAACCGGGCGAGGCTATGCCAGACTGCCTAGCTAGAGGCAGCCAGAGGGACATGGAATTCCGGGTGTAGCGGTGAAATGCGTAGAGATCCGGAGGAACACCAGAGGCGAAGGCGGTGTCCTGGGGCTGACCTGACGCTCAGACACGAAAGCACGGGGAGTGAACGGGATTAGAAACCCCGGTAATCCGTGCCGTAAACGATGCAGACTAGATGTCGGCGGTCTCAACCCCGTCGGTATCGCAGCTAACGCGCTAAGTCTGCCGCCTGGGGACTACGGTCGCAAGACTAAAACTCAAAGGAATTGACGGGGGCCCGCACAAGCAGCGGAGCGTGTGGTTTAATTCGAGGCTACACGAAGAACCTTACCCGGACTTGACATGCAGCTGCAAGGGCGCGAAAGCGCTCCGCCTTCGAGGGGGCTGCACAGGTGCTGCATGGCTGTCGTCAGCTCGTGCCGTGAGGTGTTAGGTTAAGTCCTGTAACGAGCGCAACCCTCAGCTCTAGTTACACGGTGTCTAGAGCGACTGCCCGCGATAAGTGGGAGGAAGGTGGGGATGACGTCAAGTCAGCATGGCCTTTATGTTCGGGGCTACACACACGCTACAATGGTCGGTACAATGGGTAGCCAAGCGGTAACGCGGAGCTAAGCCTAGCAAAGCCGATCTCAGTTCGGATTGTGGGCTGCAACCCGCCCACATGAAGCTGGAGTTGCTAGTAACCGCCGGTCAGCCATACGGCGGTGAATACGTTCCCGGGCCTTGTACACACCGCCCGTCACGTCATGGGAGCTGGTCACGCCTGAAAACGGTGGGCTAACCGAGAGGAGGCAGCCGTCAAGGGCAGGGCTGGTGACTGGGACGAAGTCGTAACAAGGTAGCTGTAGCGGAAGCTGCGGCTGGATCACCTCCTTTCTAAAGGCGAGCTGGTGAGCGAGGGTGAAGCGAGTAACCTGAAAGCTCACCGCAAGCTGGTTGAGCGTCCGCGAGGACGAACTGCCCGTGCTGCGCGTGAACGCGCGTTTCTTACCACTACTCAGCGGTTAAGGAGCGCGCCGAGCGCTCGCCGAAACCTCAAGCGACGGGTCAGTAGCTCAGCTGGTTAGAGCACTCGGCTGATAACCGAGAGGTCACACGTTCGAGTCGTGTCTGACCCACAAGCCGCTCTCACGCGGCTTTTTTAGGGGATGTAGCTCAGCTGGGAGAGCGCCTGCTTTGCAAGCAGGAAGTCAGGGGTTCGAGTCCCCTCATCTCCAAGCCTGATATGCGATGCAAGCACAGCCTCCCTGTGCTATTTTTGTTTCCCTAGCCGTAAAGCGCCCGATAGAGCGCCATCTGCCGCTCGAAAGCGGCATCTAGGGCGCGCACAGCCTCCGCGCGCGGCGCGATGAGCGCCTCGATGGGCGGCGGCAGCTCGCTCAGGGCGACCTCGCCCAACGCCGCGAGCGCCATCAACGCCGCCCCGCGCGCCGTCGGCTCGTCCTCCGCCACCAGACGCAAAGGCGCGTCGAGCGCATCCGCCACCATCTGCGCCCACCTCCGCGAGGCGCGCAACGCGCCGCCGCCCGCCCAAATCGGCGACCTAGCTAAGCCCAACAAGCGCGCCACCGCCGCCAGACGCAGCGCCACGCCCTCCAGCGCCGCCTGCAGCACATCCAGCCCCGTCGTGCTGAGCCGCACGCCGTGCAACGTGCCGAGCGCGCTCGGATTCCAATTCGGCGCGCGCTCGCCCGCCAACATCGGCAGGAAAGTCAGCCCGTGCCCGTCGGGCGGGCGCGCCGCAAGCGCCGCCTCAAGCGCCTCGCCCTCAGGCAGTTTGAACTGCTCCCTCACCCACTGGAAGACGTTGCCGCCCTCGCTGGTCGCGCCGCCGATCAAGTGCCGCTCGGCATCGATGCGATAGCGCCAAGCCCCGTAGGGCAGTTCAGGCGCGCGCTCAGTCGAGACGGTGCGCAGCGCCGCCGTCGTGCCGATGGTCAGCGCCGTCTCGCCGCTCGCCGCCGCCCCGGAGCCGACGTTCGCCGCCGCGCCATCGCCCACGGCGAGAAAAAACGGCACATCGCGCAGCGGCTGCCAACGCCGCGCATATTCAGCCGATAGTCCGCGCTGCGCGGCGCTGTAATCCGCCAGCGGCGGCAGCTGATCGGCGTGCACGCCTAACCGATCCAGCCACGGCGCATCCCAGCGGAGCGCCACGCCATCGAAGATGCCGCTCCACGAGGCGACCGAGTAGCTGCACGGCATCTCGGCGCGCCCGAACCACGTCCGATATAGATAGGTGGCGAAATCCGTCCAGAGCGCCGCGCGCACGCCCTGTTCTTGCAGCCAGAGCAGCTTGGGCGCGTGATAGGCAGTGTGCAGCATACAGCCGACCCGCCGATGCGCTGCGCGCAAGCCCGCCTCGCCTAATTCGGCGCGCAACGCCTCGACCTGCGCGGCGCAGCGCGTATCGGCGTAGGTGTAGATCGGCGTGATCGGGCTGCCATCGGCGGCTAAGCCGAGCAAGTTGCCCACGAAAGTCGCCATGCCGACCGCATCGAGCGGCGGCAAGCTCGGCTGGCTGCACAGCGCATCTAGGAGGCGCTCAAGCGCCCCGCGCAAGGACTCAGCCTCCAGCTCGGAGGCGCCGTGCCCGTCGCTGCGGAAGGCGAGCGGCGCGCTCAGCCTCAGGAGCGCCCTCAGGGCGCCCTCGTCGTAGCGGTAGACGATCAAGCGCGCCGAGGAGCTGCCCACATCGATGGCGAGGACGTGCTTCATAGCCGATAAGTCCGCCGCGCCAAGCCGACCGCCAACTCAACCGCCATCTCCGCCGCCTCCGCCTCATCGAGGATGCCGCGCACGACCAAGCCCGCCAACCAATTGCAAGCGGCGCGCCGCCACAGGTCGTGGCGGGCGGGGATGGAGAGGAACGCCCGCGTATCGTCGTTGAAGCCCGCCGTGTTGTAGATGCCGCACGTCTCCATGACCTGATCGAAGTAGCGCGCCATGCCGTTGGGACTATCGTGGAACCACCACGGCGCGCCCAGCCGCAAGGCGGGATAATGTCCCGCCAAAGGCGCCAACTCGCGCGCGTAGGTCGACTCATCCAGCGTGAAGACGACCAGAGTCAGGCGCGCATCGTTGCCGAAGGCATCCAAGAGCGGCTTCAGGTTGCGAGTGAACTCAGTCGGCTGCGGGATATCGGCGCCCTTATCGCGCCCGAAGCGCCGCCGCAGCAACGGATTGTGATCGCGGAATGAGCCGACGTGCAGCTGCATGGTCAAGCCGTCTTCGGCGCTCATGCGCGCCGACTCGATCAGCATGTGTCCCGTGAAGCGCCGCGCCTCATCCGCGCTGAGCGAGCCGCGCAGGGCGCGCTGGAAGATCGTCTCTGCCTCCGCCTCGCTCAGACGCTCAGTATAGGGCGAGCTGGCGCCGTGATCGCTCGCCACGGCGCCCATAGCGCGGAAGAAGTCGCGCCGCGCCTCAAGCGCCTGAATGAACGTCCGATAATGACCAATATCGATGCCTGAGAGCGCGCTCAGCCGCTCGATGTTGGCGCGCCAATCGGCTGAGTCGAGGTTGATGACGTCATCAGGGCGGAAAGTGGGCAGAATCCGCCCGTCCCAGCCCGATTGGCGGATCGCCGCGTGCTGATCGAGCGGGTCGGTCGCTGCGTCGGTCGTGCAGAGCGCCTCGATTTTGAAGCGCTGGTAGAGGCGGCGCGGCTGAAAGTCGGGCTCTGCCAAGCGCGCCGCGATCTGGTCGTAGAACAAGTCGGCGCTTTGGGCGTTCAGGCGCGCCTGAATGCCGAAGATCGCCTCAAAGACGTGGCTGAGCCAGATGCCGCTGGGCGTGCCGCGAAAGAGGTAGAAATGCTCGGCGAAGCGCCGCCACGCGCGGCGCGGATCGCGCTCGTAGGGCGCGCCATCCAGCGGCGGGACGCCCAGCGCCTCCAACGCCACGCCCTGCGAGTAGAGCATCCGCAGCAAGTAGTGATCAGGCAGCACGATCAGCGCCAAAGGCGACTCGAACTGATAGTCGGGCGCGGCGAACAGGCTCGGCGGCACGTGCCCGTGCGGACAAACTAGCGGCAGCTCGGCGACTTGGGCGTAGAGTTGGCGCGCCACGCTCCGTTGCGATGGCTCAGGGCTGAAGAGACGGTCGGGATGGAGCGGCATGGCGAGTCTCACTCCTTCGGGCGGAGGCGATAGAGGCGCTCGCCCGCCTTGGGGACGTACAGCACGCCTTCCGCCTCGCGCCCTTGCCACGCCGACGGATCGAGGCGGCGGTGGTCGTAGTAGCCCAAGTTCAGCCGCTCGCAATCGGCGGCATCGATCTGCGTGGCGAGCGCCACCCGAAGGCGCGGCTGCTCAAGCTCCCCGCGCATGACTCCGTCGCCCTTGACGTGCGTGCTGTGCGCCAAGACGCCCAACGGGATGTGCTTCAGGCGCTCCCAGCGCTGCAGGATGTAATCGCGGATGTGGTAACCGACCGCGTAGATGTGTGCGCCGTGCACATGGCTGACGACGCTCAAGTGCGGCGCGTAGATGATGATCTCGCCGCCGTCCGCCACAGCTGGATCGAGCTTGTACATCGCCTTCGAGGCGACCCACAGCTCATCGTACATCGGCGCGGGCGCCGAGAGGACGCGCTGAAGCGGCTGATCGAGCCACGTGATGTGCCGCGCCGCCGATTGATCGGCGGCTGCCTCCCACGCCGTCACCGAGTCGCCCACGAACAAGCTGGAGAGCCCCTCGCCCTCGACGGTCATGCTGATCAGAGTCACGGGCGTGGGCAGCAGCGCGGCAGCGGCGTGGATCAGGGCGCGCACCGGCGTCCACTTGAAGCCGATCACGCGCCGCACGCTCAGCAGCGCGCCCAGCCAGTGCGAGACGTTGATGATCTCCGCGCCGCTGATGCCCGGAAACAAGTACTTCGCGCCGCCGCTGAAGCCGATCACCTCGTGCGGGAAGACCGGCGAGAGGATCAGGATGTGATCGCAGGCGAGGGCGGCGCGATTGATCCGAATCGGCACGTCGCCGCCCAACGACTCGTGCCACGCCGCCCCGCTGATCGCCTGCACCTGCGCCCGCTCAAGGACGCCCAGCTGGACGAGCGCGCTCGGATCGTCCCAAGCGTGGTTGAGCAAGCCAACCTGTTTGTAATCGGTCGCGCGCGCCTGAGGCGTGATGCCGACCAAGCGGCAGAGCGCCGCCTCGCCCAGCGGCGGATGCGTGCCGAGCGCCACCATGAAGTCGAGCGACCGAGCGTCGCGCAGGATGTCGGTCAGCAGGCGGAAGAGCAGCGGCAAGGGCAAGCTGCGCGTGTGATCGGGCATCAAGACCAGCAGCCGCGCCCCTTTGAAGCGTCCGCTGAGCGCCCGTTCGAGCGCAGCGCGAATTTCCGCCTCGCCCAGCCGCTCGCCGAGCGGCGCGACGGCTGAGGCGAGCAGAGTCGGGGCATCGGACATGGCGCGCCTCCCTCAGCGGTACAGACGTTGGCGCTGGATGTACTCCAACACGGCGTCGGGCACTTGATAGCGGATCGAATGCCCGCGGCGGAGGCTCTCGCGCAGGCTGGTGGCTGAAATCTCGATCAGCGGCGCGTCGATCAGGACCACGCGCTCGCGCACGCCGGGCAGGCGCGCCTCAAGCGCCTCAAGGTTGATCGGCACGTTCGGGCGGCGCCACACGGCGAGGATGGCTTGGGCGATGATCCACTCCGGGGCGCGCCACGTCATCAGCTCGCTGAGCGAATCGGCGCCGAGCAGGAAGAACAGCTCGTAACCGCGATTTTGCGCCCGCACGAGGCTGAGCATATCCGACGTGTAGTGCGGGCCCTGCCGATCCATATCGATGCGCGAGACTTCGAAATACGGGTTGCCTTGAATGGCGCGCTGCAGCATGGCGAAGCGATGCAGAGGCGGCGTCACGCCTTGATCTTGCTTGTGCGGCGGCTGGGCAGCCGGCACGAACAGCACGCGCTCCAAGTTGAGCGTATCGCAGGCGATCTGGGCGAGGATCAGGTGCCCGATGTGCGGCGGATCGAAGGTGCCGCCGAAGACGCCCAAACGCGGCAGCTCAGGCTCTGACGATATCGCATCGTCTTGAGCGCTTGCTTGATTGTCAAGATAGCTCACTATTCGCCCCACTCCAGTTCGTAATCGCCGATGAACACGGTATCGCCGACCTGCACACCTGCCTCCTCCAGCGCCTTGCTGATGCCGAGCGCCTCAAGGATGCGCTGAAAACGGGCGACTGATTCGTCAAATTCCCAGTAGGTCATGGCGGCGGCGCGCTCGATTGCCTCGCCGCGCACGATGTAAGCGCCGTCCTCGCCGCGCGTCAAGGTGAAGGCGGCGCGATCCTCGCTTTCGAGCGTGTAGAGCGGCGTCTGATCGAAGGTGCGCGGCTGAGCGGGCAGTTTAGCCAGCTCAGCCGCGACTCGATTGACCAGCTCGCGCACGCCCTGACCCGTCGCCGCCGAGATCGGCATGACCGTGTAGCCGCGCGCCTTCAGCTCGCGCTCCACGCGCTGCCAATGCGCCTGCGCTGCGGGCAAGTCCAGCTTGTTGAGCGCCACGATCTGCGGCTTGTCCGCCAAGTCGGGATCGAAGAGCGCCAACTCAGCGTTGATCTGGTTGAAATCGGCTAGGGGGTTCTCGGACTCGCCGTTGAGCAGGTGGATGAGCAGGCGGGTGCGCTGCACGTGGCGCAGGAAGGCGTGCCCCAGCCCAACGCCTAGGTGCGCGCCCTCGATCAAGCCGGGGATATCGGCGAAGACGATATCTTTATCGCCGACGACCACCACGCCCAAGTTCGGCTCTAGGGTGGTGAAAGGATAGGGCGCGATCTTGGGCTTGGCGTTGCTGACGACCGAGAGCAGGGTCGACTTGCCAGCGTTGGGGACGCCCACGATGCCCACGTCGGCGATCAGGCGCAGCTCAAGGCGCAGATCGCGCGCCTCGCCGGGCGCGCCGCGCTCCGCCATGCGCGGCGCTTGGTTGGTGCTGGTGGCGAAGTGCTGATTGCCGCGCCCGCCGCGCCCGCCCTTCGCCACCACGACCGCCTGCCCATGCTCGACGAGGTCGGCGAGGATGGCGCCCGTGTTGGCGTCTTTGACGACGGTGCCGAGCGGCACCTCGATGCGCAGGGGCGGCGCGCTGGCGCCGCTGCGATTGAAGGGCCCGCCATTTTTGCCATTTTGCGCGATGAACTTGCGCTTATGGTTGAAGGGATAGAGCGTGTTCAGGTGGCGGCTCGCCACCAAGACCACATCGCCGCCGCGCCCGCCGTCGCCGCCATCCGGACCGCCGCGCGGCACGTATTTCTCGCGGCGAAAGTGGACGATTCCATCGCCGCCATCGCCGCTGCGCACGTGAATGACCACTTCATCCAAAAACATGTCTTAAGTTTATCTGAATTGATCGGTCACGGCAAGGCTAGAGTGCGCGCCAAGTTGCCCCGTGCAGGGCGGGCTGCGTCACGCGGATGGCGGCGGGCAGGTTCAGCTCGGCGTAGACCTCCCGCATTGCCTCGGCGACGCGCTCAGCGACCGCTTCGGAGTCGCACAGGGAGCAGAGGGTCGGTCCGGCGCCGCTGATGACCGTGCCGAGCGCGCCGCGCGCGCGGGCTGCCGCGCGCACCTCCGCCAAGCCGCGCATCAGATGGGCGCGGGCGGGCTCAATGACCTGATCGCCCTCCAGCGCGGCGCCTAGCAGCGCTAGATCGCCCGTGTAGAGGGCGTGGATCAGCAGCGCCACCTGCCCCGTCTGATGGACGAGCGCCTTGAGCGGCACGCTGGGCGGCAAGACGGCGCGCGCGTGCGCCGTCGGCACGGCGATGGCGGGCGTCGCCAACGCCAGATGCAAATTCGGCGGCACGGGCAGGCTGTAGATCGCCTCAGCCGCCGCGCCCAGCACCAGCGTGATGCCCCCGAAGAGCGACGGCGCAACGTTATCGGCGTGCCGCCCGCTGACCGCCGCCTCGCCCTCCAAGCTCGCCGCCAAGAGCGCGGCATGGTCGAGCGGCTCGCCGAACAGCGCGTTCACAGCGACCGCCGCCGCCACTGCGCTGGCTGCGCTGCTGCCCAAGCCGCTCGCCAAGGGCAAGCCCTTGTGAAGAGTCAGGCGCACGCCCGCCGCCGCCCCGATCTGCCCCAAGACGTAGGCGGCGGCAATGCCCGCCGTGTTGCGGGTCGGATCGCGGCTGAGCTCGCCCGCATCGCCCGTGATGGCGACGATCTGCACGCCTTCAGCGTCGCTGCGCTCGGCGCGCACCACGTCGCAGGGCGCCTGCAGCGCCATGCCCAGAATATCGAAGCCGACGCCCAAATTGGCGACCGTCGCGCTGGCAGTCGCCTCAACCGCTTGTACGCTCATGGCAACACGCGCAACGCCTGCTCCAGATCGGCGATCAGGTCTTCGGCGTCCTCCACGCCGATGGCGAAGCGCACCAAGTTGCCGGTGATGCCGACCTCAAGGCGCTCTTCGGGCGTCTTCTCGAAGTAAGACATCAAGGCGGGCTGCTCGATCAAGCTATCCACGCCGCCCAGACTGGGCGCGATGTAGGGAATCTGCATGGCATCGATGAAGCGGCTGGTCTCTTCGAGGCTGCCGCGCACCGTGAAGCTGACCACGCCGCCGAAGCCGCTCATCTGCTTCTTAGCGATGGCGTGATCGGGGTGCGAGGGCAAGCCGGGATACCAGACGCGCTCGATCTTGGGATGCGCCTCGAGGTACTCGGCGACGCGCAGGGCGGTGGCGTTCTGCTGCGCCACGCGCAAGCCGAGCGTCTTCAAGCCGCGCTCCAGCAGGTAGGCGCTCTGCGGATCGACGATGCCGCCCAGCACGCCGCGCGCGTCGCGCAGCGCCGCGATGCGATCTTTGCGCCCCGCCACCACGCCCGCCAGCAGGTCGTGATGCCCGCCCAAGTACTTGGTGGCGCTGTGGACGACGTAATCGATGCCGTATTGGAGCGGCAGCTGGTTGACGGGCGTGCCGAACGTGCTATCGATGATGGTTTGGACGCGATGGCGCTTGGCGATCTCGGCGAGGCGGGCGAGGTCGACGCAGCGCAAATACGGGTTGGTCGGGCTCTCGGAGAGGATGAAGCGCGTGCGCTTGGGCTGAAGGGCTGCCTCAAGCGCCGCGTAGTCGCCGGTCGGCACGATGGTGGTCTCGATGCCCAGCCGCTTGAGGAAGGTCAGGCAGAATTGGCGGGTGCGGCGGTAACAGTCGGCGGTCATGACGAGGTGCGCGCCCGTCGGCAGGCTCGCTAGGAGCAGCGAGGTGATGGCTGCCATGCCGGAGGAGAACAGCACGGCGTCTTCGGCGCCCTCCAGCGCGGCGACCTTGCTCTCGACGGCTTGGACGGTCGGGTTGCCGTAGCGCCCGTATTCCTCGCGCCCGACGATGCCATCGCCCCAGCTTTTGTGCTGCATGAAGTTGATCAGATCGGCGGTGTCGGCGAAGGCGTAGGTCGCCGTCTGGATGATGGGCATCGGGATGGCTTGGTGGGCGCGCGGACGGTCGTCGCCGCCATGCACGGAGAGCGTGTTGACGCCTTGGCGGGCGGGCTGCGGCTCGGAAGGGGCGGGCGTAGCGCCGTTAGACTCAGACGCTTGAGCAGACACGGCTAATCCTCACTCTGAGTGGCTGAAAATCGGCATGGCGCTTTACTCTAGCCGAGAGCGGGCGAGTTGTCAAAAGGGCGCTCGGCGGGGACTTTAGGCAGTTTTCACAAAAATTGCCCCTTGTCAAGTTCGCCAAAGCGATCTATACTCTAGGGCAGATTGGCGGGCGTGGTTCAGTGGTAGAACGTCTCCTTGCCAAGGAGAAGGTCACGAGTTCGAATCTCGTCGCCCGCTCAGCAAAACCTCTGGGGCAGCCCAGAGGTTTTTTGTTGCACAGGAGCGCACATGAGGGCGATCAAGGGCGCGTGGTGGCGTCTGGTCAAGTTCGGCTTCCGCCTGCTCTATAACGAGTTGGCGTTCACCTACGACGCGGTCAGTTGGGCGGTCAGTCTGGGCGAGTGGCGGACGTGGCAACGGGCTGCCCTGCAATTTCTGCCGCCGCTCAACGCGCCCGTGCTGGAGCTGGCGCACGGCACGGGCAATCTGCAGCTCGATCTGCACGCGGCGGGCATCCCGAGCCTCGCCCTCGACCTGAGTCCGCACATGAGCCGCCTCGCGGCGCGCAAATTGCGGCGGGCGAACGTCCCCGTGCGCCTTGTGCGCGCCCGCGCCGAGCAGCTGCCCTTCCGCGCCGACTCGTTCGCGGCGGCGATCAGCACCTTCCCGACCGCCTTCATCCTCGCCCCGTCGACCTTGCGCGAGGTGCAGCGCGTGCTGCAAGCGGGCGGACGGCTGATCATCGTGCCGAACGCGGTCTTCACGGGGAAGGGCGCGGCGCAGCGCGGCATCGAGCTCGCCTATCGGCTGACCGCTCAGCGCGGCGGCGCGCCGCTGGATGTGCAGGCGCGCTTCGCCGAGGCGGGCTTTCAGCTCAGTTTCGCCCAAGTTCCCGCTCGGCGCAGCGTGGCGCAGGTGCTGATCGCCGAGAAGCCGTTGGGCTAGGCGAAAAGTGTGCTACAATCCTGCTGTGAGAGGACACTTTGAGCCGTGAGGCGCTTTTTTCGCCCTGAACTGCCCGATCCTGAAGCGCAACGCCTTGCGCGCGGCGTGCGAGCGCATCGGCGCTTCGCCCGTTGGCGCATGGGCGCGCCCTTCGTCCTGATCGGCGCGCTGAGCGTGATCGTGCCGAGCTTTTTCGCCCTCGCGCTGGGCGCTGAGCGCTTCAGCAGCGTGGCGGCGTTCCTATCGCTGCTGATCACGATCCCCGCCGCGCTGCTGTGCCTGCTGCCCTACATCCTGCTGATCGGCTTCGCTTACGGCGCGCGGCGCGCCTACAAGGGGACGCGCCACGGGCTTGGGCGAGTCCATCGGGCGGCGCGACGGCTGAATTTGGGCGTGCAGGCGCTCTCGAAGCGCGCCGCCCAGCCCGTGATCGCCTTGAACGTCCGTTACGCCGCGCTGGAGCGCCTGCTCAGCGCGCCTTTCCGCGCCATTCGCATCCCACCTGATGATGAGAGCCCGCATGACCGAGAGACCGACGCCACCGACTGAGATCGTCCCCGCTGCGCCGCCGAACTGGAAGACGCCGATCTATTTGATCGGCGCTGCTCTGGGCGCGCTGCTGGGCTTCCTCTCGGCGCACCTGTACGCGCGCAGCGCCGAAGAGAACAACAAGGGACAGCCGCCCAAGCCGATCAGCACCGCCGATCTCTTCCGCCTGAGCCTCGCCGCCATCGCCTTGCTGCGCCAGATCAGCGATCTGGGCGTCCGGCGGGACGGCAAGCGCTAGAGCCTATGTTCAAACGTCCGCCCGAAACGCGCGAGCTGATCCTCGCCGCCGCGCGCGAGGTCTTCGTCCAAAACGGCTACGCTGAGACCTCCCTAGAGCAGGTGGCGCGCCGCGCTAATCTCGATCCGACGGAGGTGGCGCGCCATTACAGCGATAAGGAGAAGCTCCTCGCGGCGCTGCTGCGCGCCTACTCGCCGCAGGCGGAGCTGGAAGCCGCCCTAGACGCCGTTCAAGGCGAGAGCGCCGCCGACCTGCTGCGCGACATGATGCATCGGCTTGTGGCGGTGGCGCAGCGCCATGAGGCGTTCTTCGAACTCGCCCTGATCGACGCCCAGAGCAACGGCGGGACGTTCCTGAGCAACCTGAGCGCCGCGATCCTGCCCAAAGCCAACCAAATTCTGAGCCGCATGAAGGCGAACGGCGAGCTGCGCCCCGTCCTAGACGCCGTGATCGGGCGCACCTTGATCGCCCTGTGGATCGGCTATGTCGTCTCGGAGCGCGCCTTGCCGCAAGCGGCGCGCCTCGCCAGCCGCCTATTGCCGCAAAAGCTCTGGCTGGACGGCATGATCGACTTGCTGCTCTACGGCTTGCTAGAGGACGATGCGCGCGGCTGACTCAAGGGCGCACTGGGCGTATCGGGCGGGGCGGACGGCGCGTTGGTGCTGGAATCGGCGCGGCATTTGGCTGCGCGGCGCGCTCTTCGCCCTGATCCTGCTCAACCTCGCGCCCGCCCGTCAGCGCATCCTCCCAGAGCCGCCCCAAACCGTTCAAAGCGCGCATCCGATCCTGTGTATGCACACGCGCCTCGTCGATGAGGTCGAGGACATCAAGATTTGGCGCACGTTGCGCATGGTGCGCGAGATGGGCGCGCCCGCCATCGTCGAGTTCTTCCCTTGGGCGTACATCCAGCCGCGCGAGGGCGTCTACGATTGGCATCACCCTGATCGGATCATCCGCCTGGCGCAGCGGCAAGGCTTGACGGTCATCGCGCGGCTGGGAGTCGTGCCCGCTTGGGCGCGCCCTGATCCGCTTCGGCAGCCGACCTCGCTGAACTACTTGCCGCCTGAGCGCTACGCCGATTACGCGGCTTTCGTGGCGGCGTTCGCGGCGCGTTACCGCGGCGTGGTGCGGCACATCATCCCGTGGAACGAGCCGAATCTGTACTTTGAGTGGGGCTTTCGGCGCGTCCCGCCTGAGGAATACGCCCAGTTCCTCAAATTGGTCTACGAGGCGGCGCACGCAGCCAATCCGGACGTGCAAATTCTGGGCGGCGCGCTCGCCCCGACCCTTGAGCCTGAAGACGGCGCCAACGGCATGAGCGACCTGATCTACTTGCGGCGGCTGTACGCGGCGGGCGGCGGCGAGTACTTCGATGCCCTAGCCGTCCACACTTACGGCTTCACCGCCCCGCCCGACGACCCGCCCGCGCCCGACCGCCTGAATTTCCGCCGCTACGAGCTGCTCCTCGCCATCATGCGCGCCTTCGGCGACGGCGAGAAGCCCGTCTACATCACCGAGACGAGCTGGAACGATCACCCGCGTTGGGTCAATGCCGTGCGACCCGCTCAGCGCATCGCTTACACGCTTCAGGCGCTGCGCTACGCCGAGTCGGCGTGGCAGAACGTGCGGCAGGTGTGCTTTTGGTTCTTTCGCGCGCCCACGCTCTACCGCAACTACATGGACGGCTACGCCTTCGTGAGCGTGGCGTTCCGCCCGCGCCCGATCTATGAGGAAGTCCAGCGTTGGGCGCGCGGCTGGGAGGCATCGCCGTGAGGCGCTATCCGACGCGCAACGCGGCGTTTTTCCACGCGCTGCGCCGCCTGATCGCCTCGCTGTGCCTCGCCTTTCTGTTCGTGCAGGGCGTGCGCTACGGGCGCTATCACTTCCGCCCCGATCTGAGCTGGGAGCGCGCCCAAGCGCGCGGCGTCCTGATCGTCGGCATGGATACCAGCTACGCGCCCTTCGCCGTCATGCGCGGCGAGGACATCCGCGGCTTGGATGTGGACATCGCCCTTGAGGTGGCGCGGCGGCTCGGACTGCGCTTGCAGGTTGCGCCGATGGGCGTGGATGGGCTCTACGACGCGCTGCACGTCGGCATCGTGGACGCCCTGATCTCAGCTTTGCCGTTCGATCCGTTCCGCGCGCATCTGTTCGTGTACACGCGCCCGTACCTCGATGGCGGCTACTTCTTGGTCTCGCGGGCGGGGCGCTACCAGACCATGCCCGACCTCGACGGCAAGACGCTTGCCGTTGAGCACGGCAGCATTGGCGATGAGCAGGCGCGGCTTTGGCGGCGGCGGCTGCGCGCCTTGACGATTCAGCATCACGCCGAGCCGAGCGCCGCGCTCGCCGCCGCCGCTGCGGGCGAGGCGGATGCCGCCCTCGTGGACTATCTGACGGCGCGCGCGTGGCTGCGCGCGCAGGGCGAGTCCGAGCTGCGCATCGCCGCCGCACCGATCTACTCCGAAGCCTATCACGCCGTGCTGCGCGCCCGCGACTTGGCATTGGCGAGCCGAGTCAACGCGGCGCTTGAGGCGATGTGGGCGGACGGGTCGTTGGCGGCGATCCTCGCCCGCTGGCTGGGCTGAAAAATTGTGGCAAATTGCACTATTGACGAAGTTTGATTTTCGTAATATGCTCTAGATAACAATTGAACAAAAAAGGCGATGATCGGGACGAGTAGCTGACGCGCCATCGGCTAGACAGGGAGAGGGCGCCGCGACTGAGAGCGCCTTCAGCACGCCGCAGCCAAAACCCCCCGTGAGCCAAGCGGCGAACCGCCTCTCAAGGCGCAGTAGTCGGCTTCGGGCGCTCCCGTTACAGGGCGATCAAAGGGCTTGCGAGGTTGTTGACTCGCGGCTGAAGTTGGGTGGAACCGCGACGGAATCCCTCGCCCCAATGGGCGTGGGATTTTTATGTGTAAAATGGGGAGTCGAGCTATGCTTTTGAAGCGCATCTGGATCGAGCAGGCAGGCTTGACGGGCTTCGATCCGTATCGCGACAGCACTGATGTCGTCGTCGAGACCTACGACGGGCAGACGTGGCTGGCGCATTTCGTCACCATCCCGTTCTTGCAGCGGCAGATGCACGTCAGCCGCGAGGTGGCGGAGGGCGAGGCGCAGCTGCTGCCCGTCCGCTTCCTCTCGGTGGAGACGCCGCACGTGATCGTGGAGAACTTGCTGCCCGAGACCATCGAGGATACGGTCGAGAACCTGATCACGCTCGGCACGTTCGAGGGCGTCTTTGCGCCCTGCCAGCCGCTCGATCTGCTGCCTGAAGACGACATGGCGCTCAGCTGCTGAGCGGCTGAGACGGCACAGACGGCTCTAGCGAGATGCCGCTGCCCATGCGCAGTCAGCGGTCGCGCCGACGTCTGCGCAGCGGCTGCCCGCCGCTAGAGCCTTTCGCACAGATTGAGGGAGTATGTCTGAACGCTACGAAGAGAGCCAACTCTACCGCATCCGCCACTCCTTAGCGCACGTGATGGCGCAAGCCGTGCTAGAACTCTTCCCCGAAGGGCGCATCGCCATCGGACCGCCCATCGAGGACGGCTTCTACTACGACTTCGACCTGCCGCGCCCGCTGACCGAGTCCGACTTGGCGGAGATCGAAGCGCGGATGCGGCGCATCATCAGCGGCAAGCATCCCTTCGTGCGCCGCGAGGTCAGCGCGGAGGAAGCCCGCCGCCTCTTCGCCAATCAGCCCTACAAATTGGAGTTGATCGACGGCTTGGAGCGCGGCGGCTACGACGAAAACGGCAACAAAATCGCCGAGCCGCCCGTCATCAGCACCTATCGGCAAGATACCTTCGAGGACTTGTGCCGCGGTCCGCACGTGGCGCACACCGGCGAGCTGAATCCCGACGCCTTCAAGCTGATGAGCATCGCCGGCGCCTATTGGCGCGGCGACTCGCGCCGCCCGCAGCTGCAGCGCATCTACGGCACAGCCTGGCAGAGCGCCGCCGAGCTGGAGGAATACCTCCATCAGCTCGAAGAGGCGAAGGCGCGCGATCACCGCAAGCTGGGCGAGCAGCTCGGTCTGTTCACTTTCAGTCCGCTGGTGGGCAAGGGCTTGCCGCTCTGGAAGCCGAAGGGCGCCATCCTGCGCGATGTCTTGGAGCGCTTCCTGCGCGCCGAGCAGCTGCGCGCCGGCTATTTGCCCGTCGTCTCGCCGCACATCGCCAAAGTCGACCTCTATCGCACCTCCGGTCACTATCCCTACTACGCCGAGAGCCAGTTCCCGCCCATGACGCTTGAGGATGAAGAGTTCATGCTCAAGCCGATGAACTGCCCGCATCACATCGAAATCTATCGCAGCGAGCCGCGCAGCTACCGCGATCTGCCTCTGCGCCTCGCCGAGTTCGGCACGGTCTACCGCTACGAGCAGAGCGGCGAGCTGAGCGGTCTGACGCGCGTGCGCGGCTTCACGCAGGATGACGCCCACATCTTCGCCACGCCGGAGCAGCTCGAAGACGAGTTCATCGGCGTGGTGCGCCTGATCCAGCGCATCTTCGACCTGATGGGCTTCCACGACTTCCGCGCGCGGGTCGGCACGCGCGACCCCAACAGCGAGAAGTACGTCGGCGCGCCCGAACTGTGGGATAAAGCGACTCAGGCGATCCTGAACGCGGCGGATAAGCTCGGCTTGCCCTACTACGTGGCGGAGGGCGAGGCAGCCTTCTACGGACCCAAGCTCGATTTCATCTTCCGCGACGTGCTGAAGCGCGAATGGCAGCTCGGCACGGTGCAAGTTGACTACAACCTGCCCGAACGCTTCCAGCTGGAGTACATGGGCGAGGATAATCAAGTCCATCGCCCGGTCATGATCCATCGGGCGCCCTTCGGCAGCATGGAGCGCTTCGTGGCGATCCTGATCGAGCACTTCGGCGGCGCCTTCCCCGTCTGGTTGGCGCCCGTTCAGGCGCGCTTGATCCCAGTCGCGGATCGGCACGTGCCGTATCTGCGCGAGGTGGCGGCAAAACTGCTGGAGGCGGGCTTGCGCGCCGACGTGGACGACGGCAAAGAGCGCATGAACGCCAAGATTCGCAAGGCGCAGGGCGAGAAAATCCCCTACATGCTCATCGCCGGCGACCGCGACGTGGCGGGCGGCGCGGTCTCGGTGCGGCTGCGCAGCGGCGAAGACCTCGGCGGGATGCCCGTCGATGAGTTCGTCCGCAAGGCGCGCCTGATCAACGACTCGAAGTCGCAGCGGCTGATGCCGGAGTCGGGCTAGGGCTCAAGGGGCGAGTCGTCGGGCAGTTCGAGCGGCTCGTCCACCGCGTCGGTCTCGGCGTCGGCGCGGCTGCCCGCCTCTGGGGCGAGCTTGACCACGCCGCGCTCTTTATCGATGCTGAAGCGGTCAAAGTCGCGCGCGACGTACGTGTTGGGGAAGATCGCCTGCGCCTCAGCCAGCACGTCGCGCTCGCGGTTGCGCCGCGAGAGATGCGTCAAGATCAAGGTCTGAACGCCCGCCTCAGCCGCCAGCTGCGCCGCCGCCGCCGCCGTCAGATGCCCGAACTGCTGGGCGAGCTCGGCATCGGCGCTCAGATAGGTCGCCTCAGTGACTAGGGCGTGCGCGCCCCGCACGTGCTCAAGGACGCTCTCCGAGCGCCCCATATCGCCCGTATGGACGTAGCGCGCGCCGCGCAGCTCGGCGCCGAGCACTTCGTCGGGCTGTACGATGCGCCCGTCGGGCAGCTGGATCGGCTCGCCGCGCACCAACCTGGCGCGCTCGGGTCCGAACGGCACGCCCAGCGCCTCAGCCCGCTCAGCGAGGAACGGACGGCGCGCCTTCTCCTGAAAAATGTAGCCGAAGCAGCCCGCCCCGCGATGGGCGACCGAGAACGCGCTGACCGTGAAGTCGCGCGCCTCGAAGAAGACGCCCTCTTGCACCTCGATCAGGCGCAGCGGGGTCAAGAGGCGCTCGTTGCGGAACGTCACGCGGTAGATCAGGTCGTGGACGCGCTCCAGCGCCCAGCGGCTGCCGTAAATTTCCAGCCCCTCAAGGCTCTCCCAGCGCACCAACGTGGAGAGCAAGCCCGCCAAGCCCAAGATGTGATCGAGATGCCCGTGCGTGATCAAGATGCGGTTCAGGCGCTTGAAGCCGACCCCGCTGCGCAAGATTTGGCGCTGAGTCCCCTCGCCGCAA
The DNA here is from genome assembly GCA_938005675.1 of uncultured Anaerolineae bacterium. Taxonomy (GTDB): domain Bacteria; phylum Chloroflexota; class Anaerolineae; order Aggregatilineales; family UBA2796; genus CP2-2F. The sequence goes on from CALKXH010000112.1 coordinate 18,181, forward strand.
TCGATCAGGAAGCGATATTCCTTCGCCATCAGCAGCTGGGCGGAGAGTCCGCGATGGACGGAGGGCGCCGAGGCGGACGTGCCGAGAAAGAGCAGCTCGAACATAGCTCAGCCCTACTCCACGCGGATTTTGCGCAAGAACAGCCTATCGCTGCGGGGCGTCTCGCCGTCGTAGATGGGCAGGCGCTGCTTATCGCGGTCGCTATAGGCGCCCACGGAGAGGAAGTACTCGCCGCTGGGGAAATCGGGCGGCAAGGGCAAGGCGATGATCTGGATGAAGACGTCGCGGTCGCGCAGCAAGGCGGATTCGATGTTGAGCAGGTCGTTTTGCAGGGCGGGCGCGATATTCGGGTTGCGCAAGACGTGCGCAAAGAGGCGCAACTCCGCCACTTGCTCGCCATCGGCGCGCCAATAGGTCACCAGATTGAGCGTCTCGCCGCCACGATAGACCTCGCGCTCGGGCAGCAAACGGTAGCCTTGAAAGGTCAGATAGCCGCCCATGCGCAAGGGCAGCTGAGCCCGCTCGCCCTGCCCCTCGCGCTCTTGAGGCGCCCACCACGCCTGACTGAGGCTGATCTGCCCGAAGTCGTCCGCCACGACCTGCTCCGCATCCACCCGCAGCAAGCTGCCCTCCGCCAAGCCCGCGACGGGGATGGCGGTCGCCTTTTGCAGCCACGCCGCCAACGGCTCAGGCAGCAGGGCGCGCGCCTCAGGGTGGGCGAAGGCGTAGCGCTGCGGCGCGCCGCCGCCCGTCAGCACGAGAGCGTTGGCGCAGTTGCTGTAGCGCAGATCGAGGTCGTGGCGGTGGAGCATCCAGCTCAGCAGCAGCGAGTCGGGGCGCGTCGGCGAGGACGAACCGATGGCGAAGGTGCAGATCGAGGTCGACAAGCCATCCGACGTGCGATCCAGATAGGCGGCGAGCGCTCCCAGCCGCGCCCGATAGACCTGCTGCACCTCTGCGTGGCTCGCCCAGAGGCGAAAGAGCAAGTCGGCGGCGGCGAAAAAGCTCGCGGCGGCGATGGCGAACGTGCCGATGGCGATCAGCCACTCGGCGGTCGGGCGCGGCAAGCCGAGCCGAAAGAGCCGCACAAAAGCGTCGGCGCCGGCGCCCATCAGCAGCATGATGGCGGGCAACGCCACCAGCTGATGGCTGAAGTTGGGCGCGCCGCGCGTCCAGGCGTCCGCCAGCAAGCCGATCATCAGGGCGAGCAGCGGCAAGGCGTAGTTCGGAGCGACTCTGAAGCGCCGCGCCGCCTCAATGACGCCGATCAGCAGCAAGACCGCGCCAATCGGGTTCAGCAGCGGCAGGGCGGGCAAGTTCTGTTGCGGCAACGCATCGCCATAGATGCCGATCCCGCCGATGGCTTGCCCGATGCCGCCGACGAAGGCGCCCACGCTCTCAGGGCGGCTCAGCCAGAGTCGGTTCAAGCTGCTGATCGGGAAGGCGCGGATGGTCGCCCCGATGTAAGGGATGGCGACGATCAGCCCGATCAGCAGGCTGAAGAGCGCGTAGCCGAGCACCCGCCGCGAGATCGGCTGCCGCGTGAGGCGCAAATAGGCGATGAAGACGCCGAAGAGCAGCACGGCGAAGAGTCCGCTCCAATGGGCGTAGGCGCTCAGGGCGAGGACGACGCCCAGCGAGACGTACGCCGCCGACTGAGGCGGCAAGGGCGCGATCTGGCGGCGCAGGTGCACGGCGTCGGCGATCAAGAGCAGGGCGAGCGCGATCAGGGGCAGCGCCAACGCCTCAGAGGTGATCGAGCGCCCGACGAGGATCGGGTAGAAGCTCAGCGCCATGCCGATGCCCGCCACCAAGCCCGCGTAATGCCCGAACAGCCGTCTGCCCAGCGCGTAGGTCAGCGCCACGCTCAGCACGCCACACCAGACCGCCAAACTGCGCAGAGGCAGCTCTCCCTTGCCCAGCGGGATGCTCAGCCAGCCGTGCAGGGCGGCGAAGAGTCCCTCGCGCCCGCCGCTGGGATCGTCGACGTTGTAGAAAGGGGCTATGGCGCCGCTGCGGGCGAGGGCGGCGATCTCCAGCTGGGCGATCTCCTCATCGCGCAAGCCCTGCGGCAAGACGGTCAGCCCGACGAGGCGCAGGGCTGCCGCCGCCAATAACACGGCTGTGATGGCTGCTAAGCGTGTGCGGTGTCTCAAAACGTCCTCATGCGATGCGGCTCGGTAACGGCATGAGTATAGCGCAGCGGACGCGCTTTTTCACGCCCGCAGCAGATAGAAGGCGCGCTCAGCCTCGCTGAGGAACTCGCACACGGCGTAGCCGCGCGCGAACAGCTCGCTGAAGACCCGCCCCGACTCGCGCCGCCACGCTTGCGCCAAGGCGAGCGACTCCCGTTTGAGCGCATTGAAGTCGTAGGGTATCTCCACGAGGTAAGCGGGGCGCTGCGCCGCGTAGGGCAAAAGCTGTGGCGCGTAGCCCTCGGCTGTAGAGTCGCCCCGCAAGGCGAACGGCACGCCCTCCGCCACCAGATCGGCGAGGCGCGGCGGCACATGGCGACCCGCCAAGCGCGCCGCGACCGCCTCGCTGCGCAGCCACCACTCCACCTCGAAGCGATCCGACGGCACGCCCGCGTTCACGCCGCCCATCGCCCCGTAGAGGTTGTGATGGTACGTCCGCGCGAGCGCGCCCAGCTTGCCGATGTTGAAGCGCGCATTGACGCGCTGCAAGGGATCGTACGTCCACGTGATCAGCTCGATGCCCTGCTTGAGGACTTCCTCGCGCTGGAAGCGCTTCAAGCGGTAGCCGATCTCGCGCCCTTGCGCGCGCGGCAGCACCGCCGCCATGTGCGAGCAGTGCTTCAAGCGCCCCTCAGCCGTCATGCCCAGAAAGCCGAAGATGAACCCAATCAGCGCGCCATCCTGATCGAAGGCGCCCGCCACCAAGCCGCCGTTCTTCTGCGCTGTGATCAGCACGTGGAGCGGCACCAGGTCGCGCGCGTCGTCGATGCTCCACGCCGCCCGCTCAACCTGCTCGACGGCTCGGTATTCCTCAAGGCTCGCCAAGCGCCGAATCAGCACCTCAGCCATGCCTAACCCGCCAAAAGGTCGGTGAACAGCACCAAAGCGATGATCGCCGCGCCCGCTGCCATCCGATAGTAGCCGAAAGGTCGAAAAGTGTGGCGCGAGACGTAACGCAACAGCCACGCAATCGAGAGCCACGCCACCCCGAAGGAGATCAGCGCGCCCACGCCGAAGAGCGGCAAGTGCGCGCCCGTCACCGCCCCCTCGCGCAGAGCCAGCAGCAGATCGAAGAGCGTCGCCGTGCCGAGCGTGGGCAGGGCGAGGTAGAACGAGAACGCCGTCGCCGTGCGCCGATCCAAGCCCAGCAGCAGACTGCCCACGATTGAAGCGCCCGAACGCGAGACGCCCGGAATCAGCGCCGTCATCTGGGCGACTCCGATCAGCAGCGCCTCGCGCAGCCCGATCCCCTCCAGCGCAGTGATGTGCGCCGCGCGCGGACGGCGCTCGATCAGCAGGAAGATCGCGCCGCCGATCAGCAGCGCCACGCCGACCACCAACGGCGTGAACAAGACCGCTTTGATCACGTTGCGCAGCAGGAAGCCGACCAGCGCCGCCGGCAGGAAGGCGAGCGCGATCCCCAGCCAAAAGCGCTGCACGACGCGATCCTGCCCGATGCGGCGCGCCTGCGCCGCCAGATCGCGCCCGTAAAAGGCGAAGACCGCCGCCACCGCCCCGATCTGGATGAAAATTGAGAACGTATCGCGGAAAGCTTTCGGATCGGGGACGGCGAGCGCCGCCGTCGGGAAATTCAGGAACGCCGAGGCGACCAGCAAGTGTCCCGTTGAGGAGATGGGCAAGAATTCGGTGACCCCCTCCACAATGCCCAGCACGACCGCGTAGATGAAGTCCATCAGCCTGACCTTATGTGTAGCGAGCGCGGCAAAAGTCTAGCGCAAACGGGCGCGTTTGCCCAGCCGCGCTTGACGGGCTGCCTCAAACGCGCTAGACTCTAAGTGTGCGCGGAAAATCGCGCGCCGCGATGAAGCTCGCGTACTACCGTCGGTCGGTTGATGGCTTCTACCCTCCCAAAAGCGGGTAGAGGCTTTTTTGTGTTCAAAAGGGGAGCGATCGTCATGCAAAAGGTCAGCGCAAAGGTCATTCGCGTGCGCAGCAAGCAGCTGGTGCATACGCTCAGGCGGGCTTTCTCCTTCGCGCCCGCCGAGTTCCTCGCCACCTTGTGGCTGATGATACGTTGGGCGCTTCTGGGCGGGCTCGTCGGCGTCCTAGCCGGGGTCGCCTCGACCATCTTCCTCGTCAGCCTGAGCTGGGCGACGCAAACGCGCCTCGCCCAGCCGTACTTGCTCTTTGGCTTGCCGTTGGTGGGCTTGCTGATCGGCTGGGTCTATCAGCGCTTCGGCGGGGCGGCGGCGCGCGGCACGAACTTGGTCATCGAGGAAGTCAACCTGAATCGGGCGCGCATCCCGCTGCGCATGACGCCCCTCGTGCTGCTGGGGACGATCCTGACGCACCTGTTCGGCGGCTCGGTCGGGCGCGAGGGGACGGCGGTGCAGATGGGCGCCAGCCTCGCCGATACCTTGCGCCGCTTGTTCGGGCTGCGCGGCGAGAATCGACGGCTGCTGATCATGGCGGGCATCAGCGGCGGCTTCGGCTCGGTCTTCGGCACGCCCTTAGCCGGCTTCGTCTTCGGCATGGAGGTGCAGCGGGTCGGGCGCATCCGCTATGATGGCGTCGTGCCGTGCCTCGCCGCCGCTTGCATCGGCGATCTGACCGCCCGCGCGCTCGGCGTGACGCACACCCATCACGCGCCTTTGCCCGCCGTGCCAATCGACCTGTTCCTGTTGATCAAGGTGCTGGTCGCCGGCATCGCCTTCGGGCTGACCAGCTTGCTGTTCGTCGAGCTGCTGCACGCCGTCAAGCACGTGCTGAGCAAGTTCATCAAGGCGACTCCGTTGCGCTTGGCGGTTGGCGGCGTCGCCATCATCGCCCTGACCTTTCTGGTCGGCTCGCAGGACTATCTGGGCTTGAGCGAGGGGCTGATCGCGCGCAGCTTGGCGGGCGACTCCGTGCCGACCTTCGCCTTCCTGCTCAAGCTGCTCTTCACGGCGGTGACGCTGGGCAGCGGTTTCGTGGGCGGCGAGGTCACGCCGCTCTTCGTGATGGGCGCCACGCTCGGGCACGCGCTGGGCGGCGCCTTGAACGTCGATCCGACGTGGCTGGCGGGCATCGGCTTCGCGGCGGTCTTCGCCGGCGCCAGCAACACGCCCCTCGCCTGCGCCCTGATGGGCGTCGAACTGTTCGGGAGCGGCTCGGCGCTGTACATGGCGTTGGCGTGCGTGGCGGCGTACCTCGCCTCCGGACATCGCGGCATTTACAGCGCGCAGCGCATCGATACGCCCAAGAACGCCCGCGCCGCCGTGCGCCCTGAGGACAGTCTGGAGGTGGCGACGGCGCGCCGCCGCCGCCAGTACATCCC
>CALKXH010000113.1 GCA_938005675.1 uncultured Anaerolineae bacterium
GCCGCCGCCATCTGCTCGCAGACCGCCCGTAGATCGCCCGCGAAGTTGGCGCGCAGCCGCTCCAAAGCGGCTTGATCGGCGAAGTGCAGCGCGCCTTCGGGCAGAGTCGCCTTGCTGAGCCGCCGCTGCACGCTGCCGCCGGTGTACAGCTCGCCGACGGCGACGCGCGCGGCTGAGCGCATCAAGGCGTCGGCGAGCGCCTGTTCGAGCGACTCCTTGCCCATGCCGAAGATGTACGCGCCGAGCTTGGCGCGAATCTCCGCCTCCACGGGCGCGATGAGCGCCTCCGCCTCCGCCTCGCTCTCGGCGCGCGCCGTGATGCGGATGTCGGTCTGACCGGCGTGGGCGTTCAAGCCGACGGTCGGGTTGCTCAGGCGCTCCAGATGCCCGATCTGCTCATCGATGTGGCTCTCGCCGATGCCCGCCGTGCGCAGGATGCGGGTCTTGATGACGCGCGGGGCGCCCAGCCGCTCGCGCAGCAAGGGCAAGACGCTCTGCTCCAGCATCGCCTTCATCTCGCGCGGCACGCCGGGCAGGCTGAGGATGATCGTCCCCTCGTGCTCCACGTAGAAGCCGGGCGCTGTGCCGGCTGGGTTCGGGATGGCGACCGCGCCTTCGGGCAGCATGGCTTGAGCGCGATTGTTGGGGCTCATGCGGGCGTTGAAGCGGGCGAATTTCGCCGCGATCTCATCCAGCAGCGCCTGCTGAAAGACGAGCGAGCGCCCCGTGGCGTTGGCGACGGCTTGGCGCGTCATATCGTCGACCGTCGGACCTAAGCCGCCCGTCGTGATGACGATGGGGACGCGCCGCATGGCGATGCGCAGCACCTCCGTGATGCGCGCCTCATCATCGCCGACTGTGGTCTTGTACAGCACGCGCACGCCCAGCCCGCCCAGCTGTTGGGTGAGGTAAACTGAGTTGGTATCGAGCGTCTCGCTCTCGCTGGAGAGCAATTCCTCGCCGATGGAGACGATCTCCGCGTGGAAGGGCTGCATGGATTCAATCCTTGCGTGAGAAAGCGTGCGGTCAGCCCATGCCGACCGCACGCGAGCGCCTTCAGGCTTTGCTGGCTGGCTCCGTGGCGACGAGCTGCACCTTTTCGGGTTGCTCGCCCTGCGTCCAACGGATGCGCGGGACGATGGCGTCCATGATCACGCGGTCTTTGTACTGGGCGATGCGCTGGATCATGCTCTCGACCAGCTCTTCGTTCAGGTAGTGCGGCTGCAAGCCCAGATCGAGCAGGCGCGTGTGGACGGCGTTATAGTAATGCTCCTCCTTCTCCACGCGCGGATTCTCATAGTGCCCGACCTCCACGCTGATGCCCAGCTCGCGGGCGGCGCGCTGCACGGCGTAGGCGAGCTCCAGCACGCTGAACTGCTCGGTGAACTGGTTGAAGACGCGGAACTCGCCCGCCTCAGGCGGATTCAGGGCGGTCAGCTCCACGCAGGCGAGCGTATCGCGGATGTTCAGGTAGCCGCGCGTCTGCCCGCCGCTGCCGTAGACGGTCAGCGGGATGCCGATGACCGCCTGCACGCAGAAGCGGTTGAGCGCCGTGCCGAAGGCTTCGTCGTAGTCGAAACGGTTGATCAGGCGCGGGTCCAGCACGGACTCGTCGGTATCGATGCCGTAGACCACGCCCTGATTCAGGTCGGTGGCGCGCAAATTCCAGACTCGGCAGGCGAAGTGGATGTTGTGGCTATCGTGGACTTTGGTCAGGTGGTACATCGAGCCGGGCAGCTTGGGGAAGGGCAAACGGTCGCGCCGCCCCTTATGCTCGATCTCGATGAAGCCCTCTTCGATATCGATGTTGGGCTGCCCGTACTCGCCCATCGTGCCAAGCTTGATCAGGTGGGCGTCGGGTGTGTAGTCGCGCATGGCGTAGAGGACGTGCAAGTTGCCGATCACGTTGTTGGTATGCGTGAAAGTGGCGGTATGCACGCTGATCATCGAGTAAGGCGCGCTGGGAATCTGCCCGTAGTGGACAATCGCCTCTGGACGGAACTCGCGGAAGACGTGGGCGGTGAACTCCCAGTCGGTCAGGTCGCCGATGTAGAGCGCCATGTGCTTGCCGGTCAGCTGGCGCCAGGCTTGCACGCGCTCGTGCAGGGAGCGGATCGGGGTCAGGCTATCGCTGCCGCGCTCAAGGTGCAGGCGGCGGCGCAGGAAGTTATCTACGAGGGCGATCTCATGACCGCGCTGCGAGAAGTGCATGGCAGTCGCCCAGCCCAGATAGCCATCGCCGCCCAGAATCAGGATACGCATGGTGAGAGTTACTCCATATATAGGTATGGTCAAGTGATCTCTGTGTGATTATAACACGGCGGAGCGCGGCGCGTTGCCCTTCACTCGCTCGGATTGAAGGTGTAGCCGACGCCCGGCACGGTCGTGATCAGCTTCGGCTCGCGCGGGGAGGGCTCGACTTTGGCGCGCAGGCGGCTGATCAGGCTCTTGAGCAGGTTGCGGTCGCCCTCGCCGGTGTAGCCCCAAACTTTCTCGATCAAGGTCTCCGGGCTGAGGACGCGCCCCCGATTGACGACCAGACAGTACATCAAGCGGAATTCGAGGTTGGTCAGTTGGCGCGTCTGCCCGTTGCTGAGCGTGACGGTGTGCCGTTCGGGATCGAGGCTGAGGGTCGGCGTGCTCAGGTTCGGCACCAAGGCGCTCGGCACCACGCGCGCCCGACGCAGCTGGGCGTTCACGTGCGCCAAGAGCATCTGATAGCCGTAGGGCTTGGCGAGGTAAGCATCGATGCCCGCCTCATAAGCGCTGACAATGTCATCCTCGCTGGCGGGGTTCGCCAAGAGCAGCATCGCCACTGAGGAGGCGCCCCGAATGCTCTCGATGCGCCGAAAGAGCGCCGCGTTCAGGTCTTCTTCGTCGAGGATCAGCAGATCGGTCAGCTGATCGTCCCACGTGCGCTCCGCCGCGCCCGAGTCGATGATGCTGGTGACGTCGTAGCCCTCCTGCCGCAAAATGAAGCTCAAGATGTTGACCGACTTGACGTCGTAGCCCAAGATGAGGATGTTCACGCGCCATACGCCCTTCGCTACGCAGAGAGTACAGCACAAAGGCGGGGATGCCGCGCCCGCCCTGCCCGTGCCGCGTCTATTATAGCACGCCGCCCGCCGATCCCGAAAAGTCTGGGCAGATTTTCATGGCGCTTGCCCCTGAACGTTGAGTAAAATTATACTTATGGAGCGACTCTTGCGAAAGGTAGGTGCTAGGTGGCGCTCTATGGCATTGTCAACGCCGAGCGCTTGAACTTGCGCGAACGTCCGACGACCGCCTCGCGGATTTTGCGCCAGCTGGAGCGCGACGAAGCCCTCGAAGTCCTGCGCGACGCCGGCTTCGATTGGCTGGAGGTGCAAGTGCTGGGCAGCAGCTTGCGCGGCTTCGTCTCCAAGCTGTACGTGCGGCTGACTGAGCGCCGACCCGGCAGCGGCGAGCCGCCCGAAGAGACGCCCGTCGGCATCAGCGCTGGCAGCACGGTCGAGGTGACCGCCCGCGCCCTGAATGTGCGCGCCGCGCCCAACACCAACGCCCCGATCGTGACGACCGTCCAGCTGGGGACGCGCTTCGAGGTGCTGGGCAGACAGGGCGATTGGCTGCGCGTGCGCCACAACGACGGCGAGGCGTTCATCGCCGCGGCGTTCGTCAAGCCCGCCAGCAGCGGCTTCACTTTAGAGGGCTTCCTGATCGAAGAGCCAGAGCTGCTGGAAGTGCGGATGCAGCCCGAAAAACTGATCCCGCCCCAAGCCGAGGGTAGCACGGAAGCAGCCGTGGCGCGGGCATGGAACATCTACGGCGGCTTGCTCAGCCGCCTCAGCGACCTGCTCTCCATCCCCTTGGAGGCGATTGTGGGCGTGCTGATCGCCGAGAGCGGCGGCGCCGCCTTCGGCGCGGACGGGCGCATGATCATCCGCTTTGAGAATCACATCTTCTGGCGCTACTGGGGGCAAGCCAACCCCGCCGTCTTCGATCAGCACTTCCGCTTCGACCGCACCTCGCCGACGCGCGCTTGGCGCGGGCATCAATGGCGCCCCGACCCTCAAAGCGACTGGCTCAGCTTTCACGGGAATCAGGCGCTAGAGTGGCAGGTCTTCACCTTTGCGCGCAACCTCGATGAGACCGCCGCCATGCTCAGCATCAGCATGGGCGCTCCGCAGATCATGGGCTTCAACTTCAAGCGGTTGGGCTACGAGAGCGTCCAGCAGATGTTCGAGCGCTTCTCCAGCAGCGCCCACGCCCAGATCATCGGCATCTTCGATTTCGTCAAAGGCGCCGCCGCCACCAGCCCCGCTATCCAAGCCCTGCAGCGCCGCGACTACCTGACTTTCGCCAGCATCTACAACGGCAGCGGCAACGAGACCATCTACGCCGATCGCATCAGGCGCTTCGCCGCCCTCTTCAACCGCCTGATCGAGACCGCTCACTGAGCAGCTTGAGCAAAATTGCACATTTCGCACAAACGTGCAAGAAGAAGCGCGCCGAACTTGCTATACTCGAATAGGATTTTTCCAATTTTTTGATGAGGTTATGACATGGCGAACTACACGGGAACATCTCAAGAAGATGACTTGAACGCAGAGCGACGCCCCTCTGCTGAGCGAGCCGTGCCGCCCGCCGAAGATCAAGACCAGACCACCTTGCTGCGCTGCCCGCACTGCGGCAAGCCCGTCCGCATGGGTGAGCTGCGCTGCCCGCACTGCGGCGCTGACCTAACTACTGATCGCAACCCCATCGGCACCCAACACATCAGCGAACCACCGCTCGCCCGCACGTGGACGGTCGGCGAGGTCACGGTGGCAGAGCGCAAGCCGATCATCTTGGAGATCAATGGCGAGCAACTCAGCCTGCCCCTCGCCGACGTCGTCACGCTGGGGCGGCGCTACGAGGGCGGCAGCCCCGATCAACCGCACGTGGATTTGACTCGCTTCGGCGCGGAGGAGTGCGGCGTCTCGCGGTTGCACGCGCGCCTGCGGCGCAAGGGCATTTTGGTCTATGTGGCGGATATGGGCAGCCTGAACGGCACGCACCTGAACGGACGGCGGCTGATTCCAGAGGGCGAGCGCCTGCTGCGCGATAAAGACGAGCTGTACCTGAGCCGCCTGCGCATTCGCGTGCATTTTTCCTGAGCAGGTGGGCGGCTCAAGGGCGCTTTCGCGTGATGATTGTCACAACCGCGGCGGCGTGCTATACTGACAAGCGTCAGGGCGCCGCGTGGCGCTGCGTTTCGCTCATTTCAGGAGGGGCACCCGTATGCAAGGCAGCGGCAGCTTCAGGCTCATCGTCCGCCGCGGTCCGCAACCGAATCAGATTTATGAGCTGACCAAAGATGTCATCTCGCTAGGGCGCGACATCACCAACGACATCGTCGTCAACGACCCCGAAGTGAGCCGCCATCACTGCCGTCTGACGCGCGGCAGCGGTGGCTACACGCTCGAAGATTTAGGCTCGACCAACGGCACCTTTGTGAATGGTCAGCGCATCAGCGGCGCCCGCCCGCTCAACAGCGGCGATCTGGTCGGCTTGGGCGAGACCGTCACCCTCGCCTATGAAAGCAGCGCCGCCGATATCGCCGCCCGTCCGCCGTTGGTCGGGGCAGAGCCGCCCTACGCGCCCGCGCCATCAGCCTACGCGCCGCCGCAAGCTGCCGCGCCCACCTACCCGCCGCAGCCTGCGCCCAGCTATCCGCCGCCCGCCTATCCGCCCCAGCAACCGCCGCTCATGTCGGAGCCGCTGGGCGCCAAGCCTCCGGATTATCAGCAGTTCGGCTATCAATATCCCGAGCAGCCGCTCTTGCCCGCTCCAACGGGCATGGGACGCTGGTTCTTTTTGGGCTGTGGCTGCTTGGTGGTGGCGTGCATCGTGCTGAGCATCGCCGGCGCCTTGATCATCGATGCTAACGAGAATTTGCGCTGCGGCTTGCCGATCATCCGCCAAATCTACACGACCGTCAACCCGCGCTCGTGTCCGTGAGAGGCAAGAGGACGGCTCTGCGCCGTCCCCGCAGCCTTAGCGATGCATCCGCTCGTAGCGCCCCACCCACTTCCAGTTGGAGGTGTCGCGCTCGTTCGCCATGACGATCTGCGCCGCCTGCTGGCGCTCTTGGTGGGCGATCAGCGTGGCGATGATCGCCGCCGACTCTAAGTCGAGATGCTCGGTATTGACGGTCGGCGTGAAGTAATGCTCGACGAAGCCAGTATCGAACTTGCCGCTGATGAAGTGATGGCTGTTGACTAGCTTCTGGTGGAAGGGCAAGTTGGTCTTGATGCCCATGACGCGGTACTCGCTCAGGGCGCGGCTGAGCCGCCTGATGGCTTGCGAGCGCCGCGCGCCCCAGACGATCAGCTTGGCGAGCATGGAGTCGTAGTAGGGCGTCACCTCGTAGCCGGCGTAGATGCCGCTATCGAGGCGCACGCCCGGACCCGTCGGCGCCAGATGCACGGTCACCCGCCCGATGGACGGCAAAAAGTTGTTGAAGGGGTCTTCGGCGTTGATGCGGCACTCGATGGCGTGCCCGATCATGCGCACAGACTCTTGAGTTGGCTCCATGCGCCGCCCCTGCGCGATGCGCAGCTGCTCCTTGACCAAATCCACGCCCGTGACCAGCTCGGTGACGGGATGCTCCACCTGCAGGCGCGTGTTCATCTCTAGGAAGTAGAAATTCTTGTGCTTATCGACGATGAACTCGACCGTGCCGGCGTTGACGTAGTTGACGGCGCGCGCCGCTCGCACGGCGATCTCGCCCATGCGCTGGCGCATCTCCTCATCCACGAACGGGCTGGGCGACTCTTCAACCAGCTTCTGGTGGCGGCGCTGGATGCTGCACTCGCGCTCGCCCAGATGGATGATGTTGCCGTGCGTATCGCCCAGCACTTGAATCTCGATGTGGCGGGCGCCCTCGATCAGCTTTTCGAGGTAGAGCGTGCCGTCGCCGAAGGCATTTTCCGCCTCGCGGTGGGCAGAGGCGAGCGCATCGGGCAACTCGGCGGCGCTGCGCACGATGCGCATCCCCTTGCCGCCGCCGCCCGCCGCCGCCTTGACCATCACCGGGAAGCCGATCTGATGCTCGGCGGCGTGGATGAGCGCCTCATCGCTCAAGCCGGGTTCGGTGCCCGGCACGACGGGCACGCCCGCCGCCTTGACCGTCTGGCGGGCGCGTTGTTTGTCGCCCATCGTGTGGATCGCCTCAGGCGAGGGTCCGATGAAGGTCACGCCTGCCTCGCGGCACGCCTCGGCGAAGACCTCGCGCTCGCTCAGGAAGCCGTAGCCGGGATGGATGGCATCGGCTTGGGCGCGGCGCGCCACCTCAAGAATTTTGCGGTAATCGAGGTAGCTCTCGCGGGGGGGCGGCGCGCCGATGCAGTAGGCTTCATCGGCGTAGCGCACGTGCAACGCCGTGCGATCTGCCTCGCTGAAGACCGCCACCGTGCGGATGCCCAGCTCGCGGCAGGCGCGGATGACTCGCACGGCGATCTCGCCGCGGTTGGCGATCAAAACTTTCTTGAATAAGCGCGTCTCTGGCGCCTGTGCTGCCATGTTCAACTCTCACTCTTTCAACTTGATCTCAATGTGCCGAGCGACGACCGCCCCGTCGGCATCCAGCACTGCCACGTCGTGGAAGAGCCGCTCGGTGCGCCGATCCTCAATGGTATATAACCCGACGCGGGCGGCGACGATGTGATCGGCGCGCTGGCGGGCGGCATCGGCGCAGAAAGTGCGCACGATCAGATCGCCTCGCTGCCAATAGCGCCCGTTCCAGAAGTAGCCGTCGGCATCGGCGACCTGCGCGCCCGCCGCATCGTAAAACTTGACCGCCCCCTGAAAAAAGTCCGAGACGACGCCGCGCGCAGGCGCCTCCGCCTGCCAGACCAGCGCCAAGCAGCCATCTTCGGGCTGCCAGCGGTAGGCGGTCAGGCGCGCCGTGTTGGCGAAGCGCAGCGCGCCCTCTAGAGGCGTGAAGCCGCTCGGATCGAAGGTCGGTCCGCTCCACGTGAAGTGAAAGCAGCCCTCCGGGACGCTTGTGATCGGGTCGCGCCGCCAATAGAAAGTCTCGCCCTCCGCCCCGTCGCAGCGATCCGAGAGGAAGAGGGTCGGCGCGGCGGGGTAGACCTCGATGCCCGCCTGCAGGAAGCGCACGGTCGGCACGTCGTAGAGCAGGAAGTTCCACACGCTCGCCTGCTCGTTGTAGCCGATGTACTGTCCATCCAAGCGCGCCAAAACCTGCTCAGGCTGCTGCGCTAGGATCGCGGCGCGGGCGCGCATGTACATACCTAGCGGCGTGCTGAAGCCATTCGGCGTGGCGTACTTGCCGACGAAGTCCAGAAAGGCGAGCTGCAGCCACGTCTGCAGGAGGAGGACGCCGATCAGCGCCGCGCCGCCGAGCGCTTGCAGCGCCCGCCGCACAGGGCGAGGGGCGCGCAGCCAATCGCTGAGCGCGGCGCCGATGCACAGGTACGCCGCCGCGTGCGAGGGCAGCAGATAGTGATCGTTGAAAGTTGGGAACCACGTGAGGGCGGTCGCAACGGGCGCGCACAGCAGCCAGAGCAGCAGCGTCACATCGACGGGCGTGCGCGAGTCGGGGCGGGCGAGGCTGCGCGCGATCAGCCACAGGGCGCTGAGCGCCGCCAACGCGCTCACGCCGTACAGCAGCGGCAAGGCGGCGCGAATCGGCAAGCGCTCTAGGAACAGCTCGCGGTAATCGCCCGCCCAGCGCGCCAAATCCGCGCCGCTGAGCAGCTCGGCGAAGGCGGTGAACGACTCCGCGCTCAGACTCAAGGCGGCGGAGTCTGAGCGGGCGAGTCCGCCGCTTGTGAGCGCCTCGATCAGCGAGGCAAAAGCGGGTCCGATCAGGAAGGGCAAGCTCAGCAGCAGCGCCAACAGCACGCCGATCCAAAAGTAGCGGGTCAGGCGGCGCCTGCCTTGCCAGAGTAGGTATAGCGCAGGGACGATCAGCACGAAGTTCAGGTAGTGATTCTGACCGGTCAGGGCGAGGGCGGGCGGGAAGATCAGCTGCGCCCAGCGCTTGCCCTCCAAAAGCCCGATCATGCCCGCGCCGAAGGTGACGACCGTCAGCAGGGCGAGCTGATCAGCGGGCCACACCTTGCGCGAGAAGAAGACCGCCCACGGGCTGGCGGCGAAGAGCGCCGCCGCGCACAGCGCCGCCCCCACGCCGAAGTAGCGCCGCGCGAGGAAGTAGCTCAGCAAGACGGCGAGCGCCGCCATGATGCCCATATACTGCGTGGCGAGGAGCGGATCGCTGGTGAGCAGGTAGGGCGGCAGAAAGTAGTACAGCAAGGCGGGCGGCTGCAGCACCCCCACCGACGAATCGATGCTGTGGAGCGGAAAGATGCGCCCTTGTGCCATCTGGCGCGCCAAGAGCGAGAGGTTCGCCTCGTCTTGGCGGAATTCGACCACGTCGGGCAGGGCGAGGCGCAAGCTCAGCGCCAACGCCATGATCGCCAACACGCCGATGCCCTCGGCGAGCCGCCTGTAGCCTCGCTCAGCCACGCGTGCTGTCCTCCCGCGCCATGCGCCGCAAGAACTCCGCCGCCTCCTCCACGCTGGCGTGGACGGTCGGGTCGGGGCGGTAGGTGCTCTGCGTGATGGTCGTCAGCATCATCTCCACCAACGGCTCGTTGCCCACTAGCGCCACGCGCTCCAAGAGCGGTAAGGCGAAACTGCCCTCGCGCATCAGCTTGAGCGCCCCGCGCGGGAATTCGGTCACGGCGCGGTAGTCGAAGATCATGTCCACGAGGCTTGGCACGCCCGCCGCCAACGCCCAGACTTCCTCGGCGCCCGTCTCAAGGTCTTGCAGGGTGAGCGGATCGGCAAGACGGTACAGGATGATCTGATTCGGCTCGTACCACACGACGCGCACTGGCATCACCGACCGCCGATCAGTACTGAAAAATGCTCATGAAGTCATCCAAAGTGCGCTGCGTGCTGGCGATGATATCGAAGAACCAGCGATCCCGATTGTAGGCGAGGCGCGTCTGCGTTGCATTGCTGTAGGTGTAGAACGAGAAGCCCATGCGCGAAGGCTCGATCAGGCTGCGCGATCTGCCTTGAAAGTCGCGCTCTTGGATCAGCCTCACGCTCGCCTGCGCCGCCGCCAACGAGACCGCCTGCGAGCCTTCGACCGTCACGCGCTCGTCGCCGCGCGCGTACACCGCGCGGAACTTTTGCAGGTCGCCTTCGAGGCTTTGCCGCGTGAAAGCGCCCAGAGTCGGCGGCAAGAGATCGCCCACGAAGCCGACCAGCGGAATCGGGCGCGCGGCGAGGTTGTACGGACCGTAGTCGCGGGCGGGCTGCCCCAGCCGCCCGATCAAGTTGCCCAACACCACCAGCAAGCCGCCCAAGATCGCCACTACGACCAGCGACGAGACGACCGCGAAGATCATCACGGCTGTGGCGCGGCGCACTTCCTCTTGGGGCGATTTCATCAGCTCGATCCTTTCCGTCCTGCCCAAGCCCCGCCTGATTATAGCGCGCTCAGAGCGTTGGGCTATGGGCTAAGGCGCGCTGCAGGCGCTCGCGCAGATCGGCAACGCTGAGCAGCGCCAAGATATCGGCGAGGTGCGCGCCGCCCGTGCTGCCGGTCAGCGCGGCGCGAATGGGCGGCAGAATCTGCTTGCCGCTCAGTTGATGGGCTTGCTTGAGCTGATCGCGCAGGCTTTTGAGCAGCTCTTCGGCTTGCGCGTGGGTCAGACGGGCGACGTTGGGCAGGGCGTCGTTCAGGGCGTTGAGCGCCACCGTCGCGTTGGGCGCTTGCAGCAGGGCGAGCGCCTCGGTTGTGAAGGTCTGGGGTGGCTCGAAGGCGAAGCGCGCCGCCGTCACCACATCGGCAAGGGCGATCAGCTCGTCGCGCACGGCGGCGATGAGCGCCTCGCACCAGGCGGGGTCAGCCAGTTGTGCCGCCTCAGGGTAGGCAGCCCGCAGATAGGGCAGGGCGAGCGCGCTCAGCTCGGCGTTGGAGAGGCGCTTCAGGTGCTGCTGATTGAACCAATTCAGCCGATCCACATCGAAGACGGCGGGGCTGGTGCTGAGCCGCTCCAGCGTGAAGCGCGCCACGATCTCCTCAGGCGTCATGATCTCCTCGGTGCTGCCCGGATGCCAGCCCAAGAAGGCGAGGTAGTTCAAGACCGCCTGCGGCAAGTAGCCGCGCTCGCGCAGGGTTGCCACGCGCAGCATCTCGGCGTATTCGGCGTACTCCGCTGATTGGTCGCCGTCGCTGCGCTTTTTGATCTTGCGGCGCTCGTGATCGGTCACGAGGGGCAGATGCACGAATTGAGGCGGCTGCCAGCCCAGCGCGGCGTACAAATTGACGTGAATCGGGGTGGAGGGCAGCCATTCATCGGCGCGGATGACGTGCGTGATGCCCATATCGTGGTCATCGACCACAGAGGCGAGGTGATAGGTCGGGTAGCCGTCGGACTTCAAGATGATCGGATCGCCGTGGTCGGCGTTCTCGAAGCGAATCGTGCCGCGCAAGACATCGTGGACGAGCGTCTCGCCGTTTTCGGGCAGGGCGAGGCGCACGACGCGCTGATCGCCCGCCTCTAGCCTGCGTCGGCGGCAATGATTGTCGTAGCGGGGTTTCTGTCCGCGCGCTTGCTGGGCACGGCGCACGATCTCAAGGCGCTCGGGGGAGCAGTCGCAGTAGTAGGCGCGACCGCAGTCGAGCAGGTGCTGCACCACCTCGCGGTAGCGCGCCAAATTGTGCGACTGAACATAGCGCGACCCGTTCGGGCTATCCGGACCTTCATCCCAGTTCAAGCCGAGCCAGCGCAGGGCGTCCATCAGCTCCTCCTGAGCGCCCGCCACCAAGCGCTCGCGGTCGGTATCCTCGATGCGCAGGATGAATTGCCCATCTGTGTGGCGCGCCCACAGCCAGGCGAAGAGCGCCGTGCGCAAATTGCCCAGATGCGTGCGCCCGGTCGGGCTGGGGGCGTAGCGCGTGCGCGCCGGATTGCGAGTCTGTTCGCTCATCATTTCCTCGAAGTATCGTCAAGGCGTGCGAAGTACATCTTGCCCGCCGAGGTCTGGATCATGCGCACGATCACCACGTCGACTTTGCGGTCGATGTGGCGGCGTCCGTCTTCGACCACCACCATTGTGCCATCGTCAAGGTAGCCGACGCCCTGTCCCGGCTCGCGCCCTTCGGCGATCACCTGCAAGGTGATCACCTCGTTGGGCAAGATGACCGCTTTGACGGCGTTGGCGAGCTCGTTGATGTTCAGCACCTCCACGCCTTGCAGGTTCGCCGTGCGCTTGAGCGTATAATCGGTGGTGAGCAGCAGGGCATTCATCTGTTTGGCGAGCGCCACCAGCTTGTGATCGACCTCGCGGGCGCCTTCGACGTCCACATCGAGCATCCGCACGGGCGCTTTGCTCTCGCGCTGCAGCTCCTCAAGGATTTCCAAGCCGCGCCGCCCGCGGTTGCGCCGCAAGGTGTTGCTATCGTCGGCGATGTGCTGAATTTCGCGCAGCACGAAGCTCGGCACGATCAGCTCGCCCTGAATGAAGCCCGTCTTGCTAATATCGAGGAGGCGTCCATCGATGATGGCGCTGCTATCGACCAGAATGGGCGGGCTGCTGCTGTAGGCGTTGGCGGGCTGGCTGCTCTCGTGGTCTTTTTCAGCTGAGCGGAATAGGCGCGGCGCGATCTTGACCAAATCTTGGGCGCGCAGGGCGAAGACGGTCACGCTGAGGTAGCCGAAGACGATCATCATCACGACGGGCAGCCATTGATTGAGCGGGGCGGGCAGCAGGCTGAGCGGCACGGCAGCCAGCGCAGCGATGGCGAGTCCCAACAGCAAGCCGATGATAGCGGTGACGAGCGTCTCGGCGGGCGTCTCAAGGATGACGGCGCGGGCGAGGCGCGCCGGGCGCGTGGTGAAGTATGGCGTCAGGATCAGACCCGTCAGGGCGCCCGTCAAGCCGAACAGGAGCGCGTTCGCCTCGCGGGTGAGCGGCGGCACATCCAGCGCGGCGCCAAGGCGCGCGCCTACCAACGCCAAGCCGATCATGCCGATGAGTCGCCAGATCAACTCGATTGTCATGCCGTGTGCGCCTCTCTGTGCCGCGTGCCGACCTCGCGCTTGATTCTAGCACAGCGGACGCCCTTTGTGCAGCTTGAACCTGTAGCGCACTCGGCGGGAGGCGATCTGGCGCCTACTCATTAACCTCACAGCTTCACAGAGGCGCAAAGCGCGTATAATTTACCTGTTTAAGCCTTTTTGCATCGAGCGGTCATGCGTCGTTTCTTTCAAAACGTCCTTGCCCTTGCCACCTGCCTGAGCCTGATGTTCGGCGCGGCGATCCTCGTGCGTCGGGGCGCCCCGACGCCTTTCGCCTTGCTCTTCACGCAGCCCGATGGTACGCCCTGCGCCCGCCCGTGCCTGTTCGGCGCGCGCGCCGGCGAGACGAGCTACCAAGCGGCGCTCGATCTGCTCAATCGACATCCGCTCACCCGCGATCTGATGCGCCGCGAGCGCATCAGCACGGCGGGGATGCTCTACGAGGGGGTCGAGCTGATCGTCGAGGTGCAAGGCGACGCCTGGGGCAAGCTGGTGCAGATTTCGCTGCACCTCCAGCCGACTTACGTGCAGCGCCTGCGCCTCGCCGGCGACTCGTTGGAGGCGCTGCCGCACGCCCTGCTCAAGCACGGCTCAATGGGCGAGACCGTCGCCGCCATCGGCGTCCCAACCCACGTCCGACTGGACGGCGGGCGCGAGTTGCGCCTGTATTACCAACTCGACGGGCTGACCTTCTACTACGCCCGCCGCAACGAGCGCCTGAACCCCGGCGACTCGCTGACCAGCTTGTATATGTACGCTGTGCCGTCCCCCGAATCGCCCAGTTTGCTGCCTTGGGGCGGCTTCGGCGCTTCGGAGCGCTACTACGCGCGCGCTATGCCCCGCCGACGTTGAAAGGCTATGACCCTCCCGCGCGCTGCCGTCACACTTTTATCACGTCGGCAAGTCGGCATTGAGCGAACTTTAAGAGTATGTTAAAATGAGGGCATCACTGAGAGAGAACGCAGTGGCGAGCTACGGGCTTAATCTCTACAGGATCACCGAAGCATCAAGAGTGCACAAGCGATAGGAACAGGAATGGAGGTGTAACATGGTGACGCTGCGTTCAACTTTTGAGCGTCAATTGAAGACGCTGAACAACGATCTGCTGCGCTTGGCGGAGCTGGTCGAGACTCAGCTGCTGGAGGCAGTGCGGACTTTGCAACAGCGCGATCTTGAGGGCGCGCGCCGCGTGGAGGCGTTCGATGCCACCATCAACCGTCTGCGCTACGAGATCGAAGAGCAGTGCTACACGCTCTTGGCGCTGCAGCAACCCAACGCCAGCGATCTGCGCCGCATCGTGGCGGCGGTCAGCATTGCCACCAACCTAGAGCGCATGGGCGATCACGCTGCCGGCATCGCGCGCATCGCGCTGCGCACCGGCGAGCTGCCCGCCGCCGTGCATCTGCCGCTCTTCACGGATATGGCGCGCCTCGCCGCCGAAAATTTGACGCAGGCGATGATCGCCTTCGAGAACGACGACGCCGATTTGGCGCGGCAAGTCGTGCGGCGCGACGAGCAGGTCGACGCCTTGCACAAGCGCGTCTACGATTATCTGATCAAGACCATGACCGAGAATTCGGCGGCAGTTGAGTACGCCACGCTCCTGCTGTGGGTCTCGCACGATATCGAGCGCTTCGCCGACCGCGTCTCCAACATTTGCGAGCGGATCATCTACGTGATCACCGGCGTGCTGTTCGAGCCGCGCTCCAGCACCGCCCTCTAGATTACTGCGCCACGCGCCTTTCAGCCGACGGGCGGGGAGTGAGTCCCCGCCCGTCGTGCTTGATCGCCCTGCGCGCCCAGAGCGGCTATACTCTGCGCGTACAAGGAGTTCCCAATGGCTATACCCATCACCCCTGAGCGGCAGGCGGAGGTGCGCCGCTTGCTCAGCCTCGCGCCTGAGGAAGTGCGCCGCCGCGCCGCAGAGCGCCTGATCGTCTGCCCCGACCTCGATGCCCTGCATCGGCACATGGCGGAGAGCATCGCCGCCGAGATCGCCGCCGCGAACGCGCAAGGCGCCCCGCTGCGCCTGATCCTGCCCGTCGGTCCGACGGGCGGCTACCCGTACCTCGCCGAGCTGATCGCCGAGCGACGGCTCTCGCTGGCGGCGTGCTGGCTGTTCTTCATGGATGAGTACTGCGACGCCAAGGGCGACGTCCTGCCTTCGGAGCATCCCTTGAGCTTTCGCGGCACCATCGAGCGGCTCTTTCTGACTCCGTTGCGCGCGGCTGGCTGCGATCTGCCCGCCGAGCGGGTCATCTTCCCCGATCAGAGCAACTACACGCGCCTCGCCGCGCTGATCGAGTCCGTGGGCGGCATCGATACCTGTTACGGCGGCGTCGGCATCCACGGACACCTCGCCTTCAACGAGCCGCAGGTCGGCGTGGCGGAGCGCTCGGTGCGGCGCGTGCGCCTGAACGCCTACACCATCACTCTGAACGCCATCCGCGCTCAGGTCGGCGGCAACATCGCGTGCTTCCCGCGCGAGGCGTACACGCTGGGGATGCGCGAGATTCTGGGCGCGCGGCGGCTGCAACTCTACTGTCGTAACGATGGCGGGCTGGATTGGGCGAAAACTGTGCTGCGCTTGGCGCTTTTCGGGACGGCGGGCGATGATTTCCCCGTCACGCACATCCGCGGACGCGCCTACACTATCGTCACCGACGCCGCCACGCTCGCCTCGCCTGAACACCTGATCTGAAGCTTGTCTTTTGGGCGCAGTTGTGCCATAAATGAGCTGGGGTCACGCGGGCGTGAGAGGAGAGAGCGGCGCTAGGCTATGACCGTCGATCCGATCTGGGTAGAACAACACATCCGACACGAGCTGGGCTTGACGACGAACGATCTATGTCGCCTCTACGGCGTGACGGCAGAGGCGCTGCCCGCTCAGCTGGCTGGGCTGGGCGCGACCTCGCGCGAAGCCTTTGAGCGCGTGCTATCCGACGTAGACGCCGTGCGAGTGGGCTATCGGCAGCTGCAAATCAGCGACGATCACATCGCCCAGCTGCAACGGCTGCTCAGCGAGTATCCCTTCCATCCGCTGGTCAGCTTGCCGCTGTGGGATGGCGGCGTCGGCTGGCGGCTGAGCGCCGATGACGCGCAATATGTGGCGTTTCGGGCGGCGGATATCGTCGGCTTGGACTTCGCAGCGGGCGATGTGCTGCGCCGACGCCTGAACACGCTGGTCGTTGGGGCGGCGGAGCAGCCGCCCGCCTTCGATGCAGCCTTTCAGAGGCGCGTGGTCGATATCACCTGCTATTTGCTTGAGCTGAGCGGCGTGCTGTAGGGCTAGGCGATGGCTTCTTGCAGCTTGGCGTGCAGAACCGTCTCCGGCGCCGCGCCCTCGATGTGCACGTGCTCGTTGATGACCGTGCGCGGCACGCCCATGACCTGATAACGCTCGGCGAGGTCGGGGAACTCCATCGCCTCGACCATGTCGGCGCGGATCAGGTCGCTCTCCAGCGCGAAGCGGTGCGCCAAAACGACCGCTTGCGGGCAATACGGGCAGGAGGGCGTCACGAAGACCTGAATGTGAATCGGCTGCGTCAGGCTTGCTGCCCACGCCTTCGCCGCCGCCGATAAGCCCGACTCGCCCTTGCCGACCATCAAAATGCTGTGGATGAGCGAGCTGAACTCGTAGCCGCCGGGGATGCCGTAGTAGCGGATGCCGAAATCTTTGGGCTGATCGCCGCCGCGCATCACTACGAGCGCCGGGCTCTTATCGACGCGGTATTGGGCGGCGATCTCAGGCTCGCCCTCCCGATCGTGCTCCTCAAGGCTCAGCTGCGGCGAGAGCGCCGCCACCTCAGCCGCGATTTGGCGCGTCTCGGTGCAGTATTCGCAGTCGTGGACGCTGGTGAACAGCACCAGCTTGACGGGCTGGCTGAGCTGGCTGAATTCCTGCGCCAGATACTCGCGGTCTTTGGCTTGAATGAGCGACATGGCTGTTTTTCCCTTCTGTTAACGGATTTTCCTACTTGTGTCAGACGTGCCGTCAAGTGGCGGGCTTACCCTTTTGAGCCATCGCCCTTTGCGGACAGCGGCGATAAGTTGGGCTAATCGCTGCGGGGTTGCGGCTGACAAAAGGCTCGGCTCGCGCTACAATTCGAGGTGTGCGAGTGACGGTTGTACGGGACGAAACGGTAATCCGCAAGGGCGCCTCTATGGATGTCTCGGATAGATCGCAGGTGGAGATGTTAGTGCAGATCGCGCGTCTGTTGGCGACGCTCGATCTGGACGAAGTGCTGTGGCAGACCATCGATCTGACCACTAAGACGGTCGGCGCGGCACGCGGCACGTTTTTCTTGTGGGATGAACAGGGCGAGGGATTGCAACGTTTCATCTCAGCCCAGCACTACGACCCCGAGACGCAGGAGGTGGTCTCGCGGCGGGTGCTGGAACACGGCTTGGCGGGCTGGGTGATGCTCCATCAGCAATCCGCCCTGATCGAAGATACGCTCAGCGATCCGCGCTGGGTGGTGCTGGACGTTGAAAGAGAGCGCGAGCAGGTGCGCTCGGCGCTGTGCGTGCCGTTCTTTGTGGAGGGCGCGCTGCGCGGCGTGATGACCCTTGAACATCCGCAGCCCCGCTACTTCACACAGGCGCACCTGCGCCTTGTGGAGGCAGCAGCCCATCAAGCGGCTGCCTCGCTGCGCAACGCCCAGCTCTTCGACCGCGTGCAAGGGCAGCAACGTCAGCTCCAAGCCGTGCTGGATAGCGTCTCGGAGAGCTTGCTGGTGCTGGATACGCTCTTGTGTGTGCGCCTCGCCAACCCGGCGGCTTTGAGTCTCATCGGCGCCGAGCTTCCCGACGTGCTGGGCTTCAATTTGGAGAGTCTGGCAGAGCGCTTGGCTAACCCTTTCCTCGCCCAGCTCGCCCAGAAGCTGCAAACTGCCCTCGCCACGGATGCGCTCAGCCGCTTCGAGGTCGGCGACGGGCGCACCAAACGCGATTTTGTGGTGAACGTGGCGCGCATCAACGCCAAGCGCGCCGCCGAGAGCGGCTACGTCGTCGCCCTGAGCGACGTCACCTCTCTGAAAGACCTGAGCCGCCTGAAAACGCATATGCTCCAAATGGCGTCGCACGATTTGAAGAATCCCATCGGCGTGCTGCGCAACTATCTGGACGTGATCCGCTCGGACGCCGAGAACGGCGTCTTGCCCGATCCGCTCTTTCTGGAGAATATGTATAAGGTCTTGGCGCGCATGGAGGCGTTAGTGGTCAATTTCTTGGATATTCAGCGCGTGGAAGCCGCTCAGCCGCTCAAGCGCGAGACCGTCGATCCCTACGCCCTGATCGACGCGGCGCTGGAAGATGTGCAGCCCGCCCTGCGCGCCCGCCAACAGCGCCTGATCTACAACCCCTCGCCCGATCTGCGCCCGTTCAAGGGCGATTTTGAGCGCCTGCGCGAGGCGATCAACAACCTGCTCGATAACGCCAGCAAGTACACGCCTGAAGGCGGCAGCATCACCGTGAGCGCCAGCAGCGAAGAGGAACGCTTCACCTTCAGCGTCAAAGATGACGGCTATGGCATCCCCGCCGACCAGCAAGCCGCCATCTTCCAGCCCTACTTCCGCGCCAAACTGTCAGCCACGCAGCACATCGAAGGCAGCGGAGTCGGCTTGAGCCTCGTCAAGGAGGTGATCGAGCGGCACGGCGGGCAAGTGTGGTTCACCAGCAAAGAAGGCACGGGCAGCACTTTCGGTTTCTGGCTGCCCATCTTGAACTGAGAAAGGAAACGCTCCACATGGCTACCGAGCCGAACCAGTCGACGCGCACCCTGCCGCCCGATCCGCCCGAAGTGGATGAAATCGATGCCGCTGAGCCGCCGCCGCGCCGCGAGGCGCCTCCGCAGCCGAGCTATGAGACTGCGCCGCCCGCCCCTAGCTACGAGCCGCCGCCCGCCCCGCCTCAACCGACCTATGAAGCGCCCGCCCCTACTTACGCGCCCGCGCCCAGTCCCCACGTGGCGCATTTCTACCAGCCGGAGCGCTTCGCTTGCGTGCGCTGCGGCTCAACCAACCTCGCGCGCGGCTACATCGTGGAGTTCAGCGGACAGCGCTTCGAGCATGTTCGCTTCGTCCCGCGCCGCCTGCCCCTGAAGTGGCTGAACTCGCTCTTCAACTTGCGTCCGTGGCGCCGACTGCTCAAGCTGGAAGCCATCGCCTGCCGCGATTGCGGCGCCGTCCTGCTGACCGTCGATCCTGAGGCATTGCGCCGCGCCGAGCGCATCCGTGACGCCTGATCGCCGTGCAGCTCCACGAGTATCAAGCCAAAGCCATCTTCGCGCGCTACGGCATCCCCACGCCGCAAGGCGCGGTCGTCACCTCGCCGCAGGACGCCTACGCGACCGCCCGCGAGCTGGAGGGCGACGTCGTCATCAAGGCGCAGGTGCTGAGCAAAGGGCGCGGCAAAGCCGGCGGCATCCGCCTGGCGCGCGGCGCTGAGCAAGCCCGCCAACTGACCGAGAGCATCCTGAGCCTGACCATCCACGGCTTGCCCGTCTACAAAGTGCTGGTCGAGCCGAGCGCCGATATCTACCAAGAGTTCTATCTGGGCATCCACAACGACCGCGCCACCGAGCAGCCCGTCATCACCGCCACCACCGGCGTCATCGGCATGAGCATCTCCGCCAGCCGCCATAGCGGTCGCCTCGCGCGGGAGGTGATCGACCCGCTGCTCGGCTTGCAAGACCATCAAGTCCGCCACTTGCTGCTGAGCCTTGAGCTGCCGCGCCATCTGTGGAAGCCCTTCGGGCAGATCGCCCATCAGCTCTACCGCTGCTTCGATGAAAACGACGCCACCCGCGCTGAGATCGACCCCTTGGCGCTGACGCGGAGCGGGCAACTGGTGGCGCTGGACGGCAACCTCGTCATTGACGATAGCGCCCTGTTCCGCCACCCGACCCTAGCCGATATGCGCGACTTGAGCGCCGAATCGCCGCAAGCCGTGCGCGCGCACGCGCTCGGGCTTGCCTACGTGCCGCTGCGGGGCGAGATCGGCTGCGTGGTCAACGGGGCGGGGCTGGGCATGGCGGTCATGGATATGATCCACGCCGCCTCGCTGCGCTTGGGCGCCCCGCAGATCAGCCTCGCCAACTTCATCGATATCGGCGGCGGCGCGCGCGGCGATAAAGTCATCGCCGCCACGCAGATCGTCATCAGTCAGGCGGAGGTGCGCGCCTTGCTCTTCAGCGTCTTCGGCGGCATCACGCGCTGCGATGAAGTCGCCTATGGCATTCTGCAGGCGATCAACGCCTTCAGCCTGCGCCTGCCGATGATCGTGCGCTTGGCGGGCACCAACGCCGAGCAAGGGCGCTTGCTGATCGAGTCGGCGGGCTTGCCGACCTTGCAGAGCGCCACCTCGCTGACCGAAGCCGCCGAGAAAGCCGTGCGCGCCGTGCAGGAGATCGCCCGATGATGAGGTTGCCCACCCGTGAGACGCGCGTGATGGTGCAGGGCATCACCGGGCGCGAAGGCGCTTATCACACCGCTCAGATGCTCGCCTACGGCACGAACATCGTGGCGGGCGTGACGCCCGGCAGGGGCGGCGAGTGGCTCTTTGAGCAGGTGCCGATCTTCGATTCGGTGCAGGAGGCGCGCCACGCCACCGACGCCACCGTCTCGGTGATGTTCGTGCCGCCGCGCGCGGCGGTGGATGCCCTCTACGAGGCAATCAGCGCGCAATTATCGCTGGTCGTGTGCATCACCGAGAACATCCCCGTGCGCGACATGATGCGCATCAAGCGTTTGTTGGCGCTCAGCCGCACGCGCCTGCTCGGACCGAGCTCGCCGGGGCTGATCGTGCCGAATCAGTTCAAGCTGGGCATCATCCCCAGCCAGATCGTCACGGCGGGCAACGTCGGCATCGTCTCGCGCAGCAGCACGTTGCTCTACGAGGTGACCGAGCTGCTGACTCGGCACGGGATCGGGCAGCGCGTCTGCTTGGGCTTGGGCGGCGATACGGTCTCTGGCACGCACTTCGCCGACGTCTTGGCGTTCTTCGAAGAAGACCCGCACACGGATCGAGTCGTGCTGATCGGCGAGATCGGCGGCGTGAGCGAGCAGGCGGCGGCGCGCTTCATCCGCGAGCGCATGACCAAGCCCGTGATCGCCTACATCGTCGGCAAGACTGCGCCGAAGAGTCAGCGCATGGGTCACGCCGGGGCGATCATCGAGGACGAGATCGGCGGCTACGCCGAGAAAGTTGAGGCGCTGCAGCAGGCGGGCGTGCGCCTCGCCCAGTCGCCGGATGAGATCGTGCAGGCGCTCGCCTGAGCTAAGACGGCGCGACCATGTAGCCCACGCCGTGAATGGTGCGGATGAAGCGGTTGGCGGTCGATTCGTCGCGCAGCTTGGCGCGCAGGTTGCGGATGTGGGCGCGCACCAAGTCGGGATCGCCGGTGTTGGGCGGGTAATCCCAGACGGCTTCCAGCAGGTGGGCGGGCGAGAGCGCCCGATTGGGATGTTCCATCAGGTAGCGCAGCAGCCGATGCTCGGTGGCGGTCAGCTGCACGGGGTTGCCATTGACGTAGGCTTGATGAGTGGACGAATCGAGGCGAACCTTGCCCAGCTCCAAGATGGCGTTGGCGCCCTCAATGCGCTGGAGGCGGCGCAGCAAGGCGCGCACGCGGGCGTTCAGCTCGGTCAGCTCGAAGGGCTTGGTCACGTAATCATCGCCGCCGGCGTCCAAGCCTGCGATGATGTCATCGGTCTGGACGTGGGCGGTCAGGAAGAGGATCAGCAGGTCGACGTAGTGCGGATCGGCGCGCAGCTGCTTGCAGAGCGTCAAACCGTCCATGCCGGGCATGGTGATATCGAGGATCAGGAGGTCGGGGCGGCGCTCCAGAATCTTCTGGAGCGCCTCGTTCGCCGATTGCGCCTGCCCGACCTCGTAGCCTTCCCGCCGCAGCGCCCGGGCTAACGTGCCCAGCACGTCGACCTCATCATCGACCGTCAAGATGTAGTGCGCCATACGCAACCGCCTTTGCAAAGTTCATATTTGATTATAATCAAATATGACTTTTTTGTGCAGGGCGGGCGGCGGCGCAGCCGCCCTATGGAACGCCCCAAATGCGGACTGTGCGGTCCTCTGAGCCTGAGGCGATGAATTGCCCGTCCGACGACCACGCCACAGAGCGCACATTGCTCGCATGCCCTGTGAGCGTCCGCAGGGGTCGCCCACTGTCCGCCTCCCACAGGCGGACTGTGTTGTCATTTGAGCCTGAAGCGATCAGGCGACCGTCCGGCGACCACACCACAGACCACACCGTGCCCGTATGCCCTATGAGCGTCCGCAGGAGCTGACCGCTCTCAGCCTCCCACAGGCGGACTGTGCGGTCATCTGAGGCTGAGGCGATCAGACGCCCGTCCGGCGACCACGCCACAGAGCGCACAAAGCCTGTATGCCCTGTGAGCGTCCGCAGGAGCTGCCCGCTAGACGCCTCCCAAAGGCGGACTGTGCGATCATCTGAGGCTGAGGCGATCAGACGCCCGTCCGGCGACCACGCCACAGAGCGCACATTGCTCGCATGCCCTGTGAGCGTCCGCAGGAGTCGCCCACTGTCCGCCTCCCACAGGCGGACTGTGTCGTCATCTGAGCCCGAAGCGATCAGACGCCCGTCCGGCGACCACGCCACAGA
>CALKXH010000114.1 GCA_938005675.1 uncultured Anaerolineae bacterium
TAGAGCAAGCCCGCCATCACCACTGTGGTCGCCATCGCCGCGAAGACGGCTGAGAGCTTATCCGCCACGAAGACGATGCCGTAAGGCGGCGCCCAACCGCCCAGACGGTAGGTCTGAACGCCTGACTCGAAGTTTGCGATCAGCAAGAGCAGGCTGCACAGCCACGCAATCACGCCGCCGCCGAAGATCAGGAGGTGCTGTGCCGTGCGATAGCGCCCGATCAGCAGTCCGAGCGCTGCGCACAGCAATGGCACGAAGATCACGCCGATGAAAAGTGGATTGTTCATACTCACCTGATCAGATCGTCAATCTCATCCGAGTCGACCGTCTTGAAGCGCCGCGAGGCAAGCACGATGAAACTGAGCAAGAGCGTGTACGTGCCGAAACTGATCACAATCGCCGTCAAGATCAGCGCCTGCACTAGGGGATCGCTAGAGGTGCCGCCCACTACGCGCCCGCTCTCGTCCACGTAGGCGGGTACCGTGCCTTCGAAGGCGCCCGCCGCCAACAAGAACAGGTTGATCGCCGTGAACAGGATGTAAAAACCGAAAGCCGCCTTGATCAAGTCTCGCCGCAGGAGCTGATAAATGCCCATGCCGAACATTATGCCCGTCGCAAGGGCGAACAGGACGCTCATACTCTCTCTATCTCCTTCTCTATCTCTTTCTCTATCTCCTTCTCCTTCGGTCGCTCGATGGTCTGCGTTTCGCGCTTCTCCGCCGCTTCGACTTCTTTCGGCGAGGCAATCGCCTCCATGATGGCACAAATGCCGCCCAGCACGGCAAGGCAGATGCCGATCTCGAAGAGCGTGGTCGAGGAGAACTTCAAGTCGGCGGGCAACTTCAGGTCTTTCAGCAGCGTGATCGCCCCGAACTCGCGCCCGACGATCAGCGGCAAGGCGGCGTTGGTGAAGGCGAGTCCCAAGCCCGCGCTGATGAAAAGCGGCGGCTTCAGCCACGGCAGGCGCTGCTTGGTCTCGTGGTAGCCAAAGACGACGTACCACGCCGCCACGCCCAAGCCAAGCACCACGCCCGCCGTGAAGCCATCGCCCGGCACCGAGCTGGCGTAGAGAATCTGCTCGACGGCAATCAGGGCGGAGAACGGCAAGACCAACAGCGCGCCAAAGCGCGTCAAAGGCGTTGAGATGCGCGGCGTGGTGTTGTCGCTCAGCTCAGCGGGCTCGGCTTCGCTCATCTCAAGACGATCCTCGCGCTGCGAGCGCCGCCAAACTTTGCCCGCCGGCGGACGAGTCAGCAAGGTGTAGACGGCGATAGATGCCACGCTGAAGACTGTGATCTCGATCATGGTGTCCATGCCGCGAAAATCGGTGATGATGGCGGCGGCGACGTCGTTGATGCCCGTCAAAGATAAGGCGTTTTCGATGTGCCACTGAGCGATGCTCTCGCGCGAGGGGCGATTCACGACGGCGGCGACCGCGAGGAAGGTCACCAAGCCGCCGATGGCGCCTGAGATGGCGATATCGCGCCAGACTTTGGGATGCCGCAAGCCACGCTCAGTCCGATTGATGACTTTCTCGCGCTCTCGGCTGCTGGTCTTGGCGAGGATCAAGATGATCAGCACGGTGGCGAGCGTCTCGACCAGAAATTGCACCAGCGCCACGTCCGGAGCGGGCTCCAGTAGGAACAAGCCGCCGATGCTGTAGCCCGCCACGCCCAGCGAGAGCGCCGCAATGATGTGCCGCTTGAAGACGATGCTGGCAAAAGTGGCGATCAGCGCGATCAGCAGCAGCACAATCTTCAGCACATCGGCGGAGTCGCGGATGCTGAGATTAAAGCGCGCCCACTTGATCGGATCGACGATCCCGGAGGCGACTACGAACAGGATCAGCGCGCTGAGCATGAAGAGCAAGTAGAAGCGAATCTTGCCGTTTTGCAGGCGCAGCAACAAGTCGCCGAAAGCATCCACGCTCCGCAGCGCCGCCCGATAGACTTGCGATCCGCTCGGGATGGGCGGCAAGCGCAGGCTCAGCCAGTAGCACCGCACTAAGAAAATCGCCCCGCCCAGCGCGAGCGCCGTCAAGCTGAGCTGAAAGGGACGATCCAGCTCGCTGGGCAGCAAATACAGCTTGACGGGCACGCCAAGCGCCGCTTCGATCAGCGGCTTGACCAGCGGATCGATCAAAAAGCCGAGCAGCAGCGAACCCGCCGCCAACGTCGCGGGCGCTATTAACATTGGGAGGGGCGGGGCGTGATGGTGCGCCTCTTCGCTCACTTTTTGACGGGGTTTGCCCATGAAGACGTCCCAGAACAGGATCAGCGCCATTGTGACGGTCAGAGCGGCGGCGAGGGTCACCACGCCCAGCAGCACATCAGCCGCAGGGCTTTTCTCCATCGCCTTGAGCAGCACTTCCTTCGCCACGAAGCCGAAGAGTGGCGGCACGCCCGCCATCGAGAGCGCCGCCACGCCCGTCGCAAGGGCGAAGCCGCGCATCTGCCGCGCCAAGCCGCCCAGCTCATCCAAGTTGCGCGTCCCGACGCTGTGATCGACCGTCCCGACGATCAAAAAGAGGGCGCCCTTGTACAGCGCGTGCGCCAAAATACCGACCAGCGCCGCCATCAAGCCGTAGCCGTTCGGCAAGCCGATCAGCGCCACCAGCGCGCCCAGCCAACTGACCGTCGAAAAGGCGAGGCAGGCTTTCAGATCGCGTTGCCGAATCGCCCAGAAGGCGCCGATGAAAAGGGTCAGCGTGCCGACGGTCAGCAGCCCGCCCAGCCACACCGCGTTATCGCCCAGCACGGGATAGAGCCGCAAGAGCAGGTACACGCCCGCCTTGACCATCGTGGCGGAGTGCAAAAAAGCGCTGGCGGGCGTCGGGGCGGACATGGCGTTGGGCAGCCAGAAGTGGAAAGGGAACTGCGCGCTCTTGGTGAAGGCGCCCAGCATCAGCAGCAGCGCGATGGGCAGAAAGGCGGCGTGCTCGCGCACCAAGTCGCCGCTGTTGAGGATCGCGCTCAGCTCGTAGCTGCCCGCCGTCGCGCCCAGCAGCATCAAGCCCAGCAGCAGCGCCAAACCGCCGCCGCCCGTCACCACGAGCGCCATCATTGCGCCGCTGCGCGCGCTCCTCTCCTTGCCTTTGAAGCCGATCAGCAGGAACGAGAGGATCGAGGTCAGCTCCCACGCGATGAAGAGCGCCAAGAGGTTGCCCGCCAAGACCACGCCCAGCATCGCGCCGCTGAACGCCATCATCAGCATCAAAAAGCGCCCCGCGCTCTGCGAGTCTTCGAAGTAGAAGCCCGTGTAGAGCATCACCAACGCGCCGACGCCCGTCACGATCAGGGCGAAGATCAGCGCCAAGCCATCGAGGTAGAAGCTCAGGTTGAGCTGCAGGCTCGGCACCCACTCAATAGTGTGGGTGAGGGCGCCTGCGCTGAGCATCGGCGCGTAGCCGACGAAAAAGAGGAACAGCAGCGCCAAAACTCCCGCCATCAGGCTGCCCAGTTGTGGCGCGCTCAGGCGGCGGCTGAGCGGCATGGCGGCAGCGGCAAGCACAAAAGGTGTACTAACGGTAAGGGCTATATCCATGGGCTTAAACCTTTTACTCGTCGAAGAGTTCGCCGACGCTGCGCCCTTCGTGGGCGCGCTTGATCACCTCAGCGAGCAGGGGCGCCACGCTGAGGATGGTCATGTTAGGCAGCTGCTTTTCAGGTGGGATGGGCAGCGTATTGGTGGTCACGATCTCCTTGATCGGCAGCCGCGCCAGCCGCTCGACGGCTGAACCGCTCAGGATGGCATGAGTGAAGGCGACGTAGACATCGCGCGCGCCGTTATCCAGCACCACATTGACGGCGTTGGTCAGGCTGCCGGCGGTATCGCACTCGTCGTCAATGATGATCACGTCCATGTTCTCGACGTCGCCGATCAAGCTCATCACTTCGCTCTTATCTTGGTTGCCGATGCGCCGTTTCTCGACGACCGCTAGAGGCATATCCAGCTTTTGGGCGTAGTTGCGCCCTTTTTTGGCGAAGCCCAGATCAGTGCTGACAACCGAGGCGTTGGTGAGCGCCTTTTCGGCGAAGTAATCGCTGATCAGGTGGAAGGCGGTCAGGGCGTCGCCGGGGATGCTGAAGAAGCCCTGAATTTGCGGCGCGTGCAGGTCTATAGTGATGTAGCGGTCGGCGCCCGCCACTTGAATCAAGTCGGCGATCAGGCGCGCCGTGATCGGCACGCGCGGCTGATCTTTCTTATCGCTGCGCCCGTAGCTGTAGTAAGGGATGACGACCGTGATTCGCCCAGCCGAGTCGCGCTTGAGGGCATCGATGGTGATGAGCATCTCCATGATGTTATCGTTGACGGGCGAGCACATGCCTTGCACCAAGTAGACGTCCTGCCCGCGCACCGAGCTGCGCAGCCTGACGAAGATGTTCTCGTTGGAGAAGCGCTGCACCTCGCACGTGCCGAGCGGTATTTTCAAGTACTCCGCGATCTCTTGCCCCAAGTAGGGGTAGTGCGAGCCAGCGTAGAGCTTGATCTCGCCATACTGACCAGGCGCTGCCTTGTAGCCTGATTCGGTAGGTGTGTACTTTGTGCCGGGCACTCTGCGCGATTTCGTCGTCATAGGGCTTCTCTGCGCGGCGTTCGCACGACCTCACCCATTTGGCACGCCGCACTCCTTTCTGTGAGTGTCGCGTATTATAGCCCAACACGCCATGCAACGGCATAGCCAATTTTGAGGGGGCGGCGCAGAGCCAAGCGCGCTCAGCCTTGCCGAGATGTGCTATAATGCGCCCGTGTGCCGAGCATCCTTCAAAAATCACGTGCGGCGCTAAGGTGGAAAGACTTATGAGTGCAATCAGCGTGTTGGTGGCTATCCCCATCACCTCGATGGCGCGCTACCGCGAGAACCTTGCCAAAGAACCAAGCCTGCTAGTCACTTACGCCACCAGTCTGGAGGACGCCCACGCCACCTTGCGCGATGCCAACAAACACTTCGATATTTTCGTAGCCGATAACGCGCTGGGCGATACTTACGAGCTGATCCGCGCCGTCCGCCTTGAGAAGCCGCGCCTGCTCATCCTGACGGTGGACGAGGAAGCCGACTTCAGTATGCCCGGTCGGGCGGATGACGTCTCCAACACGCCTTTCAAGGATAACGAGCTGATCCGCAAGATCAAGCGCCTCGCCGAAGAGCGCCGCCTTGAGACCGTCCGCGCCGACGCTCTGCCGCCCATTCGCAGCTTCGCCAAGGCGCTCTCCAAAGCGACCAAAGGGCTGGGCAAGCAGCAGGCGGCGGTCAACGCCATCATGGATTTGGGCTACGATCACGTGGCGTTCTACGCCATCGAGCGCGGCAGAGATACGCTGACTCTGATGGCGCAGCTGGGCGATAACGCCGTCATGAACGCCATGCCGCAGCGCGCTGATGCCAATAGTCTGGTTGGTGCGGTGGCGCGCACAGGCAAGAGCCTGATCGCCGCGCGCGGCAGCACGCCCTCGCACTTTCTGCTGGAGAAAGGGCGCTTCGGCGCAGCGGCGGCGGTCTCGGTTGGGCAGGCGATTCGCTTCGGCGTGATGCTCGCCTTCCGCGAGCCGCCCGATAGCATCAGCCAAGAGCACGTCATCATGCTGGAGCTGGTCTGCGCGCAGTTGGCTTCCTCGCTGGCTAAGGATCAGCACGAGTAAGCCGCCATGCCGACTCTCGCGCGTCTGCTCGGCTTGCTCAAGCCCTATCGCGCTTGGATCAGCCTCTCGGTCGTGCTGGGCTTCCTGACCGTCGCCAGCAGCATCGGCTTGCTGGCGACTTCGGCGTGGATCATCTCGCGGGCGGCGGAGCGACCCAGCATCGCGGCGCTGGCGGTAGCGGTGGTGGGCGTGCGCTTCTTCGGCGTGGCGCGCGGCGTGCTGCGCTACCTAGAGCGCCTCGTCTCGCACGAGACGACCTTCCACATCCTCGCTGGCTTGCGCGTCTGGTTTTACGAGCGGATTGCGCCTTTGGCGCCAGCGCGCCTGATGCAGTTCCGTAGCGGCGACCTGCTCAGCCGCGCCATCGGCAACATCGAGACGCTCCAAGAGTTCTACGTGCGCGCCGTTGCGCCGCCGCTGATCGCCATGCTCACCGCGCTGCTGATGGCGATCTTCTTCGGCGCTTTCGATCCGATCCTCGCCGTGACGGTCATCGGCTTCATGCTGAGCGCCGCGCTGGGCGTGACGTGGCTGGCGCGAATGCTCACGCGGCGTAGCGGCGCGGCGGCAATCGTGGCGCGCAACGCCCTGAACGCCGACGCCGTCGATATGGCGCAGGGCATGGCGGATATCGTCGCCTTCAACGCCGAGGCGCGCCAAGCCGCCAAGCTCCGCACCGATGCCGAGGCGCTCAGCCGCGCGCAGCGAGCCATCGGGCGAGTCGGCGCGTTGCAAGTTGCCCTGATGAACTTGCTGATCAATCTATGCGCCTTGAGCGTGCTGATCCTCGCCGCGCCGCGCACGGAGGGCATTGTCTTGGCAACGCTCGTGCTGGCTGCCATCGCCAGCTTCGAGGCGATTGCGCCCTTGCCGACCGCCGCCGCCAACCTGCAGACGCACCTGAGCGCCGCGCAGAGCCTCTACAGCGTGGTGGACGCCGCCCCGCTCGTCAGCGAGCCGACTCAGCCGCAACCCGTGCCGAGCGACTCCACGCTGCACGTCGAAAATCTGCGCTTCCGCTACGCCGACGATGAGCCCTACGCCCTCGATGGCGTGACCTTCACCTTGCCGCAAGGCGGCGCCGTGGCGATTGTCGGCGGCAGCGGCGGCGGCAAGACCACGCTCGTCAACCTGATCCTGCGCTTCTGGGACTATCAGGAGGGGCTGATCGCGCTGGGCGGCGTGGATATCCGCCAACTCTCGGCGGCAGAGCTGCGCGCGCGCATCGGCGTGGTGGCGCAGCAGACCTACTTGTTCAACACCACCATCCGCGAGAACTTGCTGATCGCCAAGCGCGACGCCTCGGAGGAGGAGATCGTCGCCGCGGCGCAGCGCGCGCAGCTGCACGAGTTCATCGCGCGCCTGCCTGAGGGCTATCAGACGCGCGTCGGCGAGTTCGGCTTGAATCTGAGCGGCGGCGAGCGTCAACGCCTCGCCATCGCGCGCGCCTTGCTCAAAGATGCACCGATCCTGATTCTTGATGAGCCGACTGCCAATCTGGACGCCCAAACTGAGCGCGATCTGCTCACGGCGCTCTACGCGCTGATGGAAGGGCGCACCACGCTGCTGATCACCCATCGCTTGGTCGGCTTGGAGCGGATGGATCAGATTCTGGTGCTGGAGCGCGGCAAGATCGTCGAGCGCGGTGCGCAGAGCGAGCTTTTGGCGCGCGAGGGCGCTTACAAGCGCCTCTTCACGGCGCAGCGCCAATGGATCGGCTAGGCATCGGGCTTCTGCGGGAAGCGCGCACACGGATTATCGGCGAGGCGGTGAAAGATGTACTCCTCCACAGGCTTGCCGCCGCGCAAATGCTCCTCGACGATGCGCGCCAACTTCGCCTCGTTCAGATCGTAGTACCAGATGCCCTCCGGGTAGACGACTGCGATCACGCCGCCGCTGCACACGCCTAGGCAGGGTGTCTTGCCGCGCTTGACGCGCAAAGCGCTCTGATAGTCGCTCAGATCGCCCAGCATGTCCTTCAATTTGTGGTAGAGCTTCTCGCCGCGCGCCTTGTGATCGCACGAATCGCCCACGCAGATGAAAATATGGCGCGCATAGGGGGACATCTCAGGTGGCTTGCTCATCGATTGCCTGTTCGTTCGCTCAAAAACCGTCACGGATAAGCATAGCGCGTTTGGTAGTGTTCAGCACATCGGCTATAATGCGCCCTTGATGGATTCTTAACGCACGGGAGCGAACGTATGCACATCAGTGTCTCCGAAATGCGGCGCGTCACGCTGATCGAGGTCTCTGGGCGCGTGGATAGCCTGAGCGCCACCAAGCTCGGCGAGACTCTCAACGAGCAGATCGAGGCGGGACATATTCAGCTCGTGATCGACTTGAGCAACGTGGAGTACATCAGCAGCGCTGGCTTGCGCGAGATCGTCTCGGCAGCCAAGAAGGTGCGCAGCAGCGGCGGCGATCTGCGCATTGCCAGCCCCTCGCAGCGCGTGCGCGACGTGCTGCAACTGGCGGGCTTGCTGGAGCTCTTCCAAATCTTCCCGACGCAGGTCGAGGCTGTGGGCAGCTTCTAGGGCGCGGAGTCCTGAGAGCTATGCCGCAAGAACGGCGTTTCATCATGCAGGGCGAGCTGGCTCACGTGCCAGAGGCGTGCCACTTCGTGCGCGAATCAGCGCGCATGGTCGGGCTGAGCGATAAACAAGCCGATGATTGTGAGCTCGCCACCGAAGAATGGTGTACCAACATCATCGAACACGGCTATCACAAGCACGGGTTGCAAGGGCGCATCGAGATCGTCTGCCAAGCCCTGCCCAGCGTCTTTCGGATCACCATCTACGACGACAGCCCGCCCTTCGATCCGACCACGCTCCCCACGCCCGACCGCAGCGCGCCTCTGCAGGATCGGCAGCCCGGCGGCTTGGGCTGGTTTTTCATCCAAGAGCTGATGGATACCGTGCAGTACGAGTATCGCAACGGGCGCAACACCCTGATCATGACGCAACACGACCCGAACGTGGGCGATCCCGCGCCCGCCCAGCCCGACTCTGCCTTTCCCGCCCGCACGCTCGCCAACGGCGTGCGCGTGATCACGCCCAGCGGGCGCATCGATAGCGCTACGGGCAGGCAGTTCGAGGCGGCGCTGAACGCTCAATTGGAGGCGGGCTTCAACCGCATCGTGGTGGAGATGCAAAGCGTGACGTACATCTCCAGCACGGGCTTGAAGGTGCTGCTGAGCGCCCTGCGGCGCGCTCAAGCGCAGGGCGGCGGCATTGCCCTAGCCGCCCTGACCCGCCGCGTGCGCGAGGTCTTCGAGCTCTCCGGCTTCGATACGATCTTCACCCTCGCCGATGCCACCGATGCCGCCGCCCGTCTGTTGGAGCGAGACTGAAGCGTGGATACGCCGCTCTTGGTGGTTTTGGTCAGCCTGCTGAGCGTCGGCGCGCTAGGACTCGGTCTGGTGGCGGGCTATGCGCGCGGCTATCGGCGCGGCGCTCAGGCAACGCCCGCCCATCTCGCCGATCTGGACATCCTAGCCAGCGTTGGGCGCGCCATTTTGAGCGCGCAGCTCAAGCTGGATGCCCTCTGCGAGATCGTCTACCAGCAAGCCAACAAAATCGTCGAGACCAGCGACTTCCAGATCGGTCTATTCGATGGCGACGATTACCTGATCAAGGTCTGGGTGCGGCACGGCGAGCGTCTGCCAGAGATGCGCTTCAGCGGACAGGCGAACAGCGGCTTGATCGGCTACGTGCGGCGCACAGCGCAGGGCTTGCGCGTGGGCGATTTTCAGCGCGAATGGGAGCGCCTGCCAGCGCATCCGAGCTACGAATCGGTCAATCCGCCGCGCTCGGCGCTCTTCGTGCCGCTGATCGCTGGCGGCGAAGCCATCGGCGTGATCGCCTTGCAGAGCCACGAGCCGGAGCGCTACTCAGCTGAGTCGTTGCGCCTGATGACGCTCTTGGCGAACCAAGCCGCCGGCGCCATCCGCAATGCGCAGCTCTACAGGCAGGCGCAAGAGCGCGCCAATCAGCTGCGCGTGATCAGCGAGCTGAGCAGGCGCATCACCACCACGCAGACGCTGCCCAACCTCTTCCGCCAAATCGTGACGCTGGTGCATGAGCAATTCGGCTACTACGCCGTGAACGTCTTCACCTATGATGAGCGGGCTGAGATGGTGCGGCTGCGCGCCAGCAGCCACGAAGAATTTGATCGGCGCAGCCTGCAACTCAAGAGCGGCGAGGGCTTAGTGGGCTGGTGCGCCAAGCACGCGCAAACGGTGAACGTCGCCGACGTCTCGCAGGACGGGCGCTACTTGCCCGTGGCAGTCCTCTCGGAGACGCGCAGCGAATTTTGCGCGCCACTGCTGGTGGATCGGCGCATGTTGGGCGTGCTGGACGTGCAGAGCAATCAGCCCAGCGCCTTCAAGACCGAAGACGTCTTCATGTTGGAGTCTTTGGCGGGGCAGTTGGCGCTCGCCATTCAGGAGGCGCTGACCTACGACGCCGAGCGGCGGCAAGCCGAACGCATCAACGCCATGGCGGAGGCGTCGCGGGCGGTCGTCTCGATCCTCGACATCAACGATCTGCTCGATGAGGTCGTCGATCTGGTCGCCGATTACTTCGGCTACGACCGCGTGCATCTGTTCGTGCGGGTCGGCGAGCGAGTCGTCTTTCGCAGTGGCAGCGGCGCGCATAGCGCCCGTTGGGCAATCGAGCAGCTCTCTTACAGCCTCCACGATAATGGCTTCATCGCGTGGGTGGCGCGCACGGGGCAGCCGTTGGTCAGCGGCGATGTGCAAAGCGACCCACGCTATGTGGTCGGGGCGGGCTTGGAGGATAGCCGCAGCGAGATGACCGTCCCAATTATGATCGGCGATCACGTGCTGGGCGTCTTCGATATTCAATCGCCCGAAGCCGACGCCTTCACGCCGGAAGATGTGACGCTCGTGCAGGCGCTCGCCGATACAGTCGCCATCGGGATGCGCAACGCCAGCCTGTTCGCCGTCGAGATGCGCCGCCGCCTGCTGGCGGAGACGCTGCGCGACGTGAGCGAGGCGCTGGTCTCCTCGCGCGATGTGAAGAGCGTGCTGGATGAGCTGCTCAACAGCTTGCGCAAAGTCGTCGATCACGAGGCGGCGCTGATCGCGCTGTTACGCCCTGAACAGGGCGATTACATCGTGCGGGCGGCGCGCGGCGAGGTCAATGCGAGCGCCATCCTCGATCAGACCTTTCCCTCCGACGATCACACGCCCGAACGTCTGTGGGCGCTGCTGCGCCAACTGCAATTGCCCGAAGAGAGCCTCGCTGAGAGCGATCACGACCGCCTGTTCGCCCCAATGCAGTTCGGCGGGCGCGAGGTCGGGCTGCTGGCGCTGGAGCGCATCGGCGCCGACCGCTTCGATGAGGAAGATATCAAGATCATCGACGCCTTCGCCAACCAAGCGGCGCTCGCCATCGAGGTGGCGCAGCTCTTCGCCGCCAAAGAGGAGGAGGCGTGGGTCACCTCAGCCCTGCTCTCGGTGGCGGAGGCGATGAGCAGCTCGCTGGAACTCTCGCAGATGCTGGAGACGCTGGTGAGCTTGACCTTGATGCTCGTCGATGTGCAACGCTGCGGCATCATGGCGTGGGAAGCCGAGACGGGGCGATTGAGCAACGGCACGGCGCGCGGCATCGAGCCAAACGCCGTGGCGAGCTTCCGCGCGCTCGTCATCAGCGATCATCCGCTGCTGAACCTGCTGCGCGAGCGCATCGAGCCGATCACGGTCGGCAGCGGCACGGAGCATCCGCTGCCTGAAGACTTGGTGCGGCTGTTCGGCATGTCGACCTTGTTTGTGATCCCGTTGGTGGCGCGCGGCGCGCTGGTCGGCGCGATGTTCGTCGATCCGCCCCGCCGCGATGGCGACGCCAATCGGCGCTTGCAAATCCTGAGCGGCATCGCCCATCAAGCGGCTTTGGCGCTGCAGACCGCCCGCCTGCAAGCCGAAGCGCACGAACGTCAGCGCTTGGAGCGTGAGCTGGACGTGGCGCAGCGCATTCAGCATAGCTTTTTGCCGCAGCAGCTGCCGCGCCTAGAGGGCTGGCAGATCGCCACCTTCTATCGGGCGGCGCGCCAGATCGGCGGCGATTTCTACGATTTCATCCCGCTCAAGAGCGGCAAGTGGGGCATCGTGATCGCCGACGTCGCCGATAAGGGCGTGCCGGCGGCGCTGTTCATGGCGCTGTGCCGCACCAATATCCGCGCCGCCGCCTTCAACCGCGACGATCCAGCTGAGACGCTCATGCGCGTCAACGAGCTGCTGCTCTCGGATAGCCGCTCGGATATGTTCGTGACGGTCTGGTATGGCGTGTGGGACGCGGCGACGGGCGAGATCACCTACGCCAACACCGGGCATAATCCGCCGCTGTTGATGTCGGCGGATGGCTCAAGCGTGGAGCTGACGGCGAAGGGCATCGCGCTGGGCGTGGTGGAGAAGATCGCGCTCGAGAAGAAGACCTGCGTCATAGCGCCGAACGATGTTTTGGTCGCCTATACCGATGGCATCACCGATGCGCTGCGCAGCGACGGCGCCGAGTTCGGCTTGATCGGTTTGCACAGCACCGTGCTGCAGCATCGGCAGCGCAGCGCCACTGAGATCGAGCAGCGCATCATCCAAGCGCTAGACGCCTTCACGGGCAACGAGCCACCCTTCGATGACGTGACGCTGATCGTCATCAAGCGCACAGACTCCAAAGAGAGCGCGCGTGCCACGCTGGAGCTGCAGATGGCGCGCACGGGCGAGCGATCTAGCTCTTGAAGGCGGCGAGCGTCGGCATCTCGGTGGGGCGGGGGCTGCGTAGCGCCTGCGCGCTGAAGCGCGTGACGCGAACCTCCGCGAATGGATCGACGAAAGGCGATTGCGTGGTGGCGAGGTAAATGCCGATGCTGCCGCTATACCATTGCGGCGTCTCTCTGACCTCGATGACCAGCACATCGTTGACGTAAGCCTGCAAAATGACCTCGTTATCCACAAGGCGCAGCCGATTCAGCTCGCCAATCGGCTTGACTGCCTCGTGGAGCGTCCAAGCTTGATCCAAGCCGCGCAGCTCCTGCCATTCGCCGTTGGCGCGCGCCCACAGGCTGACTTGTCCCAAGCCGTTGATGGCGAAAACGTAGTACTGATCCTCGCTGCGATAGCGAAAGACGATGCCGGTGGCGGTCTCCAGCTGGCTTTGGGGCGAGAGGATCACGTCCGCCTCGTAGACGTGCTTGGTGGCGTAGGAATGCACGCCGGGCGCGAACAGACTGGTGAACGCCGTGGCAAGCGCAGTGCTACGGATGCGGTAGAAGCTGCGCCTGATGCGCGAGCTTTGCTCATCGAGGACGCTCTCGACGTGCTGCTCAACGTTGCGATAGATGTCGGGGTCGTTGGTGGTGATCTCCCAGCGGTAGAGGCGTTCGCCGCTGAAAGTGTCGACGAATTCAAGCGGTCCGCCGCTCGCCATCGAGCCAGCGTAGTTGCGCGTGCGGATCGGTCTGAGCTGGAGGGTCGGATCGGAGGGCTCCTCAGCGAGGGGCGCGGCGGGCAGATTGAAGAAGATGAAGCTCAGCCCCGTCAGGGCAACGATAGCGAGTAGAATCAAGATGTTCAGAGGGAAAGCGCTCCGCGTTCGGGCAAGTGTGCGCGGCAGCAACTCGGTTTGGAGGGGCATCCGCGTGCTGCGACTGCTGGGCGGCTCGGCTGCCTTGCTGAGAGCAGCGACCCGATCCAGTCGGAGCGTGCTATCGTTGAAGAGCTTGAGCTCCAGATCGTTCAGGAAGGCTTCCACACTCGGATAGCGCTCATCGGGCGCCTTGGCGAGCGCCCGCGCGATGATCGCGTCGACATCGGGCGGCAGAGTCGGCACGTGATCGGTGAGGCGTGGGATCGGCGCGTTGACGTGCTGCATCAGGATGGCGACCGCGCTATCGCCTTCGAAGGGCGCCTTGCTGCTCAGCAACTCGAATAGGATCACGCCCAGCGAGTAGATATCGGCGCGGCTATCGCTCTCGGCGCCGGTGCTCTGCTCCGGCGACATATACAGCGGCGTGCCGCTGGTTGTGCCGCTGCGCGTGATGCGCGCGCCCTCTACCATGCGCGCGATGCCGAAATCGGCTAGGACGGGCTGCCCCTCGCTGCCGAAGAGGATGTTGCCCGGCGTGACATCCCGATGCACCATGCCTTGCTTGTGCGCGTAGCTGAGCGCGGCGCACACCCCGCGCATGATCGCAGCGACCTCAGCGAGGCTGAAGGTTTCGCCGTTGGCGCGGCGCGCCTCCATGCGTTGGCGCAGCGTCTCGCCCTCGATGTAGGGCATGACCATGTAGTAGATCAGCTCGCCATCGCGCTCGACGGCATCGAAGTCGTAAACTTGCACAATGTTGGGATGATTGAGTTTGGCGATCAGTTTGGCTTCGCGTTCAAAGCGCGTCTTGAAGTCGGCGTCGTCGGCGAGGTGGGCGTGCAGCACTTTGACAGCCACCCAGCGTTCGAGGTTGGTATCCCACGCTTTGTAGACGGACGCCATGCCGCCTTTGCCGATCCGCTCACGAATCTCATAGCGATTCAGCCGTGTGCCGAGTAGCTCTGTCATAGGCTTTTGCCTCACCGCACTATTGATACGCTCAAATTGTACACGAGAACGTGGCAACAGGCTCACTG
The DNA here is from genome assembly GCA_938005675.1 of uncultured Anaerolineae bacterium. GTDB lineage: Bacteria > Chloroflexota > Anaerolineae > Aggregatilineales > UBA2796 > CP2-2F. Next base: position 14,279 of record CALKXH010000114.1, read on the forward strand.
AGAGCCTGCTGCCAGAGGCACGCGTTGTGCACTTCCCCAAGCGCTTGCCGATCAGTGCGCTAGTCGTCGCGGGGGCGTTTGCGCGCCGAAAAGGGCAGGATGATGCCGTCTTTGCGCTCGGAGAGCTCGGAGGGGGGCGGGGCGAGCGTCGGTTCGTCTTCCTCTTGCAGGGCGAGGTCGCCCAGCACGTCAATCGCCATGTCGCGCAGGGCGATCAGGCGCTCTAAGGTAGCGCTGCGCCCGCGCGCGCCCAGCTCGTTCATCAGAGCGGTCATGGTGTCCAGCAATTCGCGCCCGAACTCGGCGGCGCGAGCTACCAATAACTCGCGGGCGCGCTCGGCGCTCGGCTGTTGCAGCAGCTCGTTGATGAATTGGATGGCGGGCGGCGCATTCTCCTGCAAGATGGTCATGATGCGCTCCAAGACTGCGCGCAGGCGCGCTGCCACCTCAGGTTTGCCCGTCTGCTCGGCATTTTGGATGTTGGCGGTCAGCACGGAGAGGAAGGTATCGTCGATCAGGTCAAGGCGGGAGCGGATGGCGGCGTCGAGGTCTTGGCTGTTGACGATGGCTTGGAGGGCTTGAGCGGCTTGTTGCACCAGCGCTTGGGATTGCTCATCGATGGCTTGGGTGAGGGCGAGCAGCTGATCGCGCAGGCTCATCAGCAGGGCGCGCTCAGGCTCGCGGGCGGCTTCGATGCGTTCGCTCAGCAGCTGGAAGAAGGCGTAGTCCAGCGCGGGGCGCGTCAAGCCGACCAGCACCTCAAGTTGGTCGCTTGAGTTTTGCTGGGCGTAGCGGATCGCTAAATCGAGCAAGCTTTCGCGACTGATTTGGTCGCCGAGGGCATTCAGGTCGTTCGCCACGCTCTGGATCAGGCTCTCTTGCTGGGCAGCCTCGCCCATCAGACGTTGCCCAAGGCTGGAGAAGCTGAGCAGCTGGTCGCGCAGGGTGAGCATGGCTTGGGCGAGGTCGCGCCGCCCGTTGCGCAGAGCGTTTTCGGCGGAGGCGGTCAGCATGGCGAAGAACTCTTCGTCCAGCTCGGCGTCGTGCTGCTGAGCGAGCGCCTGCCACTGCTGCGGATCGGTCTGGAAGAACTGCTCAGCGAGGCGCAGCTTGTTGCGGCGCGCTTCGAGCATCTCTTTAGTGATGCCGTCCGCCTCCAGAACTGCCTCGATCATGCCTTGCAGGGTGAGCGTGGAGCGCGGCATGAGCAGATAGCCCTTGCGCTGCTCCTGAGGCAAGCTGTTGACGACGGCTTGGGTCAGCGCACCGATGACGCGCTCTTGCTCGGTAGGGGGCAAGCCGAGTTCCATCGGCACGTTGACGAGCAGCAGCTCCTTGCTGGCATCGTGATAGAGAATCGGCGTGGTCAGGCGGAATTCGTAGCCGCAGTAGGGGCAGCGCACGGCATTGATCGCGCCGCTGAGGAAGCGCGCCTTGGCGTTAGGGTCGCGCCCGCCATCGATGATCTGCTCGACTTGAGCCGTGAAGGGTTGGCGGCAGTTGGGGCAAGTGACCTGCCGTGCCATCGGTTGAAACATGGATTAGACTCCTTGAAAACTACGTACAGCCGACTCTCTGGACTTAGACAGGCGGACGCGGCAGCCAGACGTGGAAAGTTGAGCCTTTGTGGGGCGCGCTTTCCACGCTGATGGTGCCGTTGTGCGCCTTGACAAAGGCATTTGCCAGATACAGCCCTAAGCCGGCGCCTTGTGTGCGGCGGCTTAGGGCGTTATCTGCGCGGTAGAAGCGCTCGAAGATGTGCGGCAAATCCTCAGGGGCGATGCCGACGCCCTGATCGCTCACGCTGATGGTGACGCCATGCGCGTCGTAGCTGCCGCTGATGCGAATCTCGCCGCCGTCGGGCGAATACTTGATGGCGTTGCTGAGCAAGTTATCGAAAACTTGGCGCAAGCGCACGGCATCGCCCTGAATGGTCGGCAAGTCGGGCGGGAGCTGCACGATCAAGCGATGCTTATCGCTCTGAGTCTGCAGGCGCTCCGCCGCTTGCGCGATCAGCGCGATCAAGTCGACCTCGCCGATTTGCGTCAGGCGCATCCCCTCGGCTTGCAGCTTGGATGCCGCCAGCAGATTATCGATCAGCCCAGCCAAGCGATCTGCCTCGTCTTCAATCACGGCGAGGGCGCGCTGCACGGTCGCCTCGTCCCAGTGAGCGTCCTCGCGGCGTAGGGTGCTGGCATAGCCCTTGATCAGCGCGACGGGCGTCTTCAATTCGTGCGAGATCGCCGAGATGAAGGCGGACTTCGCCTCCTGTGCGCGCCGAAAGTGCGTGATGTCGCGCACGTTGGCGATGATGTTCTGCAATCTGCCGTCGTCATCAAAGAGCGCTGTGTAGGTGATGCCCAGACTGATGCGCGAGCCGTCGCGCCGCCGCAGATCGCCCTCCACGTAGCAGGTATCGGGCTCGTCCTCTTCGGCGCCGCGCCGTTGCGCCCAGCCGCTGGCTAGGGCGGCGCCCAGCGGCTGACCGAGTTCGACGCGCTCCCAGAAAATGATGCTATCGTGCAGCTGACCGAGCGCTTGCGCCTGACTCCAGCCGGTGATGCGCTCCAGCGCCTTGTTGAAGCCGATGATGCGCTGTGAGGCGTCCATGATCAGCACGCCGTCGGCGCTGTGTTCGAGGATGGCGCTCAGGCGCTGCTGCTCAGCGCTCAGGCGCTCGTAGAGCTGCGCGTTGTGGACGGCGATGGCGGCTTGATCGGCGAAGCTCTGCAGGATGCTTTGATCGTTGGCGCTGTACTCGCCGACGTAGCTGCGGAAGACGAAAATCACGCCCAAAACTTGCCCGCCCATCAGCATCGGCAGCGTGATGGCTTGGCGTAGGCGCATATCCAGCGCGCGCGCCACGAGGCGCATTTTCAAGTCCAGCTGATGGTACTGGATGCCGCCGTGCTGCTCATCGAGGGCGATGCTCTCCAGCAGCGGCTTGAAGACGTGGAGCTTCTCAGGCGGCACGCCGACGCTCGCCCGCGCGCGGAAGCGATCCTCCGCCTCGCGCAGGGCGATCAGCCCGACCTCGCCGCCCAACATCGCCAACGAGGCGCCCAAGATCAAGCGCAGCACCTCGCTCACATCCAAGCGGGAGGTGAGCGCGCGGGCGATCTCAAGCAGGTAATCGCGTTGGCGCACGCGGTAATCGGGTAGCATCAGCATACGCTGATTGTATCACAGCTGCTTTGCTACACAGCGCGCCGCCCAATTTTCTGATGAATTTCTTGCGCTAGAACCGAATTGGCTTCAAGAGTATATCCATGCCGACGGCGCGCAGGGCGTTATCTGGCGTGGTATCCATCGAGACGCGTACATCGAAGTACATGCCGCCCAGCGGCTCGAATTGGAGCTGATCAGGGTCGATGGCTTGGAAGGCATCCATGCGCACGCGCACGGCGCGCCCAGCTTGATCGGGGGTCAGGCTGAGCTTGGCGGGGATGGCTGCCTTATCGATGGGCACGATCAGGCTGAACTCAGCGCTGCTCAGGGCGCCGCCGATGGCGCTGGCGCGCAGCGTCAGGTGGGCGGGTTGCGGCAAGAGCGGCGTATTGGCGCTGGGCGGGTTGACGCCCACGAACAGGTCGGTGGAGGTGTTGGCGCTCAGCACGCGCGGCATGACGACCGTCAAGCGGCGCGGCACTCTGGGCGGTTCAGCGCGTCCGCTGCTGTTGGTTGCCATCGCCGCGTCGTACTCCGCCAGTTGGTGAGCGGCGATTTCGCCGTCGCTGGTCAGCTCGTACTTATCCTGCGCGAATTGGATCAGGCGGTGATTGACCAGACGGCGGATAGCGCGTCTGACCAAGCGCTCTGAGAGTTGGGCGCCTCGCTCGATCTCGATGGCGTCAGCTGCGGCGCGGCGCTTGTGCAGAAAGCGCAGCACTTCGAGCGCTTCGGGCGTCAGCCGCTGAAGGGTGAAGGGTAGCTCCATAGACGTTTCGGCTACTTTCTTAGCCCTGAGTAGAGACTGGCTATAAGTCTACTCAATTTGGCGAATCGGTCAACTAGCGGATGGCGCACAGGCGGATGAGCGGCGGCTGCCAGAGCAGTTTGCCATCGGCGGCGCGATAAGGCGCTAGGGCGGCGTACAACTTTTCCAGACAGACTCGGCGCGCATTCTCGGTGAACATCTCAAAGCGCAGCCGACGGCTCGCCCATGCCAGCTTGTAGGCGACGAATTCGCGCTCGCTGGGGAAAGTCACGCTCACAAAGGGCGCCTCGCGCACCCAGACGAGGCTGAAGCCCGCCTCCTTGAAAGAGACGTAGTAATCCTCCGCATCTTGTAGATGCGTCTGCCAGTCGTCGGGCAGATCGAGGGCGGGCGTGGCGGCTTGCTCCAGACTCTCCAGCATCTCGGCAAAAGTCGCCTCGAAAGTGTAGGAGAGATCGTCCATAGCGCCCCATTCTTGGCAGATCAGCAGCCCGTTCGGGCGCAAGACGCGCGCCAACTCCGGCAGAGCGCGCTGTGGCACGCCGTGATTCAAGCCGAAGGAGGCGCCGATCAGGTCGAGACGGGCGGCGGGCAGCGGCAGCTGATGCAGATCGGCTTCGCAGAGCGCGATGTTGGGCGCGGCAATCTCTCCGAGCGCCAACATCGGCGCCGAGATGTCCACGCCGATCACGCGCCGCGCGAAGCCCGTCATGTAGCGCGCTAGGATGCCCGTCCCCGTGCCGACGTCGAGTGCGACGTTCACAGATGGGCAAGCGCCTCGTTGAGGCAGATCGAAGGGATCGTGCAGCGTCCCTTGAGCGTTATCGCGCACGCAGCGCGCCATCCAAGCGGCAAGGCTGCGCGCCAAAATCTCCATCGGCTGGGCGATGGCGGACTGGTAGTAAGCTGCTGTCTGGGCATAGAGCGCGCGGACGCTATCTAGCATGTTCAGCCTCCACTCGAACGGATCAGGGGCAGATATACCTTAAAAGTGCTGCCGACGCTCTCTTGGCTCTCCACTGTGATGCTGCCGCCGTGCAGCTCGACGATCTGCTTGGCGATGGTCAAGCCCAAGCCCGTGCCGCGCACGTTTTGAACGCCCTGAGCGCGGAAGAACGGCTCGAAGATGTGCAGAAGCGCCTCAGGCGCGATGCCGACGCCGGTATCCGAGACGCTCAAGCAGGCGATGTCCTTATCGCCTTGCGGCTGCAGGTTGAGCTGAAGGCGCACGCTGCCGCCTTCGGGCGTGTAGTTGAGCGCGTTGGTGATCAAGTTATCCACCACTTGGGTCAGGCGCAACGGATCGACGTTGGCGCTAACGGAGGTGTCGGGCAGACTTAGGTCAAAGTTGATGCGACATTCGGCGGCGCGGGGTTGGTGCATCTCGAAGGCGGCGCGCAGCAAGTTGCACAGGTCGACGGTCTCTGTGTGGATGGTCAGCAAGCCCTTTTCAAAGCGCGGCAGATCGAGCAGATTCTCCACGAGGCGCGTCATATGGTTGATCGCCTGCTCCATGACCTGAAAGTGCTTGTGACGGTTATCAGGATCGCGCTGGGCGAGGTACAGGCGCAGCTTGAGGTTGGTGATGGGCGTGCGCAGCTCGTGCGAGGCGTTGGCGATGAAGCGTTCGCGCTGCTTTTGGAGGGTGCGCTCGTTGGTGACGTCGCGCACCAAGCTCAGCTGACCAATCGGCTCGCCGCTGGCATCGCGGACGACGGTCGCCACCAGCATACAGATGAACACACTGCCGTCCGCGCGGACTGCCTCAAAGTCAGTCTGCCACGTTTCGCCTAGCCTAGTCGCATCGTCTAGGCGCGCCATGGCTTGATCGAAGAACTCAGGGTCGCGGAAAAAGCGCTTGAAACTTGCCAACGGCTGATCGAGCAGCTCGTCCCTAGAGCAACCCGACATGCGCACGAAAGCGCTGTTGACGTAGAGCGCCCGCCGCGTGCGCAGATCGAAGTAGAGCAAGCCGTCGGTCATGTTCTCGACGATTGCCTCGAACAGGGCGCTGCGCTGGGTGAGCTGCAAAGTGCGCTCCTGAACGCGGCGCTCCAGCTCGGCGGCGTGGCGGCGCGCTTCGGCGTACAGACGCGCATTTTGCAGCGCCACCGCCGCCTGAAGCGCAAACACGCTCAGTAGCTTGGCGTGCCGCTGCGTGAAGTGATTGCGCTGATCGCTGCTCAGATTCAGGACGCCGATGACTCGCTCTTGCAGAGTCAGCGGCACGCCGACGTAAGATTTGACCCAGGCTTGGCGCTCGGCGTGAATCCAGCGCGGATCGGTCTCGGTATCGGCGATCAGGCGCGGCTGACGGGTGCGCGCCATCTCATCGAAGACCTCGCGCAGCTCAGGCGAGAGCGAATAGCGCTCAACGTGCGCCACTTTATCCTCAGGGAAGCGCCCATAAGCCATTCGATACGTTTCGTCATCCAGAATGAGCACGCTGACGCTGCTGTACGGCACAACGCGCCCGACGTTCTTGAAAATGCGCGCCATGACCTCCTCAAAATCCAGAGCGCTGGTCAGCGCCACGCCGATATCGCTCAGCGCCTCGGCGAAGACGTGCTGCTCTTGCGCGTGCGCCTCAGAGGGAGGGTCGCCGCGCGCGGCGCGGCGGCAGTCTAGAAAGTTCAGCGCGACCGCGCCGCTGATTAGCCCCGCGCAGAAAGCAACCAGCCCGAACAGGGCATTCGGCACTGGATGTTCAACCTGCTGAGCGTAGCCGAGCGCGACAAGCCATGCCAAAACCAATCCTATGCTCACACAAACCAACAATGCCGCGACCTTCCAGCCGCGGCGCACAACCAGTCGACTCGACAGACGTTTCATACCACTACCAAGACTCAACTGCTCAACAAGCCGCGGATGATGCTCTCAAGGCTGCGAGGCGTCACGGGCTTAGTCAGAACCATATCGACCATATTGACGTGCGGTCGCTCCAACATTAACGGGACAGCTGTCAGCACCACTAGTTTAGTCGTATCGTAGGCAGCGTTGCTACGAATGGCTTCGAGCACCTCGATCCCACTCACTTCAGGCATGGCGAGGTCTAGCACGATCAGCGTCGGGACGAGTTCTGCTAGAATCTCGAGGGCGCGCTTGCCGCTCTCGGCTTTGTAGAGCGCGCAGTCCAAGCGGACTAGCACCACCTCGAACAAGCTGAGCAAATCCGCCTCGTCATCTATCAGCAAGATGGAGCAGGGTTGGCTTTGGGGAGATGTCATGTTTGAGTGCCTTTGCCTTGTGGTATACCCATTTCATCGGCTGAATTATACCTGCTTGTCAGTAAATTTTTAATGCTAGGCTCGTCAATTTAGATAAATCCGTTATATCGGTAGTATATTCGTTTGTCAGATGTATAAATAACGTTTCGAGAGGCTCTGGGCGCGATCAGCTCGGCATAAGCGCCTTGAGGCGGCTTGCTTCGGTCAATCGTTCTAAAATGTGGTATGCTTGTAGAGAAAAGCGTTCGCCACGCCGCATCTGGGTAGCTAGAAAGGGCAGCAAACCATGCCATTTATCGAGGCGCCAACCAACTTTTATTTGGGTCGGCGGTATGATCCTGAGACGCAGCGCCTGGCTGATGAGGTGGTCTACTACGACTCGCGCGATCTGACCACGCACGCGGTCGTCGTCGGCATGACGGGCAGCGGGAAAACCGGCATGTGCATCGCCCTGCTGGAAGAGGCTGTCCTCGATGGCATCCCCGCCATCGTGATCGACCCGAAAGGCGATATCACCAATCTGCTGCTGAACTTCCCGCAGCTGCGCCCGCAGGACTTCGCGCCATGGGTGAATCCGAGCGACGCCCAGCGCGCCGGCTTAGATATCAATGAATACGCCGCCGAAGTCGCTCAGCAGTGGCGCGAGGGCTTAGCGCGTTGGGGCATCGGCAGCGCGCGCATGACCGTGGCGAAGAACGCCGCCCAGTACAGCATCTACACGCCCGGCTCGGATGCCGGCTTGCCCGTCAGCATCCTCGCCTCCTTGCAGGCGCCGCGCGACGGCTGGGCGGGCAACGAAGAATTCCATCGAGAGCAGATCAGCGGCATCGTCACAGCCCTGATGGCGCTGATCGGCAGACAGGTCGAGCCGGTCAAGGATCGAGAGCACGTGCTGATCAGCAACATCTTTGAGGACGCTTGGCGGCGCGGCGAGGATTTGTCGCTCGAAGATATCATCTTGCGCGTGCAGAATCCGCCTTTCAGCCGACTGGGCGTCTTCGATGTGAATACCTTCTTCCCAGAGCGCGACCGCTTCCGCTTGGCGAAGGAACTCAACCACATCATCGCCGCGCCCTCCTTCCAGACTTGGATCAGCGGCGATCCGCTGGATATGCGCCGCATGCTCTACACGCCCGACGGACGCCCCCGCGTGGCGATCTTCTACCTCGCCCACCTGACCGATAACGAGCGCACCTTCATGATCACCCTGATCTTGGAGAACATGCTGGCATGGATGCGCTCGCTGAGCGGCACGACCAGCTTGCGCACCATCCTCTACTTCGATGAAATCTTCGGGCATATCCCGCCGGCGCCGCGCAACCCGCCCACCAAAGAGCCGATGTTGCGCTTGCTCAAGACGGCGCGCGCCTTCGGCATCGGTTTGGTGCTGGCAACGCAGAATCCGGGCGATCTAGACTATAAAGGCTTGGCGAACGCCGGCACGTGGTTCATTGGCAAGCTGCAGACCGAAAATGACAAACGTCGCATCCTAGGCGGGCTTGAATCCGCCGCCACCGCCGATACCAAATTGGATATCTCCACGCTGGATCGCCTGATCTCTGGCTTAGCGCCGCGCGTGTTCGTGATGCACAACGTCCACAATGAGAGCGGTCCAGTGCTGGTGCATTCGCGCTGGACGATGTCCTACCTGCGCGGACCGCTCACCCGCCAACAAGTGCGCATCCTGATGGAGCCGCAGCGACAAGGCTTAGAGCGTCCGCCCATCCCGACGCCGCCGCCTGACCTGCGCACGATGCCCACTGGCGCCGTGCCGCCGCGCCTCACGCCGCCTGAGCCGCCCGCCATCGGCAACTCGGTCAGCCTGACGGGCAGCCTGCCCGCTGCGCCGCCGCCCGCACCAACTCCTGCGCCGCCCGCAACACCCTCGCCCAGTCAGCGCGTCGCCACGCCGCCTCCGCCGCCCCCAAGCCTGCCCGACGAGCGCAAGCGCGTCGCGCCGCCGCCCGACCTGCCCGATGAGCGTGCCATCCGCGCCGCGCCGCCCTCGACTCTGCCTGAAGAGTCGCGCAGCAACCCGCTGAGCCTGAGCACTGGGCGCAGGGCATCCAGCAGCGCCATCACCCTGACGCCGCCCCGTTTCTCGGTCTTTGATCGGCTGCGCCGAGAGGCGGAGCAGCTCCCGCCGACCGCCCCCGCCACCGGCGATCCGTTCGGGACTGCTCTCAAGCGCACGCCGCCCGCCAAGCAAACTGGCACGACCGCCCCTGTGCCGCCACCGCCCGACCGCGAGTCTTTCTGGCAAGCGCCGCCCAGCACGCCCTTGCCCACGCCGCCTCCGCCGCAGCCGCCCCCCGAAGTCCGTTACGGCGGCGAGACGCAGCCTGTTGGCATCAGCGCGACTCCGCCGCCGCCCAGCGCCTCCCAGACCGCGCGCGCGCCTAACCTGCCCAGCGGCTATGAGATGCGCCCCGTCTCGCTGCCTTCGGGCATCGCCCAGTACTTCCTGCCCATCGTGATCAGCTTGCAGAAGGCGATCAAGCAGTGGGAAGTGCGCAATGGCGTGGTCGAGAGCAATTTCGGCGGCGCGCAACTGCTCTACCGTCCCGTCCTGTTCGCTCAAGTCGCCGTGCGCTACCTCGACCGCAAAAGCGGCGCTGAGGCGGAGCAACACTGGGCTTTCCACGTGCCAGAGGTGCAGACTGCCGGCTTCGTGCGTTGGAGTCAGCACCAAGCGCCGCCCGTCGACCTCGACTCGCTCTCGAACGAGCCGCATGGCGAGGCGGCTTACGGCGCGCCTTCGCCCGGCATGACCGACGCCAAGCGGATGCGCGCGCTGCGCGGCGAGGTGATCGATTTCGTGGCGCGCAGCGCCTCGTTGATCTTGCCCTACAACAGCGTGCTGGATATCTACGGCAAGCCGGGCGAGAGCCACAGCGAGTTCATCAATCGAGTCAGCCAAATCGCCCGCGAGCGCCGCGATGCTGAGATCGACGCCGCCACCTCGCGCGCCGAGCGGCTCTTCGCCGATTTGGAGGTGCGCTTGCAGCGCGCTATGCGCCAACTCGAAGGCGAACGCAGCTCGCTAGATGAACTGCGCCGCGAAGACCTCTACACCACCGGCGAGGCGATCATGAGCCTGCTGCGCGGGCGCACCTCCTACACGCTCTCGCGCGTCAGCCGCGCCCGCCGCTTCAAAAAGCAGTCTCAGGAGCGCATGAGCGTCGCCGAGCTGACCATCCAGCAGATCGAGGATCAGATCGAGGCGGAACAGGAGCGCCTGCAGAACACCCTCAACGAGATCAACGAGAAATGGCGCAAAATCGCCCAAACCGTCGAGGAATATCGCATCACGCCTTTCAAAAAGGACGTGGCGCTGGAGGCGTTCGGCATCGGCTGGGTGCCGCTGTGGTACGTCGTGCTGAACAATCAGCCCATGACCTTGTTGGGCTTCGATGGCACGTTGGCGGGCGCGCCGCGCCTTGAGGATGTGCCATGAGGCACTTGGTGCGCGCTCTGGTGACCTTCGGCGTGGTGGGCGGCGTGCTCGCCTATCACAGGCTGCGCGGGCGCACTCGGCAAGCCTTCCCGCCGCCCGAAGCGCTCATCCGCGATCCGTCCTTGCGGGCAGAGCGTGAGATTCCCTTCGAGCGCGTGCCGAACTTCCGCGATTTCGGCGGCTATCCCACGCAAGATGGGCGCTATGTACGGCGCGGCTTGCTCTACCGCTCCGGCGCGCTCAACGACCTGAGCGAGCGCGACATCGCCAAGCTGCGCGAGCTGGGCATCAAGCTGATCTGCGACCTGCGCACCGACCTTGAAGCCAGCGAGCTGCCCGATGTGCCGCTCGAAGGGATCGAGTACTGGCACTTGCCCGTCATCCAGCAGGAGGAGTCGGCGGTGAAGGTGCGCACCTTCCTGTTCGACCGCTATCGGCTCGATCAGGTCATGATCGAGACCTACCGCACCTTCGTGCGCGAGAAAGCTCACGTCTTCGGCAAGGCAATCGCGCGCTTCGCCGATCCCGCCAATCTGCCCGCCCTGTTCCATTGCAGCGCGGGCAAAGATCGGACGGGCGTCCTCGCGGCGCTGCTGTTGGGCGCGCTGGGCGTCTCGGATGAGCTGATCATCGCCGATTATACGCTCAGCAACTTCCACTACGCGGCGTTTCGCAAATCCGTTGAGCCGCAGGCGCATCGTCTGCGCGCCGTGCGCCTGAGCATCGATGACATTCAGCCGCTCTTGGTGAGCGATCCGAGCTACATCGAGGCAGCGCTCAAAGCGATCCGCGAAGAATGCGGGAGCATCGAGGCGTACTTGGTTCAGAAGGCGGGCGTCAGCCCTGAGACGTTGGCACAGTTGCGCGAGGTATTTCTCAGCCCGTCGCCCAGCTGAGCGCGGCGGGCTGAGCAAGGGCTAATCGGGCAGGATGCGCGTGCCGAGAAAGTAATCCACCCAGATGAAGCACAGCAGCACCATCGGCAGAGCCGCTAACGGAAAGAACGGCAGCTCCACAAAGCTGATAAACAGCGTGGCATCCAGCGGGATGTTAGTCAGGATTAGCGCAACAGCAGTCAAAACGGTGCCGGTCGCTATCGAGATCGCCCAAGTCAGCAGGCGGCGGGCGTTCAGGGCAGCGTCGGACTTCTCGCTGGGCTGCGGTGGCGCAGCTGAACTCACTTCAGGCTTATCGCTCATGCGCTTTATCTCCATGTTTAGCTCGATAGGCAAATTTTAGCGCGATGGGCTTGCGCCGTCAATCGCGCAGAGCCGCTTTCGCCCGAAATGGCTACGCACTTTCAATGAAGTGTGGCATAATCTATCCAAAGATGTAGCCAACTACTTTTACCGCCTCGCCACGAGACGTCGTGAATCTATCGTAACGGTCAAGACTTAAGAAGGTACCCACTATGGCATATATTCCACACACTGACGCCGACCGCGCCGCCATGTTGGCAGCCATCGGCATCACCTCTCTAGATGAGCTGTTCGACGCCATCCCCGATCACTACCGTTTCCCGCCCCTGAACCTGCCTGAGCCGCTCAGCGAGATGGAAGCGCTCTGGGAGTTGCAGGCGTTAGCCAGCCACAACGCTGTGACGCCTGAATACGCCCTCTTCTTGGGCGCGGGCGCTTATAATCACTACACGCCCAGCGTCATCAATCACATTCTGATGCGCGGGGAGTTCTACACTGCCTACACGCCCTATCAACCTGAGATGAGTCAGGGGACTCTCCAAGCCACTTTCGAGTGGCAGAGCATGATCGCCAAGCTGGTGGGCATGGACGCCGCCAATGCCAGCCACTACGACGGCGCGACCAGCTTCGCCGAGGCGGTCACCGTCGCCCTGACGCACCACAGGAACAAGCGCAATAAGGTTATTCTCAGCCCGAACATCCATCCGCAGTACCGCGCGGTGGCGCGCACCTACCATCAGGGCAACGGCACGCGCTTCGTCGGCGATAAAAGCGGGCGCGCCACGCTCGACGATCTGCTCGATCTGCTCGATGAGAATACCGCCATGTTCGCCGTGCAGTACCCGAATTTCTTCGGTCAGATCGAGGATTTGCGCGGCTTAGCGGAGAAAGTCCACGCCAGCGGCGCGCTTTTGTGCGTCGTCACCAACCCGATTGCGCTCGGCTTGCTCAAGCCGCCGGGCGAGCTCGGCGCCGATATCGTGGTGGGCGAGGGGCAATCGCTGGGCATCCCGCTCAGCTTCGGCGGACCGTATCTGGGCTTTTTCGCCGTTAGGAACGAGCTGGTGCGCAAGATCGCCGGGCGCATCGTCGGCGAGACGATTGATAGCGACGGGCGGCGCGCTTACGTCATGACGCTGCGCCCGCGCGAGCAGGACATCCGCCGCGAGAAAGCCACCAGCAACATCTGCACCAATCAGGGCTTGATGGCGCTGGCGGGCTGCATTTACCTCGCTCTGATGGGCAAGCACGGCTTGCGGCGCGTCGCTGAGGTCTGCTATCACAAAGCGCACTACGCCGCCGCGCAGATCGGCGCCCTAGAGGGCTACCGAGTCGAGGCGCGCCTGCCTTTCTTCAACGAATTCGTCGTCACTTGCCCGCGCCCTGTGGCGCAGATCAACCGCTACCTGCTGGAGGCACATCAGATCATCGGCGGCTACGATCTGAGCCGAGACTATCCCGACCGCGAGAACCAGATGCTGATCGCAGTCACCGAGATGAACACCCGCGCCGAAATTGACGCGCTCGCGCGCGCCCTCGATGCCGCTCGTAAAGCTTAGTGAGAGAGTTGTAACGCGATGACGACCCAAACTGTTCAAGCCAAAGTCCTAGAGCCGCTGATCTACGAACTGAGCGCGCCCGGACGTAAAGTCGATACGCTCCTGCCCAAGCTGGATGTGCCTGAGTCCGAGCCGCTGCCCGCCGATCTGCTGCGCGGCTCGTTGGAGCTGCCCGAAGTCTCCGAGCTGGACGTGGTGCGCCATTTCGTGCGTCTGAGCCAGCTGAATTACGCCATCGATAAGGGCTTCTATCCGCTCGGCTCGTGTACCATGAAGTACAACCCGAAGATCGACGAGGATACAGCGCGTCTGGCTGGCTTCGCCAATCTGCATCCGCTGCAAGACCCCGACACCGCGCAAGGCGCCCTCGCCCTGATGTACCAACTGCAAGAATGGCTGTGCGAGATCAGCGGGATGAAGGGCTGCAGTCTGCAGCCGGCGGCGGGCGCGCAGGGCGAACTGGCGGGCATTCTGATGATCCGCGCCTACCACCAAGAGCGCGGCGATACCAAGCGCACCAAAATCCTCGTGCCTGATAGCGCGCACGGCACTAACCCTGCCTCCTCGGCTATGGCGGGCTACACAGTCGTGACCTTGCCCTCGGACGAGCGCGGCGACGTCGATCTGAACGCCCTGCGCGCCGTCGCCGACGAGACCGTCGCCGGCATGATGATCACCGTGCCGAGCACGTTGGGCGTCTTCGATGAGAACATCGAGGAGATCATCAAGATTGTGCACGGCTGCGGCGGCTTGATGTACATGGATGGCGCTAACATGAACGCCATGCTGGGCGTGATCAAGCCCGGCGCGCTCGGCTTCGATGTGATGCACTACAACCTGCACAAGACTTTCAGCACGCCGCACGGCGGCGGCGGACCCGGCTCTGGACCAGTGACGGTCAGCGAGCGGCTGCTGCCCTACCTGCCCGGTCCGATTGTGGCTATCGTGGAGCAGGCGAGCGAGCCTGATGGCGCGCCGCGCTACGGCTTCGTGATGCCTGAGAAGAGCATCGGGCGCTTGAAAGCCTTTCACGGCAACTTCGGGATGCACGTGCGCGCCTACACTTACATCGCCCTGCACGGCGCCGAGGGTCTGAATGCGATCAGCCGCCACGCCGTGCTGAACGCCAACTATGTGCGCGTGCGCCTCGCCGATGCCTACAAAGTGCCGTACAACCGCATGTGCGGGCATGAGTTCGTCGCTGAGGGGCGCTTTGCCGATGTGCCCGACGTCCACGCGCTAGATATCTCCAAGCGCCTGATGGACTACGGCATTCATCCGCCCACCAACTACTTCCCGCTGATCGTGCATGAGGCACTGCTGATCGAGCCGACCGAGAGCGAGAGCAAAGAGACGCTCGACCGCTTCATCGCCGCCATGCACGCCATCGCCCAAGAAGCCCGCGAGACGCCCGAACTGCTGCGCAGCGCGCCGCATACCATGCCCATCAGCCGCGTGGATGAAGTCTACGCCGCCAAGCACGTGATCGTGTGCTGCCGCCTGCCCGAAGCAGAGTGAGATCGCCTGAACGCGGCTCGGAGTCGTGGTGACTCCGAGCCGTTTTTCATTGTTCTTTCGCTTTGCGCTCTTCTTCCGCCGCCCGCTGATTTTGGCTGATGTAGTAGCCGCCCACGAGGGCAATCGCCGTGATGCCCAGCACCAAAATCAGCAAGCCGATGCCCGCTGGGGCGCTCGCGCGCTCATCTTCGGCGGCGAGGGCAGCCGTCGGCAGGGCGAGCAGCAGCGCAATGCTCAGAGCGAGGCTCAGCCAGTTTCTCATAGCGCGTTACTCCTGTGTGTGCCGCGAGAGTCGTGGCTCAATTGTGGCGCGCTCTGGGCGAGGCGGCAAGTTTTGGGCGCTCGGCGCTGAAGTGACAAATCGCGTTTGTGTGGATATGATCTAGGGGCGAATCCCTAGCACGGTGAAAAACGACTTGGCTCAGCACGTCACGCAGCTCTCAGCCGTTCAGCTCGCGCAGCCTTCGGTAGTCACTATCGGCATTTTCGATGGCGTCCATCGCGGTCATCAGCACTTGCTGCGGCAGGTGGTTGAGGCGGCGCATCAAGACGGTCACTCAGCCGCCGTCGTGACCTTTTTCCCGCACCCGGATGCGCTCCTGCGCGGCATCACGGGGCGCTACTACCTGACCACGCCCGATCAGCGCGCCGAGCTGTTGGCGGCGCTGGGCGTAGACGTGATCGTGACGCATCCTTTTGACGAAACAACGCGCCACATGCGCGCCGCCGCCTTCGTGGACTTGCTGCTGAGCCATCTGCGCATGAAGAGCCTGTGGCTGACGCCCGATTTCGCGCTCGGCTATCAGCGCGAGGGCGATTTCGCCTTTCTGAGCGCGCAGGGACGCAAAAAGGGTTTCGCCGTCCACTCAGTCGAGCTGCTGATGGACGCGCAGCATCGCGCCATCCGCTCCAGCGCGATTCGGCAAGCCCTCGCTGAGGGCGACGTGAGCCGCGCTGCCGACCTCTTGGCGCGCCCTTACCGCGTATCGGGCGAGGTCGTCCACGGCGACCATCGCGGGCGCAGCATCGGCTTCCCGACGGCGAATTTGGCGGTCTGGGCGGAGCAGCTCCTGCCCGCCAACGGAGTCTATGCCTGCTACGCCTATCTGGGCGCCGAGCGCTTCGCCGCCGTGACCAACGTCGGCTTCCGCCCGACCTTCAACGGGGCGGAGACGCGCGTCGAGGCGCACCTGCTGGACTTCGAGCGGGATATCTACGGGCAGACTTTGACGCTGGACTTTGTGGCGCGGCTGCGCGGCGAGCGGCGCTTCAGCGGCGTGGAGGCGCTCATCGCCCAAATCAGCGCCGACGTGGCGCAAGGTCGCCAACTCCTAGCCGCTTCAGCCCTCTGAGGCGCTTTTAAGGCGTCTCTCAGCTCAAAAACTTGCAGAAATCTGCAAAAACCTTCATAATTCGAATGAAGAGCCGTTTAACGCAGATTTCACGCAGGTTAATCCATGAGGTATTTCGGTCTCTCTGAATACGTGCATGGGAGCGCCGAGAGTCTTGGCGTGTTGCTCGCCAATCTCGGCACGCCCGACGCGCCGACTGCGCCCGCCTTGCGCACTTATTTGCGCCAATTCTTCGATGATCAGCGCGTTTTCGAGTTTCCGCGCCTGACGTGGTGGTTGCTGACCCGCGCCATCATCCTGAACAGACGTCCGCCTCGTTCGGCGGCGCTCTACGCTCAAATTTGGACGGAGCAAGGCTCGCCCTTGCTGATCCACTCGCAGGCAATTGCCGATGGGCTGCAAGCGCGCCTGCAAGCGCACAGCGCACAGCCAATCAAGGTGGCGCTCGGAATGCGCTACGGCAATCCGTCGATTCCGTATGCGCTCAGGCAGCTGCACGCCGCGAACGTGCGTCGTCTGCTGGTCTTGCCGCTCTTCCCGCAATATTCCGCCACAACGGTCGCCTCAGTCTTCGATGCGGTCAGCAAAGAGCTGCAGCGTTGGCGTTGGCTGCCCGAACTGCGCTTCATCACGCACTACCACGATCAAGTCGGCTACATCGCGGCGCTCGTCGAGAGCATCCGCGCGGCGTGGCAGCAGAACGGTCAGGGCGAGAGGCTGCTCTTCTCCTTTCACGGCATCCCTAAGCGCTACTTCATGGGCGGCGATCCGTACTTTTGCGAGTGCCACAAAACGGCGCGCCTCGTGGCAGAGGCGCTGGGCTTGCCCAAAGAGCGTTATATCGTGGCTTTTCAGTCGCTTTTCGGGCGCGAGGAATGGCTGAAGCCGTACACGAGCGATACGTTGGAGGCGCTCGCTCGGAGCGGCGTGCAGAGCGTCGATGTGATCTGTCCCGGCTTCGCCGCCGACTGCCTCGAGACGCTTGAGGAGATCGACGTTCAGAATCGAGAGGTGTTTCTGAAGGCGGGCGGCAAAGCCTATCAGTACATCCCCGCTTTGAACGCCACCCCCATGCACCTACAAGCTCTAACCGACCTCGCGCTCAAGCATTTGCAGGGCTGGTTGCAGCCGCAAACAGCTCCTGCTTGAATGAACAGTGGTCGGCAAACGCCGACCACTGCGCTCAAGTTCAACTCACTCGGCGCGCTTGCCGCCCGCGCGCCGTTTGGCGCTCTCCAGCAGGCTGTAGACGACCGGCACGACCAAGAGGGTCAGGAGCGTGCTGCTGAACAAGCCGCCGATGACGACTGTGCCCAGTTCCGCCGCGATGATCGCGCCCTTAGAGAAGCCGAGCGCCAAAGGCGAGAGCGCCACCATCGTGGCAATCGCCGTCATCAAGATCGGGCGCAGGCGCGTGCGCCCCGCCTCAACCAACGCCTCGATAGCATCCATGCCTTTCTCGCGCCGATTCAGCTGCACGCGATCCAACAAGACGATGGCGTTGGTCACCACGATGCCGATCAGCATCAACATGCCGACCAGCGCCGAGATGCCGACCACCCGATCCGTGATGGTGAGCAGCAGCGCCGCACCCACCACCGCCACCGGCAAGCTGAACAGGATGGCGAAAGGATACAGGAACGAGCCGAAGGTGAAGAACATCACCACGTAGACGGCAAGGACGGCGATGCCCATCGTGCCGAAGGTCTGGTTGAAGCCTTCGGTCTGCTGTTGGCTCTGGAAACCCTCGCTGATGGTCAGGCTAGGCGGCAAGTTCGGGATGGCGCGCACTGCCTCGATGGCTTGGCGCGTCACGCCGAGCGTATCGGTCACCTCCAGCTCAGCCGTATATTGCACCGCCGAGCGCTGCGCCACGCGCAGGTACGACTGGGACGTGCCGACGCGCTGCAACGAGCTGGCGATGTTGGTCAAGCCCTTGACGCCGCTGAGCGCCTTGATGATCTCCGCATCGGCGGCGCGCAAATCCGCCTCATCGCCGCTGGCGACGACCGCGAAGCCGCCAAAGCCCTGCTCGCTGATCGAAGCGCGCGAGACCGTGACGTTCTCCTCGCCGAAAATCTCGCTCGCCTTCTGGCGAATCTCGGCGGTGAGCGCGCTGAGCGCCTCGCCGGTCACCTCGACGCCGGCTGTGATGGCTGCGCGAGCGCCGTTCACGCCGCCGCCGCCGCCAATCGCCGCCGCGATATCGCCGAAGCCGCCGCCGCCGCCCACATTGACCAAGTAACGGCTGATGCCCCGCTCTGCCGTGCGCAGCTCTTCAAGGTATGCCTCGAATTCGCGCACCAGCAGGTCGGTTTGAGCGATGGGCGTATTGGCGGGCAGGCGCACGTCAATGGTGATCTGCGGCTCGCCCAGCGCGGGCAGGAAGGTGGTCGGGCGGCTGGCGAAGAGCGCCAAGCCCGCCAAGAGCGAGAGCGTCGCAATGCCCAGCACGGCGAGGCGATTCTTCAGAGACCACTGCAGCACCGGCACGTATAGCCGCGCCAAGAAGCCTTCTTTCTCCTCAGGCACGTCCTGCTTGCGGATGAACATGAAGGCGAGGACGGGCACTGTGGTGATGGCGACCACGAACGACGCCGCCAAAGCGTAAGTGACCGCCAAGCCGAAGGGCAGGAAGAACTCCCCGATGATGCCGCCCGTCAGACCGATGGGCAAGAAGACCACGACGGTCGTCAAGGTGGCGGCGAAAATGGCGAGGCTGACGTCGCGCGTACCTTTGATGACCGCCTCGCGCGGCGTCATATCTTCTTTCTGCAGCTGGCGGTAGATATTCTCCAGCACCACGATGGAGTCGTCCACCACGCGCCCAATGGCGACCGTCAAGCCGCTCAGCGTCATGATGTTCAGCGTGATGTTGGCGGGGAATAGGCGCAGCAAGAAATCCACCACCGGACTTTGTGGCAAGCTCTGCAGCAGGCTGTTGACCGAGCCGGGCACCCAGTACATCAGAGCCAGCGCCGCCGCCAGCGAGGTCGGGATGGAGACCGCCGCCACCAACGTGCTGCGCAGGCTGAAGTTCAGGAAGACGAGGATCATCAGCACCGCGCCGACCGCGCCCAAGCCGCCCTCGCGCACCACGCCCTCAATCGACTCGCGGATGAAGCCCGCCGACTCGAAGACGGTCACGATTTGCAGCTCAGGGTGCTTAGCTTGCACCTCGCGGTAGAGCTCCTCGACGCGATCCGAGACGGCGACCGTGTTAGCATCTTGCGCCTTGAAGACGATGATGGTCAAGCTCTCGCGCTGGTTGGTGCGCGTGACGTTGCGCGTGGGCGTGAAGTCTTGCGCTCGGGCTTGCACGGCGGGCGGCAAGGCGTTCAGAGTCTCCGCGCTGAGCATCTGGATGGTGCTGCTGCTCAGCTCATCGAAGAAGTTCGGATCGCGCGCGCCGACATAGTTCAAGGCGTCGGCTGAGAGCGAAGCGATCAGGGCGGGTCCGCCTTGCGGCGTGGCGGCGATGGCGTTCAGGAAGGCGGCGGCGCTCAGCCCGAACGGCTTCTTGAGCAGATCGTCCGCCTGCTGCAAGTTGACGCCCGGCACGTTCTGCCAAGCCGCCGAGAGGGCGGGCGCGCTCGGATCGTCGGCGAAAGTCTCCTGTTCGCCGTTGCTGAGCGCGGCAGCGGCGGCTTTGCTCGGATCGGCGAGGATCGCCTCTAGATCGGCGCGCAGTTGCGCATCGCTCAACGTGCTGATGAAGCCCTCTGGCAGGGCGGCGAGCGCCTGCGCCGACATCAAGCGCAGCACTTCAGGCGAGAGGTCTTGAGCGAAAGTCGGCTCTAGGCTCAGCAAGACGCGCACCGCCTCCGGCGAGAGCGCATCGACTAGCCGAACGGCGAAACTGCGCAGCTCAGCGGGCGTCTCAGCCACCACTGCGTTGAGGGTCGCCGCGGCGCTGCCCTTGATGGTGGCGAGATCGGCGAGGCTGTTCACGCGGCTGAAGCCGCTCTGACCGCGCAGCTGCGCCCACGCGCCGTGATAGAGCACTGAGTCGGCGATGGCGCGCAAGGCGCGGTCGCTCAGCTCGGCGCTGAAATTGGGGGCTTCGGCGCGCCAATAGGCGAGAATTTCGGGCGTGAGGGCGCGCAAGTACGTGACGCCGTTCGCCACGTTCGCCACGCGGTCTAGGGCTTCAGCGAGGCTGAGCGGCTTGCCGTCGCGGTCACTCAGCGTGAGCAAGTCCGCGGCGGTGCGCAGCTGGGCGCGAATGCCGAAGCGCTGCTCTAGGAGCGTCCCGACGGGGTTGGGGATGGGCAAAAGGGCTGTGGTCAGCCAACTGGGGGGCAAGCTGGGCGCGTTGCGCGCAGGATTGCCCTGTCCGTCGCCGCCTGAATCGGCGGGCTGCGCCACGGGCGTGCCGGGCGCGCCGACGCCGCCGTTGGCTGCTTCGTCGGCTTTGCGCTGCAAGGCGCGGCGCGCTGCCTCAGTCACTTCGGGCGGAATCTGCTGACCGCCGCCCAGCTGCACACTGGCAATGCCCTGCGTCTCTCTGAGCTTGGCGATCAGCTCGGTCTCGACGATCTCGCTGAGCTGCTCAGGCGTGATGGCGGGGTCGGTGCTGGAGACGCTTGAGGTGATGACGGGGATATCGCTCAGGTTGAAGTTGATGATGCGCGGCACGTTCGCGCCCTGTCCCTCTGTGACGATGCGCCACGCCGCTGGCAGGCGCACAGGCTCGACGGGCGCGCTCGTGCCGCTCACGGCGCTGCTCACGCGCGCAGCAGCCAACTGATCGCGCGCCAAGAGGTCGAGCTGATCGGCGAAGCGCGGATCGAGGGCGAAGGCGGCTTCCAGCACCTCAGGCGACATCGCCAGCAAGTGGCGGCTCTCGAAGTGCTTGAACATGCTGGGCGCCTTGCGCAACACTTTGGTCATGATCTCAGGCGTCAGATCGGCGGTCGTCTCCAAGCCGACGGGCACGCCATCGGCGATGACTTGCTCGATGGCGGCTTGCAGCTGCTCGCGCAGGCGCGCCGAGCGCACGCCGTAATCGTTGCGCACGATCAAGAACGAGACGGGCGCGCTAGTGGTCGACTCCAAGCCCGCCGGGATGACGCCTTCGATGGCGGCGAAGGCTTGCTCCAGCGGGATGGTGACCAGATCGCGCAGGTCTTCGCTGCTAGCGCCCGGACGCAGCGTCACCACGAAAGTCTGTGGAAATTCGATATTGGGCAGGAACTCTTGGTTGAGCTGGATGCCTGCGATCACGCCCAACACCAGCGCGGCGACGGTCACAAGGATGGTGATCCATCTAAAGCGCAGGGATAAGCGCGTGATAGCAGTCAGAAACGACCTCAGCAGCATAGCGAAAAGCCCTCACGGAGATACTTTGGTTTAAGCACGGGAAAGCTCTGCCAATCTAGCAGAGCCTCAGCGCTGCGTTAAATTGTAGAGCCAAAGCTGGGCTTGTGTCAACTCTCACAAATAGGCGCGTAGTCTCATAAGTGTCCGAAAACAAGCAGTGAGGCGAGCTTTCGCCCGCCTCACAAGGTTATCTCAATTTTGGAAGGCGTTCGGCGTCGCTCAGCGCTTCTTGGGCGCCAGCGTGCCGTCCATCAGCCACAGCACGATGTAGCTATCCTGCCCGAAGGCGTTGATGTAGAGCGGATCGTCGGGCGGCGGCACGCTCTCGAAGGCTTCCGTCAAGAACGGCGTATTGCCCAGACGTTCCACCAGCGGCACGACGGGCAGCAGCTTGTTGAAGCTGATGGCGAGCTTGGTGACCGCCTCGCGCTGCGGACCGAAGTCGATGCCGCTGCCGGAAGCTGCGATCAGCGCGGCGAAATCGTACTCTTCGCCGTCAACAGTCTGCACCAGCGGGATGCTGGCGCCCTTTTCATCGGGCAGCTTGCCGACCGTGTTGGTGATGTACATGTTGCGGTAGGCGTAGAAGGGATGCGGATTCGGGAAGCCCCACAGCAAGATGCTCATATCGAAGTTGCCGGCTTTCACGTCCGCCACCTGCTGCGGACGCGGCGTGCCGCGCACCGACGTGCGGATGCCGAAGTTGGTCAGCTGCTCGGCGACGTTCTCGCCGGCAGGCACCCAGTCGGTGAAGTCGGAGGGCACTAGCAGTTCCACCTCGAAGGGCTTGCCGTCTTTCGTCCAGACGCCGCCGCTCTTGGTGTAGCCCGCCTCTTCCATCAGCTTAGCCGCCATCTCAAGATCGTGATCGTAGGTGTTGAGCGTGGCGATCACATCCTGAGGAATCCAGTTTGGCACGGCGCTATCGCTGATGCCGACCATGTACTTGGCGGGATTGCCGCTCAGATCGCCGTAGGAGACGGCGCCGACCTCAGCGCGATTGATGGCGTAGGCGATGGCGTGGCGCACGCGCACATCTTGGAAGGCGGGGACGCGCTCATAGTTGAAGAACAAGCCCGGACCGGAGTAGGTGGGCGAGCGCAAGATTGTGAAGCCCGCCTCGATCAGGGCGCGCTCAGTCGATTGTGGGAAAAAGTACGTGCCGTAGTAGATTTCCTTCGCCAAGAACAGCGGCGTGACGGCTTCGGTCTCGCCGTTGTACAGCACGACCTTATCGAACTTAGCATCTTTGAAGACGCTGAACTCGTTGCGGCGCAAGGTCAGCTGGGAGTCGGTCACGTCGGCGAGATCGAGCGTGTACGGACCGCTGCTGAGCATCTTCTCCGGGCGGTAGTCGTTGATCTCAGCCACTAGCGCATCCCACTCGGCTTTGTCAGCGCCGGCGCGGTCTTTGCCCGCCGCCACGAACGCCTCAACCTTCTCAGCGATGGCGCCGTAGGTGCCAGCGGCGCGGATGCGCGTGCGCAGGATCAGGCGCTCGACAAGCGTGGAGGGATTCTTCAGCTTGAACTCAACGGTCAGCTCATCGCGCTGCGAGACGGTATCGATGTAAGTGTAATCGGCGAAGTTGCGCAGCCGACCGATGGCGTAAGTCACCACCACGTCGCGGGCGGTCACCGGGCTGCCGTCGCTCCAGCGAGCGCCGCTCTTCAGGCGCACGACATAGGTATCGTTGCCCTCGAAGCCCCACGACTCAGCCAGCAACCCGCGGTAGGAGTCCTCTGCCCAGACGAACATCGCCATCGAAGGCTCGAGCAAGTCTTGGTAGATGCCCAACGCCAGACCGTCTGGCACAAAGGTGTTCAGATGACCCTTAGGCGGCACGCTGTAGGGCCAGCCGCCATAGAAAGTATCAGCATCAAGGGCTTGAGCGCCCTGATTGGGCGTGGCAAAGCCTGCCAACACGAGCGCCACGACGACCAGAACGACACTTAAAGGTTTGAAAAAACGCTTCATTTTGAAAACTCTCCTGACGAAGTGAAGTGGATCACAGGAAGCGCGCCACAAGGGCGACTAGCGCTATCAAGGCAGCGCCGATGCACAAGCTCAACACGGTCACGACGTATTCAGCCGTATCGGGCTGCTGCACCACCAATAATAACACCGATCCGACGACGATCAACATCCCTAAACGGAAATACGCTTGCAGGGCGCTGCGGTTCATTGGCAATTTCCACAAAAAGCACGAGCGTGGCAGTGACTTTACCACGCTCGTGCCGATTGCCAAAAGTCTCAGGTTCTGCGTTTAGGAAGCCAGATCGCGGATTGAGTTGCGCCGCACCAGCTCGTAGAGCCTTGAGAGCGTATCGATATCATGCTCAAGAGCGAAGCTCTCGTGAAAGCGTTGCCAGGCTTCTTCGATATCGGTGGTGGCAGCGGCAGCGAGGTAGCGAAGATAGTTGGTGTTTGCCTGCTCGATCAGGTCGCTGATCATGCCTGCGTAGTTATCCGAGCGCTCAGCGAGGCGGTTGAAGAAGTCAAGTCCGGGCAAGATGGACATCGAGATGCGTTGCGCCTCCAACTAGAATGGCTACTGCGAGAGCATTATACCACATTCTTGTCGTGTGCGCCTCACAAGAAAATCGCGGCGTGCCTTTGGTAAGAAAAACCAGATAGATATCGTCAAATTGTTCAGAGTGTGGATAGACATCACGGCGTGCGGATGATTTTTGTCACTGCACGCCTGCCACGCCTAGCCACATAATTGAAGCATCTCCTGCAAAAGTAACGAGGTGAAACCATGTTGAACGTCAAGGTGCTCGGGCCGGGCTGCTCGAACTGTCAGCGCCTGGAGGCGATGGTGCGCAAAGTGGCACAGACGCGCCAGATCGCCATCGAGCTGGAGAAGGTGGTCGACTACGAAGAGATCATGAAGTATAACATCCTCGCCACGCCGGGCTTGGTGGTGGGCGATAAAGTTGTCTCGGCAGGGCGCATCCCCACTGAGAGCGAGATCGCCAAGTGGCTGCAGAGCGCAGCAGAGGGCTAATGCCATGAGGAACACTTTCTCCATGCGCCTGTCCATGCCAATTGGCATCTGGTTGGCGTTGGGAGCTGTGCTTTGGTTCGTCGCCTACAGTGCGGTAGAGCCGTTCAGCCAGTGGTTCACCTATGAGCTCCTGCGGCTGGAGCGCGGCTCGCACCTAGGCGAGGCGCTGGCGTTCTTCATCTACGACGTGCCGAAGCTGCTGCTGCTGCTCTCCGGCATGATCTTCCTGATCACGTTGGCGCAGACCTTCCTCGACGTGGAGCGCGTGCGCGTCTTCATGGAGAAGCGCGGCGAAGGGACAGGCAACCTCTTGGCGGCGATCTTCGGCGCGATGACGCCCTTCTGCTCCTGTTCATCTGTGCCGCTCTTCATCGGCTTTGTGCAGGCGGGCATCCCGCTGGGCATCACTTTCTCATTCCTGATCACCTCGCCGATCATGAACCAAGTCGCCTTTGTAATGCTGCTGGGTCTGTTCGGTTGGCAGGTCGCGGTGCTGTACCTAGCGGCGGGCATTCTGATCGGGGTGGTGGCGGGCATCGTGCTAGGTCGGCTCAAGCTGGAGCGCTACGTTGAGCCGTTCGTCTACGCCCTCAAGCGCAACGAGGGGCAATCGCTCGACGTGGCGGAGCGCCCCAGCTGGTCGGAGCGCGTCGACCGCGCCCTAGCCGCCACGCGTGAGATCGTGGGCAGGGTCTGGCTGTTTGTAGTGATCGGGATCGGGATCGGCGCGTTCATTCACGGCTTCGTGCCTGAGGGCGCCCTGACTGAGGCGCTGGGCACGGGCGCGTGGTGGTCGGTGCCGATTGCGGTGGTAGTCGGCATTCCGCTCTACTCGAACGCCGCCGGCATCATCCCTGTGATCAGCAGCTTGCTGGGCAAGGGCGTGGCGCTCGGCACGGCGTTGGCGTTCATGATGTCAGTGGTGGCGCTCAGCCTGCCGGAGCTGATCATCCTGCGCAAGGTGCTGAAGCCGCGCCTGATCGCCATCTTCGTCGGCGTGGTGGCAATTGCCATCATCTCGATTGGCTATCTGTTCAACCTCTTGCAGATCGTCTGAGCAAAAGGCTGTAGGGCGTTTGCTCTACAGCCCCCTTCACTCACCCCGACTGCTCAAGCACTGTGCGATCACGATCAATTGCGTGTTCTCGCCGTCTTCGGCGTAGCCCACGCTCTTAGCGACCGCGCTGATGTTGTAGTAGAACGAGCGCTCAGGCTCTTTCTCTAGGGCGCGCAGCCGCTCGCCGATTTGCCGATTGAACCACGACTCGACCTCGCGCGGATCGCCCGTGACGAAGTACGTAGTCACGCTCTGTCCCAAGCCGTTAGGGGTCAGAAAGTTATAAGTTTGGCGGACGATGCGCGCCTCAGGATGCACGGGGATGCGCCATCGCAGCACTTCCACGCACAGCCGATCCAGCGCGACGGTCGTCGCCGCGATGCAAGCGAAGACGAGCGGCACGATCAGCCAGCAGCCCATCCCTTTGCGCTTGCGATTGATGATGTCGTCCATTGGTCAGTACGTCCTGCAGATTCAGCGCACGATGTGGCGCAGCTGACCTTCAGCGATGGGCGTTGGTTCATCGCCGTCGGGCGCGATGCGCCAGATTCGCTCGCCCTCGGCGCTCGCCACGCCGAAGTGAATGCTCTCAGGCTGCGCCCAGAGCAACACTGTGAGGCGCTGCCCTTGTTCAAGGCGATGCACCTCGCGCATCGATCCATCTTCGAGCGAGAGGAGGCGCAACGCCGAGAGTCCCTCCGCTGTGCGCACGGCGAGCGCAATCTGCGCCCCATCGGGCGCGCTGGCAGCGAGCTGCACGCTTTCGTCCTCAGCCGCCAGCTGTTCTGGCTCGCCCAGCCGCGTCAGGCGGTAGAGCCGCAACGTGCCGCGCCCGGTCTGTGGATCGCTGCGCAGGCTCAAGAAGCCGCTGCTATCGCCCAGCCAGCTGCTGAAGTCGATCAGCGCCTCGTTGGGCAGCACAACTGGTTGCCCGACGCGCAAGTTGATCACGTAGCCCGCCCCGACCTGCGCGCCAATCGCCTCGGCGTCCTCGCTCAGCAAGCTGTAGAGCAGGTACACGCCGTTGGGCGAGAAAGCCAGCGCCGCTGCACGCCGTCCGCCCGTTTGTTCAGCATTCAGCAAGGGGCGGCTGCGTTCCTCGCTCAGGTTGTAGTAGTAGAGCGTCCCTGCGTTGCTGGAAGGGTTACCTTCCAGCGGCAGGTCGTAGAAGGCGAAGCCTGACGAGTCGGGCTGCCACAGGATGATCGGGTTAATCAAGGCGCGCCCTTCGGGAATCTCGCGGACGCGCGGCGGATTTTGGCTGTAATCCACCAGCGCAAGGTCAAAAGCGCCCCCGTTAGGCGCAAGAGCGACGCCGTAGGCGCCGTTGGGCGCTCCGCGCGAGCCTTGTTGCGGCTCGGCGAGGGCTATCGAGCGTCCATCGGGCAGAATGGCGCGTTCTTGACCGCCCTGAACGACGATCAGGCTGCCGCTGGGCAGGCGCTCGCCTGCGGGCGTGAAGAGGGCGGCACGAGTCGGCGGGGCGGGCTGCGGCGCGTTGCCGCAAGCGATGGCGAACAGCAAGATCAAGCAAGGCAGCATTCGGCGCATGGGCGAATCACTCTCAGGTCAGGTGAAGCGGCGCAAGACGGCGGGATCGGCGGGTTGGTAGGTCATCTGCTCGGCTGGGTAGGGGCGGAGCGCCTCCTGAAGCGCTCTGAGCGGCGTGGCGGGGTCTAGCCACGCGGCGTAGCGCTCAGGCGACAAGATGACCGCCATTCGGTGATGCAGCGGCGCGATCAGCGCGTTCGCCGCCGTCGTGATGATCACGAAGGCGGGCGGCGAGTCGCGCTCTCGCAGCCAGAGCCCGCCGAAGGCGAAGGGCGCGCCGTCATGGAGGGCGAAACGCATCGGCTGCTTTGTGCCGTTGGGCAGAGTCTGCCATTCGTAGAAGGCGTCGGCGGGCACAAGGCAGCGTTGGCTCTGAAAGGCGGCGCGGAAGGTCGGTTTTTCGGTCAGCGTCTCGGCGCGGGCGTTGATCAGGCGCGTCTTTGCCCAGCTGGGCGTGTAGCCCCACTGCATCAGGGTAAAGCCCACGTCTGCCAGCAGGACGGGCAAGTGTTGGCTGGGCGCGGCGTTCGGATTGGGTTGCCATTCGGGCGGCAAGGGCGCTCCGAAGTGCGCGGCGAGCTGATCGGGCGGCGTGGCAAGGCTATATCGACCACACATCGTGCATTTCTCACAAATCCTCAGCGCCCGATTATAACGCACATTCAGCAGAGTTGGCTCTTGCCAAGCGCCGTTGATCGCTCTATAATGGTGAGCATAGACGGGTCGTTAGCTCAGTTGGTTAGAGCGCGTCGTTGACATCGACGAGGTCAGAAGTTCGAGTCTTCTACGACCCACACCCACAGGCGCCTTGAGCGCCTCTTTTTTTGCCGCGCGCCCGCTCCAAGCTACAATAGCCGCCAGCTTTCGAAACTTGGAGAGACACACAACGCCTATGAGCGCCGAAATTCGTGACGCCGTGCGCGCTTTCATCCTGAACAACATCCTGCGCCGCCCGAACTACAAGCTAGGCGACGACGACTCGCTGATCAAGGGCGGCTTGATGGACTCGTTCTCGTTGGTGGAAGTCCAGCTCTTCATCGAGGAGACCTACGGCTTCCGCCCCGACGACGTCGATATGACCGTCGAAAATATGGACACGGTGCGGATGATCGCCGATTATGTCGCAGCACACCGCTAGATTCGTCCTGCGCCATACGCGCGCTGCCTATCAGAGTCTGCTGGAGCGCGCCGCCCAGCACTACCACGAGCGTCCCGATGCCGACGCCGTGATCTTCGTGCCGTCGGGCAACGCGCCGCACAAGCCGATCAGCTACCGCGCTTTCTTCGATAATGCCGCCCGCTACGCCGCCACTTTGCGCGGCATCGGCATCGGACGGCACGACCTCGCCATCCTCGTCATGGATCACTCCGAGGCGCTGCTGTATGCCTTCTGGGGCGCACTGATGCTGGGCGCCATGCCCTCGATCTTCCCATTCCTCTCAGATAAACTCGATCCTGCCCTGTACTTTGAGCGCGTGCGCCTGCTGATCAGCCATTCGGGCGCCAAAGTCGTGATCGCCTCGGCGCAGTATGCCGAGTCGCTGGCTGCGCTGAACACGGGCGTGCCGATTGTGAACGAGGCGGCGCTGCAGCCCAGCGAGGGCGCGCCGCACTTCAACTTTGAGGTGCGCGGCGAGGATATCGCCTTTTTGCAGCACAGCAGCGGCACAACTGGCTTGCAGAAAGGCGTGGCGCTCTCGCATGGCGCCGTGCTGAACCAGATTGCCAGCTATAGCGAGGCGATCCGCCTGCGCGAGGACGATTGCATCGTCTCATGGCTGCCGCTCTACCACGATATGGGGCTGATCGCGGCGTTTGTGCTGCCCTTGGTGCAGGGCATCCCGCTGGTGCTGATCTCACCGCATCACTGGGTGCGCGATCCGAAAGTGCTGCTGCACGCCATCAGCCAATATCGCGGCACGCTGTGCTGGCTGCCCAACTTCGCCTACAACTTTTTAGCGCAGCGCGTGCGCGATAACGCCCTGGAGGGCGTCAGTTTGGCGAGTATGCGCGCCTTCATCAACTGCTCCGAGCCGATGCGCGCTGAGAGCCACCGCCAATTCGCGGCGCGCTACGCGCCCTACGGCGTCAAGCTTGAGATGCTGGCGACCTGCTACGCCATGGCGGAGAACACCTTCGCCGTGACGCAAGGCGGCATCGACTCGCTCCCCAACATCGACCTGATCAGCCGCGAGGCGCTCAGCGCCCAGCACGTGGCGCGCCCAGCGCGGGAGGGCGAGTTAGCCGTTGAGATGCTCTCGTGCGGCACGCCGATCCCCAACTGCGCGATTCAAATCGTGGATGAGGCGCGGCAGCCCTTGCCCGAGCGGCACGTCGGCGAGGTGGCAGTCCGCAGCGATAGCATGTTGAGCGGCTACTATCGCCGCCCCGACCTGACCGAGCAGGCGCTCTTCAACGGCTGGTATCTGACGGGCGATTACGGCTACATCGCCGATGGCGAGCTGTACATCACCGGGCGCAAGAAAGACTTGATCATCGTGGGCGGCAAGAACATCTACCCGCAAGACCTAGAGGCAATTGCCAGCGAGGTAGAGGGCGTCAAAGCCGGTCGGACGGTCGCCTTCGGCGTGGAGGATGAGCGGCTTGGTACGGAATCGATTGTGATGGTCTGCGAGGCTGAGACCGACGACGAGGACGCGCGCTTTGAGATCGCGCGGCAGGTGCGTATGCGCGTGGCGCAGCAGACCGAAGTCACGCTGGGCGACGTCTACATTGTGGACGCCAAATGGCTGCTCAAGACCAGCAGCGGCAAGATTGCGCGCGGCGCCAACCGCGAAAAGTATCTGCGCGAGCGCAACGGGCAGGCATGACGAACGCCGCACGGATAAAAAGTCGTGCGGCGTTCGGATGAGTGCCGAGCTTCGATCAGCTCAGGAAACGGGCGACCGTCTGCAACAGCTCAAGCCGACTGATCGGTTTGTGCATGTATTCGTCGCAGCCGGACGCCATGATGCGCTCGCGGTCGCCTTTCATGGCGGCGGCGGTCAGCGCGATGATCGGGATGTGCTTGAGTTCGGAGCTCTTGAGGATGGCAGTGGCTTCCATGCCGTCCATGCCCGCCATGTTGATATCCATCAGGATCAGGTCGGGGACTTCCCGCTTGGCGACTGCGATGCCCGTCAAGCCATCTTCCGCCTCGATGACCTCGTAGCCCGCCGCCACCAGAATTTTGCGTACGAGGCGTCGATTCTGGTAGTTATCCTCAATGTAGAGTATCCGCTTTGCCGACATGCGTCTTCCCTTCTTTGTGCTGTGTCATGATTTGGCGCAGTTGGTCTGGAAAAGTGCGTGTGTCAATCGGCTTGCTGATGAAAGCATCGCAACCGAAGGCAATGGCGAGCCGCTTGGCGCGCAAGCTGCATTCCGCCGTGAAGGCGATGATCGGCAAGCCCTTCGCCTCAGGCGAGCCGCGCAGCCGCGAGACCACCACTTTGCCTTCCAGATCGGGTAAGTCCATATCCACGAGGATCACATCGGGGTTGACCTCACGGGCGAGGCGCAAGCCCATCAAGCCGTTGGGGGCGTGGTGAACTTCAAAGCCGTGCGGGGTCAATATCTTGGCGACCATCCGCGCCGCGTTGTGATCGTCTTCTATCAAAAGCAGCGTGACCATGTGTAAAGTCGCTTCCTCTCATCCCAACTCGTGCCATTTTCGATGCGGTCACGTCATAGGGGCGGCTAGTTTACTCTGCATTATACGCAAAAAATGCTGCGCAGTAGCACGCCCCTATATAACGGTCTTCTCTCAAAAAAATTGACAAGGGGACTTGTCGCGTATTTATTGTTTCACAATGATAGAGCGTCTCGACAATCCTGTCAACTGAAGACGCCTTGCTGAGTTGTGAAAAACGTATAGAGAGCTAGGCGGAGTTCAGGAACTGATGAATGCGCGCATTGACTTGCTCGGCGGCGTCGTAAATGGCGGCGTGACCGACGTTCGGCAGGATTTCGGCGCGCACATTCGGCATGTGGCGTATAGCGCGCCGCACGGCTTTAGAGGCATCGAAAATGCCCTCGTACTGCCCGACTAAAAGCAAGGTCGGCGGGCGCACCTCGCGCAAAACCCGACTCGGTTCGCCGCGCACGAACTTGATCAACGCCCGCGTACCGCGTAAGACCTCGCGCAGAGTCGGCTTGGCGCTCATGCCCGCCAACGCGCCGGCGTTATAGTGCTTGACGACGAGACTGAGCGCGTAGAAGACCTCGCGGTTGAACTTCAAGTTGCTGCGCGGCGGCACGAAGACCATGCGCATCAGGCGCTGACCGAAATAGCTCGGATCGTTGTGCAGATTCAGCACCAGCGGCACGCCGCTGCGCCAATAGATGCGAAAAGGCGCGATGCCGACCGGGCTGAGCAAAATCGCGTGGCTGACCCGCTCTGGCGCAAAGGCGGCGAAGCGCATCACCATCCAGCCGCCTAGGCACGTCCCCGCCAAAGCCGCGCGCTGTAGCTCTAGCCCGTCCAGCACGTCTTGCAGCCACCACGACCAGCCATCGTCCAGCAAGCTGGGCGGCGTGGTGGCGCTCCTGCCCGGTTGTCCGACGCAATCGGGCGCGTACAGGCGATAATGCGCCGCCAGCCCCTCGATTTGTTGCCGCCACAAGGGTGAACCTGCCCCATAGCCGTGAATCAGCACCAGCGGTGGCGCTGACTCCGCTCCTGCGCCGATCACGTGCGTCTGACCGAAACGAGTCGAGATGTAGCGAGTGGTGATCGGCACGCGGAAGGCGCTCAGCGCCTCGTCGTACCATCTCTCCAACACGGCGTAGCCTTCGGGTGAGCGATAGAGAAACGGATCGTAGGGCATAGGGTTCAGTTAAATAAGCTTTCACTTACGATGGGAATAAGGCTTTCGGGCTGCCAAAAGCGCTTAGTTTGAACTATAGTCTTGCTTGAAAAACAGCCCAACGACACAAATAAATGTATCAGGAGCAGCTGATGAGTAGCAACAAGCGCTCTACAGGCAGAGCGAAGCCGAACCTAGCGAGCAAGGCGCTGATCGCGCTTGGCGCAGGCATTCTGGTGATCGTGGCAGCGCTCGTGGTGAGCGGCATGGCGAGCGGCGGCGCGCCGACGGTCGGCGCAGCAGCGCGCGGCGGCTTGCTCAGCCCGTCGGAGTACGTGGCGCAGTTCAGCGCCGTGCCGCACTTACTCTTGGATGTGCGCACGGTCGGCGAGTTTCAGAGCGGGCATCTCGCAGGCGCAGCCAACATCCCCGTCGAGCAGTTGGCGCAGCGCCTCGCCGAAGTGCCAAGAGACCTGCCCATCGTGCTGTATTGTCGCAGCGGCAATCGCAGCGCGGCGGCAGCGCGTCTGTTGCGCAGCGTCGGTTACGAGAGCGTGTACGATCTAGGCGGAATCATCGCGTGGCAAGCGCAAGGCTATCCGATTCAACGTTGAAAGAAGGGGAGAACGGTCGATCATGAGCTTTCTATTCAGGCAGAAGCCAACCGCGTACGGCAACTTGAGCATCCAGGAATATCGTCAGCGCTACTACGAGCCTGAGGCGGATCACGTCTTGGTGGATGTGCGCACGACGAGCGAATTTTCGAGCGGACACATACCCAACGCGCTGAACATCCCGCTCGATCAGTTGGCGCGCCGTCTGGGCGAGATTCCGCAGGGCAAGCCCGTGGTCGTGGTGTGCGCCACTGGCAATCGCAGCAGGGCGGGCGCGGATATCCTCGTGCGGAACGGCTACGGCGAGGTCTACAACTTGAAGGGCGGCACGCTGGCTTGGCGACTGGGCGGCGGAAAGGTGGAGTGACCATGCTGATCAAGTACTTTTACGATGAACGCTTGGCGCAAGCCTCCTATCTGGTGGGCTGCGCCGCCACGGGCGAGGCGCTGGTGATCGATCCAGAGCGCGACGTGGAACAGTACATCACGACGGCGGCGGCGCACGGCTTGCGCGTCACCCACGTGACGGAGACGCACATCCACGCCGACTTCGTCAGCGGTGCGCGCGAGCTGGCTGCCCTCAGCGGCGCCACGCTCTACCTGAGCGACATGGGGACGCCTGAGTGGAAGTACGCCTACGCCGACTCGGCGGGCGCTGTGCTGCTGCGCGAGGGAGATTGGTGGATGGTCGGCAAGGTGAAGGTGGAGGTGCTGCACACGCCCGGTCACACGCCTGAGCATCTCAGCTTCATGATCACCGATACCGCCGTCGCCGATAAACCCTTCGGCGTCTTCACGGGCGACTTCCTGTTCGTGGGCGACGTCGGGCGCCCCGACCTGCTAGAAGAAGCCGCAGGCATGCTCGGCACGAAAGAGATTGGCGCGCGACAGCAGTTCGCCACCGTGCAGCGCTTCAAGCACCTGCCCGACTATCTGCAAATCTTTCCCGGTCACGGGGCGGGCAGCGCGTGTGGCAAGGCGCTCGGCGCCGTGCCGACCACCACGCTCGGCTATGAGAAACTCTTCAATCCCGCTTTCCAATTCGAGGATGAGGCGGCGTTCGTGGCATGGCTGCTAGAGGGTCAGCCGGAGGCGCCGCGCTACTTCGCGCAGATGAAGCACGTCAACAAGTACGGCGCCGCCCTGCGCAGCGAGCTGCCCGTCCCGCAGCGCCTTGAGCGTCCTCAGCTGGATGCGCTGCTGGCTGAAGGCGCTTTCGTGGCGGATTTCCGCTCTGAGGAGTCTTTTCGCAGGGCGCACATCCCCAAGACGATCAGCATCCCCGCCACCAGCCCGAACTTCAGCACTTACGTCGGTTGGTTCGTGGACTACAACAAGCCGTTCTACTTCGTGGCTGAGCGCGACCTAGACCTGCCAGAGCTGCTGAGCGCCCTGCGCGCCATCGGTGTGGATGACGTGCGCGGCTATTTCACGGGCAACGCGCTGCACGGGCAAACCGATACCTTGCCGCTGATCGACGCTGAGAGCTTGGCGGGGCGGCTAGGCGAGGTCTTCTTGCTGGATGTGCGCGGCGCGACTGAGTACGCCGAGGCGCACATCAGCGGCGCGCACAACATCCCGGTCGGGCATTTGCCGCGCCGCCTTGCCGAGCTGCCGAGCGACAAGCCGATTGTGGTCTACTGCGCCAGCGGCTACCGCTCGCAGATCGCAGCCAGCTGGCTGCGGGCGCAGGGCTACGCGCAGGTGATGAATTTGCCCGACAGCAAGGCGGCGTGGATGCAGCGCCTGCCCACTGAGCGCGGGAGAGCGCACATGGAGAAGACGCCGTGAGCCTTGAGAGCCTTCTGCTGGATGGCGTGCTGGGCTTGACGGTTGGGCTGATGTTGGGTTTGCTGGGCGGCGGCGGCTCGATCCTGACCGTGCCGATGCTGGTCTACCTCGTCGGGCAGACGCCTCAAGCCGCCGTGACCGCCTCGCTGGTCATCGTTGGCGCCAACAGCGCGCTGGGAGTTCTGTTGCATCGGGCGAAGGGGGCGGTCAATTGGCAGATCGCCGTCCTGTTCGGCGGCGCGGGCATGGTGTTCGCCTACCTCGCCGCCAACTTCTCCAGATTTTTTCCCTCAGAGGCGCTGATGATCGCCTTCGCGCTGCTGATGCTGGTGGTCGGGGCGCTGATGCTGCGCAAAAGCGGCGAGGCGAGCGCGCAAGCCGCTGAGCTATGCTGGCGCAAAGTCTTGATCGGCGGGGCGGCGGTCGGCGCGCTGACGGGCTTCTTGGGCGTGGGCGGCGGCTTCCTGATCGTGCCAACGCTGGTGATGCTGCTCGGCTTGCCGATGCGCCAAGCCGTCGGCACGTCGCTGGTGATCATCGCCATGAACAGCGCAGCGGGTCTGCTCGGTCACTTGGGCAAGACGGCGCTCGATGTGGGCATGATCGCGACCTTCGTGGGCGCCGGCTTGCTCGGTACGGTCATCGGCGCGGGCTTGACGGGCAAGCTGAAGCCCGATCAGCTGCGCCGCGCCTTCGCCCTGTTCGTGATCGGCTTGGCAGCCGTGCTGCTGATCGATAATCTGAGCAAGCTGCTTTAACGCTCCGAGAGGCGCACTTGCGGCGCGCCCTCAGCGGCGGGGAAGAGCTTCGGCAGCAGCTCCGGGACGTACTGCTCGACGATCTGGGCGCTCAGCCCGTTCAGGGCGCAAATTTCGCGGTATAGCACGGCGCTCAGCCGCTGCGTGCGCTGCTGAGTCTCGAAGTTGGTCTGGTATAAGCCAAAGCTGTAGCGCGGATCGTAGCCCTCCGCCCACTCGAAGTTATCCAGCAGCGACCAGAAGAAGTAGCCGCGCACCGGATAGTTGAAGCCGAGCGCCTTCCAGATGGCGCGCACGCTCTCGACGATCCATTGACGGCGCAAGGCATCTTCAGGGTCTGGCACGCCGCTCTCGGTGACGTAGATCGGCTTGCCGTAGCGCTTGTAGAGCCGCTCGATCACGCCAAACAGGTTCTGCGGCATCAGCCCGCCCCAATCTTTCGGTCCGACGGGCACGCCTTTGGGTTTCTCCATGCCGATGGCATTCCCCAGCTTGAGCGGATTGAAGGTTGCCAAGCGCTCTTGGTAGTACTGCACGCCCAGCCAATCGAGGGCGCCTTTGGCGCTGGCAACCGAGATCGGCGGGGCGAAGGGGATTTTGAAGACGCCCGTCAGCAACGCCTCGTTGAAGGCGCGGTTCATCAGACGGTCAATGGCTTGAGCGGCGATGCGATGCCAGAAAGCGGGCGCTTTCGGCTGCACGCCCAGATGATGGTGCGCATAGCCGACCTGACTGTTCGGCTGTATGGACTTGATGGCGTGATAGGCGGCGGCGTGCGCGCGCAGCAGATTCGCGCCGACTTGGGCGGTTGCCTTCATGCTTTTCAGGGCGGGCGGCCAGTAGCCGAGCAGGTAGCTCTGCGCCGCGTAGACCATCGGCTCATTGATGGTGCACCACAGCTGGCAGAGGTCGCCCAAGCCCTCCACGGCGCGGCGGACGAAGCGCACAAAGAGCGACGGCGCGTCGTCCTTGAGCCAGCCGCCGCGCTCGGCGAACCAGATCGGGTTGGTGAAGTGGTGCAGCGTGACCATCGGCTTCATGCCGCGGTCGTGCAGGGCGACCAGCATCTCGCGGTAGCGCCCGAGGGCGGACTCATCGAACTGCCCCTCTTTTGGCTCGATGCGGCTCCACGCGATGGAGATGCGCTGCGCGTTGTTGCGCATGGTGGCGGCGCGGTCGAAATCCTCAAGGAAGCGCCCGCGCCACCACTCGCAAGCGGCGCCGCTGCGCTGATTCTGATAGATTCTGCCGACGCCTTCCTCCCACTGCGACCAATCGTCGACTGAATCGCCCTCGACTTGATGGGCTGCCGTCGCGCAGCCCCACAGGAAGCCGTCGGGCATCAACAACTCGGCTTTAACGCTCATGTTCCCCTCGCTTTGCGGGCGGGATGCCCTAAATAGAGCGCCTCGGCGAAGATTTGGCGGGCGCCAGTATCGCGGTAGCCGATGCTCTCCGCCAACTTGACCGATTCGGCATTGCTCGGCTCAACCAGATAGATCGGCACGCGCCCGCTGGCGCGCACGCGCTCAGTACACGCCATCGCCACGCTGCGCCCCCAGCCGCGCCCGCGCACTTCGGGATCGACGTGGACGTAAATCTCGGCGAAGCCGGAGGACTGCCAGTTGACGCCCGCCACCGCCCGATAGCCGCCGTTGCTGATCTCGGCGAGGGGCGTGCCGTTCGGGGCGGTCTTCAGGCGCACCAGCACGTTGATCTCAGGCTTGAAGCGCGCTAAATCGAGGACGTAAATCGAGAGGACGCGCTGATTGCCCAGCTGCAAGCTGCCGCCCACCAGCGGCAGCTGATTCAAGTTGCTGAAGAACAGGTACTCTCGCCCTTCGGTCAGCACCTCTGCCATCAGATCGGCGGCGACCTCAGCTTGGCGGCACTGCATCACCACCAGCGGACGGAACAGGTCGATTCCAGTCTGGAAGCGCCCGACGAAGCCGATGGGCGCGCCGTTTGCATCGCTGCGCAGGGCGAGCGCCGAGCGCTTGGGATCGTGATCGAGCGCGTAGTAGGCTGTGGGCGCATCGACTGGGCTAGTCACGTCCAGCAGCGCGCTCAGTCGGGAACGTTGCTCACGCAGGGAGAGTGCCGCCATGCCGCCTCAGAGTTTGGCTACCGCCGCCGA